>NZ_JBNNSR010000008.1:0-218485 GCF_050277925.1 Peribacillus sp. NPDC097264
CCAGTAGCCCCTGTGGCACCGGTAGCGCCGGTAGCACCAGTTGCCCCAGCCCCCGTGGCGCCGGTAGTTCCCGTCGAACCAGTAGGTCCAGTAGCCCCTGTGGCACCGGTAGCGCCGGTAGCACCAGTTGCCCCAGCCCCCGTGGCGCCGGTAGTTCCCGTCGAACCAGTAGGTCCAGTAGCGCCGGTAGCGCCAGTAGCCCCGGTAGCACCAGTCGCTCCAGCTCCCGTGGCGCCAGTAGTTCCCGTCGGCCCAGTAGGTCCCGTTGTTCCTGTAACACCAGTAGCACCCGTTGGCCCCTCTACTTTCACTAGAACTTTTTGGATGATTCGTTGACCTTTTGTAGATTCACATCGACAATGCTCGTGGTTACATTTTGGGCATTTTTTTTGCTTTGGTTTTTCTTCTTTTCTTTTCCGCTCTGTACTTTCTTTATGGTCACATCTGCATTTACTATGACCACATTTTGGACATTTTTTATCTTTGTAACTCTTTTTATCTTTACTCATTTTAAGCCTCCTTCTAGAAACCATTCCATAGGTATACTATGTATCTAATAAAATATTGGGATGGGTACATGACACGAAATAGGTAATTTTTATAAATGTCTTTTAAACTTCCAAGCCTTATATTCGTTTGGCCGAGGGGCATCTTGGGTACTGACCTATAAAAAGAAAAGAGGAAGATCCATGTGGAACGCAGTTTTATGGGGTGGTGTTTCAGGTTCCGCCGTTTTGCTCGGGGCGCTTATGGCTTTATTTGTTCCAATTAAAAAGAAGGCGATTGGTTACATCATGGCATTTGGGACGGGCGTCTTGATCGGGGCAGCGGCCTATGAGCTTTTAGGCGATTCCGTTCGGGATGGGGGAATCATGGCAACGTCCATAGGTTTCATCGCGGGTGCCGCAGTATTTACCGGTTTGGATTTTCTTGTTTCCAAAAAGGGTGCATCTAAAAGGAAACGCTCCAATCATGCCTCTTCGAAGGAAGCGGGGCTGGCAATCTTCATTGGGACCGTGATGGATGCGATACCGGAATCAATCATGATCGGGGCCAGCTTGATCAGCGGCGGGTCGGTCAGTTGGTTGCTCGTCATCGCCATTTTCATCAGCAACATTCCAGAAGGACTTTCCAGTACGACGGGGTTAGTGAATAGCCACTATTCGAAGAAGAAAATCATGGCTCTCTGGTTTTCCGTATTGATGATTTCGGCCATGTCGTCACTGGGGGGCTATCTCTTCCTCGATCAAGCATCGGAAGCGATGATGGCAGGCATGGCAGCCTTTGCGGGTGGAGGGATCATTGCCATGGTTGCGTCCACCATGATGCCTGAAGCGTATGAAGACTCAGGTCCCATCACGGGGATCTTCGCTTCAGCGGGGCTGCTCGTTTCACTGGTTCTGGATTCGATGTGAGTCTAAAAGAATACAGCATTTAATAAAATGGATAATGGATAAGCGTATCCCTCCTAATCTATTCAAAACAGCCACCTCCAGAAAGGAAGTGGCTGTTTTGCTATGGGAGCAACGTCCCTGTTCCCAGTTGTTGAACGGTCAAGGTGCTCTCTTTCTCTTATTTATGTTCGGAGTTCATCCAGCACATGATTAGTTTGAAAAATCCTTTTTATATCGAAAGGCCAAATATATTCCTGAAGCGATGAAAGCAAAAGAATATTTGAATAGGAAGAAGATTTGCCACATATATTCTTTCGGGAAAATGATGTCGCATAAAACGACTCCATATAGCATGATGAGGGACGCTTTTAAGGATATTTGGATGTTCCTTTCGTCAACCGCCCCCATTTTTTTATAGAATACATAGATGAGAATCACTCCGACTATAAGTAATACAAAGCTAGTGCCAATAAGCATATTCCAATTGCCAGTTGATTTATCCGTCCAGGCTTTTAAAGGATAGAAGGCTGCATTTGATAGTTCTTCAATTTTCATTTTGTTCACTCCCTTTCACATAAATAAAAAGATCGTTAACATCTACGTTAAAGAAATCAGCTATTCGAAAAGCTAAAACAAGAGAAGGTGAGTAATTATTCTTTTCCATTACATAAATGGTTTGTTTGGATACTCCCACAGCGGCGGCCAATTCTTTTTGAGACAATCTTTTTAAAACCCGGTGTTCATATACTTTATTTTCAACATAATCCTCATCTGCTTTCTTCAAGATCGTCACCTTCCTTTTATTACCATATTCTTACAGTACATTATACTTATAAAAAAGTAAAGTAAACTTATACAAAAGATAAATATTATTATGCAATTTAAGCTATAAAAAGGAAAAACGCTCGGGAATCTCAAGCGTTTTTTGAGTGTTTATTTGTATGCCAAACATACATTAATTGGATTTTATTTGGAACTTTCCTTCAGGTTATCCGTATAACTTATTATCAAAACAAGGAGGATACCATATGTACGATGTTGGTGGTGGGGATGGTCTTTTCACAGTGGCTCCAGCATTTATAGGGATTATTTTTGTTATCATTCTCATACTATTCATAGTGAATGCATTCAATGGCCTTAGCCAGTGGAAGAAAAATGAAGAATCGCCTCGTTTATCTGTTCCAGCACATGTCATAAGCAAACGGACGAATGTCACCAGGCATGATCATCTCCATGATCCCCATGTCCATTCGCAATCTTCCTCTTACTTTATTACATGGGAATTTGACAGTGGTGATCGAACGGAATTTCGTATTTCAGGCAAGGAGTTTGGTTTGCTTGCTGAAGGAGATATGGGCACGTTAACCTTCCAGGGAACAAGATTTATAGACTTTTCCAGGAAAAAACACACGCAAGAAAAATTTGATTGAATTCAATTGGATCGGGAGATGAGGAAACATGAGTGAAAAAGGGTGTATAAAATGCGGTAGTGATGATGCGGCTAAGAAGGACGTGGCAATGACGGGAACCGGATTGTCGAAGATGTTCGATGTCCAAAATAATCAATTCACGGTTGTGTATTGCAAGAAGTGCGGGTATTCGGAGTTTTATAATAGGCAATCTTCAACAGGAAGTAACCTGCTCGATTTATTCTTTGGTTGATTTGTGGAAGAGAAGGGGCTGTCCCAAAAGGCGGGAATGTCGATCACAACATTTCTGCCTTTTTTTTGCGTTGTTTTACTTGAAAAGGGACTCTTTTTAGGCTTCTTGTTTTTTCATTATGTATGTTTTTAAGAATGCTATCCGATAGTCATTATTTTAAGAAAGTATTAATTCACTTTGCCCATGGCTCTATAAAGGCTGCCAATCGCTAAACGGGTTAGTTGCAAGGCCATGTAGTGAGGGCTGTAAATCATGTTTTTTTCCACCCATACCTTTGTGATCCCTATGATGGATGAACTGCTAGAATCAAGCAATATATCTAAGGGGACTAGTAAACTTTGTTTCTTATTCATGCTTGAAATGCGGTGGTAAAGGTCCTCTCTAATCACTTTATACAATTTTTGAAGAAATTCTTCGGATTTGATTTTCGTGAACATGGTGTGGTAGAACTTTTGATTTGTAGCTATATTTTCAAAGAAAGACTCATAGTAGGGATCAGCCATTTCAAGACTGGACTGGTCATTTCCAAGGTTCGGCTTTGAAACCCTCAAGCATTCTTTTAATTCTGATAATTTTTCTTGGACCGTCTTATCTAACCAATCATATTTATCTTGATAATGTGCATAAAACGTGGAGCGGCTGATATTGGCTTGATTGGTGATGTCCTTGATGGATATTCGTGAAAATTCCGTTTCGGATAGTAGAGAAATAAAAGTTTCATAGATGACTTCACGGGTCCGGATGATTCGGCGATCTATAATCGGTTGATGGCTCTCCATTTTTTTTTCCTCCTCTAAACCTTGAAAGTAAAACGTAAAGGCGTTAATCGTATCAATCAGTCTTTTCTATTTAAATCATGAACGTCGATTGAAAAATCTGAAAGGGTGCCCATGTGTATCAATAATAGACCATCAATTCATATATAATCAATATGAATTGTTAGATTCATGATGGGTATTTGAGAAAGATAGCCTAGTCTCTTCCAAGCTGGACATTCGGCTCAGCATTATGGATGGACCATTTTCATATGGGAGGGAATATGAACAAAACAATATAAATCGTAATGTGGTTTTTCTTTATATAATCGAACACTTTCTCGTTCACTGTCCGCTAAACGTCAGAACCGCCTTAATTGTTTGTTGCAACGGTGTGAAGTCTTGCTATAATAAATATCAAATTCCGATTTTATTCATGTGATTTATAGGTATATACAACTTTACTAACTTTATATGTCGACTGGACTACCAGAGACTTTTATGTAGGCTTAAATCCCCTGATGTTTAAGCTAACAATAAAGGTGTCTGTTTTTTTTGTTTTATGCTTACGGTTTGATTGAATTTGGATGAAAAGAGTGGTTCGTAAGTGGTGGGCAAAGTAGACCTCGCTTTATTCAAAGCTTGAATGATGAACGTAGCGTATTTACTTGAAGGGAGAACGGTCAGTGCGGAGAAAAAAGTACAGTTATTCAAACTGGCCTGTGATCGAATGGGGAGCCCTTCGATCATAGCCTTGGTATTGAACGTTTTAAACCAACAAGGATTAAGGAGCATTCAGTATGATTGATGAAAAAGTAAGCATATTCGAACTTTCTAAACATCCCATCCAAAAGGGGAATCTGGAAAAAAGCGAGTATCTTAATTTACCGGATATAGAGTTTTTTCTTTTGTGTCAGCAGCAATATAGGGTGAATAAAGGGGTGTATAACACGATTGATAAATGGTTTTACCAGGATGGAATCGTTAATATTATTCACCGTCGAATCTATCTTTTGGCCTTTTTGGACTTTGTCACAGAAGAGAATGCGAAAGAAAACCACCATAAATATATAAGATTCGGGAATGGCGGATTAACTAAAAAGCTCAACGAATTTATGAAGGAAACGGAAACCAATAAATATATGATTTAAACACGGTCCATTTGAAGGAGGATCCTCATTCATGAATATAGCTGAAAAAGGAACAGAACTGGATTTTCTTGAAATAGCCCAGTCGTTAGCAAATGAATTCGCAAAAACTGCCGTACAACGGGATAAACAAGGTGGAACGGCAAAAGTGGAACGTGATCTACTTCGCAAAAGTGGATTGCTCTCTCTTAATGTTCCCAAGCATTTAGGGGGACATGGCGAGAATTGGGAAACTATTTTTCGAATTACCCGTGAACTGGCTAAAGTCGATGGTTCGTTGGCTCATTTGTTCGGTTACCACTTTTTGTGCTTGGCGTCGGTTCATTTATACGGATCTAAACAGCAGAAGGAAAGGCTTTATAGAGAAACAGCCGAACATGATTGGTTCTGGGGCAATGCCTTTAACCCACGTGACCAAGGGTTGGTAGTAAAGCAAGAAGGGAATTCATTGCGATTGAACGGGAAGAAATCCTTTTGTTCCGGTGCCACGGACTCGGACCGACTGCTTATCTCAGCCAAAAGTCCGGAACATGACCAGCCTGTCATTGCCGTTATTCCGACTAAGCGAAGCGGTATAGTTGTCGGAGGCGATTGGGATAGCTTCGGTCAACGCCAAACAGACAGCGGAACCGTTATGTTCCATGATGTGCTTCTAGAAGAAGAGGAAGTGCTGAATTCTTACGAACAACATCAGGATGGCTTCTTTCCCACTTTACGAACACATATTGCCCAGACGATTTTAGTGAATGTTCTCCTTGGTGTGACGGAAGGAGCGTTTGAAGAAGCCAAAACGTACACCCGAAGCATTTCTCGCCCTTGGTTGACTTCCGGTGTGGAGCAAGCGAACCTTGACCCCTATACCATTCGTCATTATGGGGATTTCTTCGTACAGATAAAAGCTTCTGAAGCATTGGCTCAAAATGCGGTAGTGGCATTACAAGAAGCATGGGACAATGAGTGGGCACTAACGGAACAAGAGCGAGGTGAATGTGGGATCATGATTGCAACCGCCAAAGCTTCCGTTGCAAAAACGGCATTGGAGGTCACTAGTCGCATGTTTGAAGTTATGGGAGCAAGGGCCACTTCAGCACAGTATGGACTTGACCGATTTTGGCGTAATGTAAGGACACATACCTTGCATGATCCGATTGAATACAAAATTCGGGATCTAGGAAACTGGGCTCTGAATGGCCAGGTACCTGAGATTACCCCCTATTCTTAAAAATTTACGTACCATCCCTTTTTAAATAAATTACTGAATTTTCTACCAATGAGAAACAGTTAGACCAGCTAAATAAAACTTGATTTGAGAGAAAGAGGTTAGTAATAAATGGAAATCTTTTGGTTTATCCCTACAAATGGTGACTTTCGTCAATTAAATAATAGTGAAGGCGCTCGTCCTGCCACGTATAACTATTGTAAGCAAATTGCAGAAGCGGTCGATGATCTAGGCTATACAGGGGTGTTAATTCCAACAGGAAAAACGTGCGAAGAAGGATTCATTGTCGCGTCTACACTTGTCCCTGTAACAAAAAATCTAAAATATCTGGTAGCCGTACGCCCAGGTTTAATGTCACCAAGCTTTGCCGCACGTATGTCTGCCACATTAGATCGATTTTCTGAAGGTCGGTTGTTAATTAATGTGGTAGCCGGGGGCGATCCTGTAGAAATGGCAGGAGAAGGTGTCTTTTTAGATCATGATGAACGGTATGAGCTAACAGATGAGTTTTTAACCATTTGGCGACAATTACTTGCAGAAGAAGAAGAGGTAGGCTTCAAAGGTGACCATTTACGAATTGAAGGGGGACAATTACCATACCCTACGGTGCAAAAACCATATCCGCCCCTTTACTTTGGAGGATCTTCACCCGTTGCCATGGACGTGGCGGCAGAACATGTTGATGTCTATTTAACTTGGGGAGAGCCACCAGCCCAAGTGGAGAAAAAAATCACTAAAATGCGTGAGCTTGCAGCTAAGCAAGGAAGAACATTGAAATTCGGGATAAGACTCCATGTGATCGTTCGTCCAACAGAAGAGGAAGCATGGGAAGCAGCGAATAAGCTCATTGAACACGTGGATGACGAGACCATTGCACAAGCACAAAATGTATTTAAGCGGATGGATTCAGAAGGTCAGCGTTTAATGACGAGCCTACATGAAGGCGACCGTGACCGGTTGGAAGTAAGCCCTAATCTATGGGCAGGAGTGGGATTGGTGCGAACAGGTGCCGGCACGGCTCTTGTAGGAGATCCGGATACGGTAGCGGCGCGTATCAAGGAATATGCTGATTTGGGCATCGAAACCTTTATTTTATCTGGCTACCCACATTTAGAAGAAGCCTATACCGTATCGGAATTATTATTCCCTAGATTGCCAATTGAAAAGAAGGATTCTTCTAATCAAAAAACATTCCTAAGTCCATTCGGCGGTGACATCAAGCCGGCTGCTGTTAAATAACTAGCTTTATAGACGGATGCATTCTTCTTCATTTGATGTACTTACTAGGTTCATAACACACTTTTTAATAGTGCCCACTGGACGACCAGAGGCCCGTATCGATTCCTTTTCTTTGGGATTTTGATAGGGGCCTTTTGATTTCCGAATAAAAGGAGGAAAAAGGATGAGTTTACAATTTGCTTATTGGGCTCCGAATGTTAGCGGGGGCTTAGTCGTTTCTCAGATCCCACAACAGACAGGTTGGTCTTTTGAAGATAATAAACGGTACGCTCAAATTGCTGAAGAAATTGGTTTTGATTATGTGCTATTGCAAACAAGGTTTTTCGCAAGCTACGGGGCTGAGAACCAATTAGAAGCAGCTACCCTCGCTTCCGCCCTTGCCGCTGTGACGAACAAATTGAACATCATTACGGCTGTGTTGCCTGGTCTATGGCACCCAGGTGTGATGGCGAAAATCATCTCGACGATTGACCATATTAGTAACGGGCGTGCGTCTGTCAATATCGTCAGCGGCTGGTTTAAAGGGGAATTCCATGGCTACGGAGAACCATGGTTGGATCATGACGAACGGTATCGTCGTTCTGAAGAATTTATCGAGGTTCTTAAGGAAATGTGGACACAAGAAAAGTCTAATTATCGAGGCGACTTTTACCGATTGAACGACACACCCTTGAAACCAAAGCCTATTAACCCCCCGAAAATCTTTCAAGGAGGAAATTCTCGAGCTGCCAAAGAAATGGCCGGACGCGTATCGGATGTCTATTTCATGAATGGCGGGACCCTTGAAAAAATAAAGGAACAAATTGAGGAAGTAAAGGCGCTAAGGAAGGCGAATGGTGAAGGCGACATCCAGTTTGGCGTGAATGGTTTCGTCATTGTCCGCGATACAGAAGAAGAGGCAAAACAAGTGTTGCGGGATATTGTCGAAAATGCGGATCGAGAAGCGGTGGAAGGGTTTAAAAAATCAGTCAAAACCGCAGGGGCCTCTTCTCCTGATGGAAAAGGAATGTGGGCTGATTCCACCTTTGAAGACATTGTCCAATATAATGACGGATTTAAGACAGGACTCATCGGAACGGCTGAACAAGTCGCGGACCGGATTATGGAACTGAAAAAAATCGGTGTGGATATCGTGCTGACAGGATTTCTTCACTATGAAGAAGACTTGAGAGCGTTCGGTGAAAAGGTCATTCCAATGGTCAGAGAAAAAGAATTGGTATTTGCTTGAGAATAGCTAGACTATTCTGCTCTTCAAAATTAAGTCGAGTGGTCGAATTAGTGGCTGGGCGTGGTTGAATAATCAGCTTGCATGGTTGAATTAAACCGATTCGTGGTCGAATTAATTGGTAAATAAAATGAATCCATTTCGATTAATCGAAATGGATTCATTTTATTTACCATTTTACTAAGCCCCTAGTTTAAGAAAGATTCAAAGGATGATACCTGAAAAAGCTCCTTTTAACACTTCTTTTTCATGTTGATTCTTACATGAGAACAAGGCCATAAGGGCTGTTCGATTATTTTCTTGCCTTTCATATTGATCGATTTGAACTTCACACATTATTGTATCCCCCGTAAATACAGGTCGTATAAACTCAAAATTCATGGTGCGAGCCAGTACGTTATGGTCCCCACCTACTTTTGTTGGTAAGGTAGCCGTCAATAACCCTTGAATGACAAGCCTCCCCTGTTCATCTGGGGTTATGTGATGATTCCCTTCATCCCCCGAAATCTCCGTGAATAATTCAACATCCCTCACTGTAAACGTCCGTTCAAACGTAATGATATCTCCTGCTTTTAAAGACATATAAATCTCCCCCGGAAAGTTTTTTTGATAGAATATCTCTTTTTGAACTTCCTTTCTTGTTAGATCGCTAAGGAATATATTCGGGATGAAAAATACAAATCCTTCTTCCACTGCCTTGCCGTTCATGACCAGTACGATGAAGGTAGTAAGGAAGGAGGTATCAGCTTACTAAACGAGTTCTGTAGCGAAATACCATGTTATAATTAACTAAAAAGGTGATGTATTTTGAAAGTACTAATTATTTCTGTGTATTTAATACCTACTCTTATCGCACTCTTTTTTGCTGGACCTTTTTCTCCATTAGTAGGACTTGCAATCGGATTTCCTGTCCATATTCTAATAGTACTTTCAAACATATCCAGAACTCTTGATGAAATAGCCAAGAAGCTTTATGAATAAAAGGAAACTGTCTAATAGGTCTTACGGGGAATAGCTTCAAATCAAGGCTGTTAATGAGCAGTCTTCTTTTTGTTTAGGAAGAGAAGGTTAAGAGTTTAATTGAATGGGAAGGAAGGAAAAAGGTGAAGGGCAAACCGACTTTTTATTACTTTTTAATCATGTTGTTTCTTTTAAATACTGATGCTAAATATACGGATACACATATTTTTTCATTAATGATTTTAACAATATCCATATTAATTATTTTAATGAATAGACTGAGAGCATCGGAAAAAGAAGACTTTAAATTTAGACATCTAATAATAGGTATGGTATGTGCACATGGAATCTATTATTTAGAAGAATTCATAAGGAATTAGTAGAGGATATACAAGTATTAAGATAAACATTTTTACTAATTGTATAATAGGAAACCTAGTACATATGTATCTATCCATTTCTTAATAGAAAGAATGGACTTTAAGCGATAGCCCATCAAACAGGATGTTTGAGAATAAATGAATTCTCATTTAGTATGAATATACAGTGTTCTCTTGTAATAATTAACGGCTTTGGAAGTTCATACTAAAGGAGAGGTGTTTGTTGGATAATCATTCTTTTCAAGAAGTTATACGCAGTCGAAGATCTATACGTCAATTTCTTTCTACACCTGTTGAAGAAGAAGTTCTTCGTGAAATTCTAGAGGATGCTCAAGCTACCCCATCGAATTGCAATACTCAGCCTTGGGATGTTCATATCGTTTCAGGTGCAAAGAAAGAGGAATTGAAGAAGGCCCTCTTAAATACGAGCGAACAAGGGCAAGCCACGCCCGATTTTACATTTGATTTACATCACTATTATGGACGTTATGCTGAACGACAAATAGAACAGGCCCAAACATTCTATGGGGAATTGCAGATAGCTAGGGAGGATCACGAAGCCCGTCAAAAGGAAGTCATGCGAAATCTATCATTCTTCGATGCACCGCATGTTGCGTTCCTATTCATGCCTTCATTTGGAGATAATGTGCGTGTCGCTTCTGATATTGGCATGTATGCCCAGTCGTTCCTTTTATCACTGACTGCACGCGGGATAGGAAGTGTTCCTCAGACAATCTTGGGCTTTCACGCTGATACGGTACGCCAAGTACTTGGCATTTCCGATGACATGAAGTTATTGTTTGGCATTTCCTTTGGTTATCCTGATCAAGAAGCAAAGGTAAATAGTTTTCGTGTGGGACGTGACCCCATCGAATCCAATGTAACCTTGCATAACTAGACTAACGAGAAAGGGCGTAATCAACGATTAAGTGGATTACGCCCTTTTTATAGTGAGTAGGAAATTAATCGTTTCTTGAAGAAGGAGAACTTAGCTCCCTTTCCCTACATAACCCCATCCTTTTTCATCTCCAACACCTTCAATAACTCTTTCACTGCAAACGAGTGATAGGAGCCTTTTTTTGTAATGATTCCGAGTTTCCATAGGAGTGTGGCGTTTTCAATCGGGATGATTTTAACATCACTGTTCGTTTGTTTTTCATATATCAATTTGGGTAATAGCGCAATGCCCAGCTTGGATGAGACCAGTTCGACGATTAAATCCCACTGTGAACTTTGGTACGAGATGATGGGACTGAAGCCATTTTCTTCGCATGCTTGTATCACATAGTCGTGCAAAGTGAAGTCCTTCGTAAATAAGATGAACTTTTCTTCTTTTAGTTCGGTCAAGGAGACGGATGATTGATGTGCGAGCGGATGGTCGTCGTGGACAAATAAAACGAATTCATCCTGAATGAACGGGTAGATGTCGAATTTTGCCTCATTCGCTGGCATGACCACGAGCCCAAGATCAATCCGTCCATCTTCGACAAGCTGACCAATCAACTTGGCGCCAAGTTCAACTAATTCAATTGAGACATTCGGATGTTGTTGGTGAAAACGACGGGCAATCTCCGGAAAAAAAAGGGTGCCAATCAAAGGAGGCATCCCGATTTTAATTTCCCCTGTCGCAATGTCTTTGAGGTCACCTAAAAGGATATCCAATTCTGACAAGGCCTGTAGCGCTTTTTGACCTTGCTGATAGACGATCCGTCCAGCATCGGTCAAGCGGAGGTGCCTTGTAGATCGATCGAACAGTTCAACATGAAGCTCCTGTTCAAGCTTTTTGATGGCTTTGCTAAGTGAGGGTTGTGACAAGTAGGAATGGGCGGCAGCTTTTGTAAAACTGTTATGGTTCGCAACCTCGATAAAAGATTGTAAGTCTCGTAGTTCCATGCGTTTTATCTCCTATTTATTCTTTATTTTCATACAATATATTCTATTTATGTATTTTACTTATAGGAGATATAAATGTAAACTTTAAACAATAATACTATTCAGAATATTTATGATACTAAAGGGGGCGAACATATGAAAAAAGGAAAAGTGATGCATTCATTTTTGGAAGCGGTTTCAGATATTAAGGACGGTTCCACTATAATCGTTGGCGGTTTTGGGTTGTCAGGCATCCCGGAGTATGCCATACAGGCGCTAAAGGAACAAGGTACCAAAGATTTGACGGTTGTCAGTAACAATTGTGGCGTCGATGACTGGGGTCTGGGCCTGTTGCTTCAGAATAAGCAGATAAAAAAGATGGTGTCATCTTACGTGGGGGAAAATAAAATATTTGAACAGCAATACTTGAGTAAGGAACTCGAAGTCGAATTAACGCCTCAAGGTACACTGGCGGAGCGAATCCGGGCTGGTGGGGCAGGAATCCCTGGTTTTTATACAGCGACGGGCGTCGGTACACCTATAGAAGAAGGAAAGGAAACGAAGGTGTTCGACGGCAAGAAGTATCTATTGGAAAGAGGAATTGTTGGGGACTTTGCCCTTGTAAAAGCGTGGAAAGCCGATACGCTTGGGAATCTTGTATACCGTAAGACAGCAAGGAATTTTAATCCACTTGCGGCGATGGCCGGGAAAATCACGATTGCGGAGGTAGAAGAAATCGTCGAACCAGGTGAATTGGATCCCGATGAAATTCATACACCAGGCATTTATGTACAGCGGATCTTGCTTGGATCCAATTATCAAAAACGAATCGAACGACGGACGGTTGCACAAGGATAAAATTTAAAGGGAATGGGGTGTCTGATGATGAAGGATACACGTATGGTCATCGTAAAAAGGGCGGTTGTGGAAATTGAAGACGGCATGAATGTCAATCTGGGCATTGGGATGCCGACACTTATTGCCAATGAGATCCCGGATGATTTCAATGTTTTACTTCAATCAGAGAATGGCTTGCTTGGCATTGGTCCATATCCACGGGAAGAGGAGATAGATCCGGATTTGATCAATGCAGGAAAAGAAACGGTCACGGCCGTTCCGGGATCGGCCTTTTTTGACAGCGCAGAATCGTTCGCCATGATTCGTGGCGGCCATATCGATCTTGCCATCCTTGGGGGAATGGAAGTATCTGAAACAGGGGATTTGGCCAACTGGATGATTCCCGGGAAAATGGTGAAAGGGATGGGCGGTGCGATGGACCTCGTTAATGGGGCCAAGCGGGTGGTCGTGATTATGGAACATGTGAACAAACATGGAGAATCGAAAATCAAAAAAACATGTTCGCTGCCATTGACTGGTCAAAAAGTTGTGCATCGTTTAATCACCGATCTAGCCGTGTTTGATTTTACCCCTGAAGGAATGGTTCTAATTGAGACGCAAGGAGATGTTTCCATAGAAGAAGTGAAAGAAAAGACGGAAGCCCAATTTTCTGTAGCACCTGAATGTTTAGCTAACAACTAAAAGTGTGGACTTGTGTTCAATCCTAATTTTCTCTTTGCCCGTTAAAGGGGAATTAGGATTGTGTGTAAGGCAAGAATTATTTGCAGAAGATATAGATATGTGATATTATTATCTCGAATTAAATATATTTCAATTAAGAACAATGGGTCGATAGATCTCATTTATTTTTTATATAATATCTCGAATTCGAGATAATTTGAAACAGGAAGCACAATGAAAAGGGGAGAAAGTTGATGAATCACATTAAAGGAATTCACCATGTAACAGCTATAACAAGCAGTGCAGAAAAAAATTATGAGTTTTTCACATTCGTATTGGGCATGCGTTTGGTCAAGAAGACGGTAAACCAAGATGATATTCAAACCTATCACTTATTCTTTGCGGATGACAAAGGAAGTGCCGGGACGGACATGACATTCTTCGATTTTCCAGGCATTCCAAAAGGAACGCATGGTACGAATGAGATTTTCAAAACGAGATTCCGAGTACCGACAGATGCCGCTCTCGAATATTGGGTCAAACGTTTTGACAAGCTACAAGTGAAACATACAGGCATTCAAGATCTTTTCGGGAAAAAGTCTTTATCATTCGTTGATTTCGACGATCAACACTATCAATTAGTCTCAGACGAGTTGAATGAGGGCGTGGCTTCAGGTACACCATGGCAAAAGGGCCCGATTCCACTTGAATTTGCGATTACAGGATTGGGACCGATTCATGTCCGGGTTGACCAATTTGACTATTTTAAAGAAGTGCTGGAGAAAGTCATGGCATTCCGTGAAATTGCCAAAGAAGGTTCCTTTCATTTATTTGAAGTTGGTGAAGGCGGGAATGGGGCACAAGTCATCGTCGAACATAATACGGTCTTGCCACGTGGACGCCAAGGCTTCGGTACGGTGCACCATGCAGCCTTCCGCGTGGAAGATACAAGTGTATTGAAGGAATGGATCGACCGTATGGAAAGTTTCGGATTCAGTACTTCCGGCTATGTGGACCGTTTCTTCTTTGAATCGCTTTATGCACGCGTCGCACCTGGCATCCTGTTTGAATGGGCAACAGACGGTCCAGGATTCATGGGCGATGAGCCATATGAAACGGTGGGTGAAATTCTTTCATTGCCGCCATTTTTAGAACCAAAACGGGAACAAATCGAGAAGATGGTCCGCCCAATCGATACGGTTCGCAGTACGATGAAGATTGAGAAAGAATACTTGTAAGCAGTTCCGTTCACACCATGTGCACGGAGTACGTGTACATGGTGTGTTTTAAAAAAGAAGAATGTTGAGCAAATGGGTTAAATCAATTTGTTTGAACTATGTGCTCAGCATTCATCTAAAATAGGGAGGAAACGAAGATGAAAAAACAGACGGCAGGGAATCACCATATCAGTGCCATTGTCGGCCATCCGCAGGAAAACATCGATTTTTATTCAGGTGTACTGGGTTTACGCTTGGTGAAGCAAACGGTGAACTTCGATGACCCTGGCACATATCATTTATACTTCGGTGACGAAGGGGGAAATCCGGGGACCATCATTACCTTTTTCCCTTGGCCAAACGCTCGTCAGGGGCGGATTGGCGATGGACAAGTGGGTGTGACATCATATGTCGTGCCAACAGGAGCACTTGATTTTTGGGAAAAACGGTTACGGAAATATGATGTGGAGTTTGAAAAAGTGAAGCGCTTCGGTGAAACGTATTTACAATTTGACGATCCGCATGGCCTTCACCTTGAACTTGTCGCTCGTGGGGCGGGTGAAGAGAATGCTTGGGCAGTGGACGATGTGACAAGGGAAGTGGCGATAATAGGATTTGGAGGCGCCACCCTTTATTCAAGCGCACCAGATGAAACGGCCGCTACATTAACGGATGTGTTAGGTCTGGAAATGATGGGTGTAGAAGGCGATTACACACGGTTCAGAGCTCTAGCTGACATCGGCAATATCATCGATTTAAAAATGGTCACAGGCGTTCGGGGCACAATAGGTGCCGGTACGGTGCACCATATCGCATGGCGTGCGAACGACAAAGCCGACCACTTGGAGTGGCAAGAGTATGCAATGAATCATGGACATCACGTGACCGAAGTGAAGGATCGTAACTACTTCGATGCGATTTATTTCCGTGAATCAGGAAAGATCTTATTCGAAATCGCGACAGACCCACCAGGATTTGCGATTGACGAAAGTGTGGAAACGATGGGGATGAAACTTATGTTGCCGCCCCAATTCGAGCAGCAACGTGAGCATCTCGTTCAATCATTGATTCCCATTCAAGTACCATCCAATAAAGTGAGATAACTAAGCAAGGGGAGAATATAGAATGAAACATATCTTTAAACCAGGAACGAATCCGAATAAACCAGTCTTATTGCTTTTACATGGAACGGGCGGGAATGAAAATGATTTGCTTCCGCTAGCTGACATCGTCGATCCAGAAGCTTCTGTCCTTAGTGTAAGAGGGAATGTATCGGAGAATGGGATGCCCCGATTCTTTAGACGTTTGGCGGAGGGGATATTTGACGAAGAGGATTTGATTTTCCGTACGAATGAACTGAATAGCTTCCTGGATGAAGCGGCAAGTACCTATGCTTTTGATCGTCAAAATATCATCGCAATCGGGTATTCAAATGGTGCGAACATCGTAGCGAGCCTCTTATTCCACTTTACGGATGCCTTGAAGGGTGCGATTTTACATCATCCAATGGTGCCAAGACGTGGAATCGCTTTACCTGATTTAACAGGTACGAACGTGTTCATAGCAGCCGGAGTCAATGACCCAATTTGTCCACAGCAAGAATCCATCGACCTTAAAGAATTATTAGAAGCGGCCCATGCCTCGGTTGATGTACAATGGGAGAACCATGGACATCAATTAACGATGAATGAAGTGAATGCCGCGAAACAGTGGTATCAAGAAAAATACTAATCAAGAATCAATCCAGAAATCCACCTACAATTTGTATGGCGGATTTTTTTTGTTATCAAATCATTTTGGCCCATTCATTACCCTCTATTACTATCTGAAATTATATGCGGAGAGGGTATAAAGTCTTAGTGGTATTCGTGGATAGATGAGGATTATATCCTGGTCAATCGGGTAATTAGCATATTTATCCCTATTTATCTCCCTGACTATCTTCCTTATAATTATATAATATGAAAAATATACCAATAATAATGAGGTGTTTCTTTTGGATATAGGACAGGAGAAAGCTCAGATTTATTTTTTGCAAAGCACCGTCCCCCTTTCCCTACAGAGGGATGAGCCATTATGACGATTTTTGAAGCAAAGCCATTGAAGTCGGCAGTCAAGTCACGGGCCAAGCAATATGAAGACCTATTGGGGCAAGTAGAGACACTGAAAAAGGAATTTCAGGGAATCGTCGATTTGGATGAAGAGCTGGCCGGAGCCGGGGCGACGGCCATCAAGAACTTTTATCGAGCACAAGTCATCGTTGCCGATGCCTGAACGAACTATTCACGACACAAATCAGCTTTTTAAAAGGCATTCCGGCGATTTTGGAAGATGCAGACTTATCCGGTGAAACTGTGGTCGAGGTGCCCTTTTTAGAAGGAGAAGTGACCCATGGCCTCACCAATGCCAAATCGATGGTGAACCAGCAGTCCACCGATCTCCAAAAGATTTTCCAGAACATTGATGATATCCTTCCACTACAGGTGTTCGACCAAGGCGATTTCCATGAGAAAATGGAAAAGGCCGAAAAAGAAAAGAACGATACCATCAAGAAAGTGCACGAAGTAGATAATAAATTAGTAGAAGAATACCAAGTGACCGAAGCCCAGGAAAGTGTAGCCATTAGCCTTTTCCAGGCCTTACTTGAAGCCACCAGTCAGGATGGCACCGTTTCCCCGATGAACTTCAACCAAAGTGCCTTTCAAGCGAGTCAAGCTTATCAAGTGAAGGATGAAGTGGCCGAGAACATGCAAGGATACCGGGACTTCAAGAAGCAAGAAGAGGAAGCGCGGAAACTTGAAAAGGAAATGGAAGAACTCGAGAACCGCCCTTGGTATGAAAAAGCCTGGGATGCGACAAAAACCTTTACAGGGGAAATCACGGGGTATTATGATTCAGTAAGAGCGACAACGGGAGTCGATCCCGTCACAGGCCGTAAACTTTCCGAAGCCGAACGAATCGCCGCGGGCGCGATGGCTGCTGCCGGATTCATCCCCATCGTCGGCTGGGCTGGGCGTGCTGTCAAAGGCGGAAGTGCGATTTATAAAACAGCCAAAACAATGAATGCTGCAGAGCATGCATTGGACGCCTATAAATCTAGTAAAGGGCTTGATGTCCTCAAGCAAACCGAATACGGTCTATACGGATTAACCGCCGCCAACGGTCTCGGCGAAGCAGTCACAGGCAAAGATATGTTTGGTAATGAGCTCACGGATGAACAGCGCCAAACCAGCCTGATGAACGCCCTTGGTATCGCCGGAGTTGCCGGGGCAGCTAAGGTCGCAGATAAAATGGCAAGTGGAACAAAATTCATCCCCTACAGCAAAGAATATGTGCAAAAACAAGTCCAGAAAGCTCAAGGCTCGATCAAGGATATGGGTAAGGCCATCGGTAAAACGGAAGTGCCAACTGGATTCAAGGTCAGGGAAGTAGCCGATACGACTGGAAGTACTCACAAAATTATTGAAGTGGATAAGACAACGATAAAGGATCTTGCGCAGAAGATTACGGCGAAAAGTGAAGGTAGTAAGGGTACGGGTGGAGTTAGTCCTAATACAGTACGAAATGTGGATCAAAATATTCTTGATAAGATGGAAAATGCTGGGGGTCATACATTAGAAAGGCATGTATCAAAGACAAATGAGGATTTGATTAAGAGAGCAATAAAAGAGGATGTCGATGCAACTTCATTCAAGGATAAAGGTACGGCAATTAAAGCAGTTCAGGAGAATTTACGCAAGAATGCAGATGATATTGTCCAATGGTTGAATGAAGCAGATGCAGGTAGAAAGATTTTTGATGTATCACATAAAAATCCTGTAGGGAAAGGTGCACTTGAAGATAATAAGCAAGTTATAAACAATTTAACGGACTCTAGAGTTGTATTAGTAAGAGATTCGACACAAGAGTTAGGGTTTAAAATATTAACTAGTTTCCCGATTATCAAATAAAGGTTGTGATGACTTTGAATGATGAATTAAAACTTGAAACCTTTAAGTATTTTCTTGAATGCTATTTCAACGTAAGTGTTAACTATGATGAGTTAACTGACCAAATAAAACACTTTAATTCGTTCGAAAATACTAAATATCACCAAAAACTTAGAGATGAGCTAAACTTAATAGAGCAACTAAACAATTGGGAACTTGTACAGGAATTCGTTAAAAGATATGGCATGAGGAAAATGAATGAAGAGAGACTAAAATGGTTAATTCACAGTATTTCTGAAAATTTAATATAAAATTAATTTAAGTTTTGTATACAGTATATTGAACTGTACTCCATTTTAGGCCTGTAAAAAAAACTGCCTATACGATTGAACTATATCCCAGATAACGAACACGAATAAAAAAGTGCCTCGTCTTTGAACTGCACCTCAATTGTTAGACTCAATCTAACAACTGGAGGTGCAGTTTTTCGTATGACAAAATAGAAAATTTTTAAATTCTAATTTCTGTTTAATATACAAAGTTACCTATTTCTCATGGAGAAATATTCAAATAGGTCATAAAGATGTACTATCCAGATAGTGAAATGGGACATGTTCTATTTACGTCACCTTTTTTTATGGGAAAAGCTTAAGATTGTAGATTTCCCAGATAAAAAAGTTGCGTGGTTACTTGCGGTACCGATATCGATAAAAGAGTTCTTATTTGCCGAGAAAGAAGGATCAGAAGCTCTTGAAACTTTGTTCGAGAATGAAGACATAGATATCTTATATTTGGAAATAAATTCTATATTATGAGAGGGCTACACTTGCCATCCTTATTTAAAGTGACAAGTCTGGAAGGGTACCAATTTCTTCAATGAAACTTCAACCAAAGCGCCTTTCAAGCGAGTCAAGCTTATCAAGTGAAGGATGAAGTGGCCGAGAACATGCAAGGACACGGGACTTCAAGAAGCAAGAAGAGGAAGCGCGGAAACTCGAAAAGGAAATGGAAGTAATGGTGAATTGAGTTGTATAGATATTGTGGTTCCAGAACCATGGCTAGTTTACTACATAATCTGAAAATATAGGAATTTAATTGAGCGATGAGAATCAAATTTTAAATTAGAATGTGTTTTGCAGGAGGAAATGCTACATGAAACAATGAAAAAAAATGTTTTGGATAGATATTTTAATGAAAAAACCTATTATATTTCTGATGAAAACATATTAAGATTTGCATAGTAAAAAATTTTTTTTAATCGAGAGAGAATTATAGGCTTTATAAATTTGTGTCCCTATGACTTTGTGGTTTTTCACAATTTTCATGAAAGGGCTTACAATATCTGAAGTCTAAAAGTTCCAAAAAGATATCGATAGGGTTTATAAAAAAGTACTGAGACTTTTGTTAATTACCGAGAGGAGGAAATGGTTATGAGTTCTACAAAGCAATACACTAACGCTAGCAGATTATTTAGTCAAGTTATGTTTGATACTAAATATGAGGATTTAGATAAATCTTTAATCGAGCGTATGAAGATTCGTATGGCGGATAGTATTGGCGTAACCGCTGCGGGAGTGCATGGTGTAGGTGTAGATATGACTTACGCTATGCTTTCGGAATATGGAGGGAGAGAAGAAGCTTCTGTTTATAATCTAGGTGGTAAAATGCCTGCAGCTAATGCTGCATTTTTAAATAGTTTACAATTGCGGTCAAATGATTTTGAACCTTGTCATGCAGATGATAAAAGTGGAAAAGGACGTCCTGCGCATATTACAAGTAGCCTCTTCCCAGCGGTTTTTGCTGTAGGTGAACGTGAAAAAGCATCAGGTAAGGATATAATGGCTGCAATCGCTGTCGGTGAGGACCTTGGTTCACGCCTTAGTGCTGCTATTGGCTTTAATACAAATGCCCTTTTTGATAGTAATGGTACCGTTAATGGGATGGCTTCGGCAGCTTCCGTAGCGAAAGTATCGGGGCTAGACAATGAAAAAATCCATAATACTTTAGGTATCGCATTTAATACATTAGGTGGTCCCATGGCTTCAACTATGGAACACTCTTGGTTGTTTAAATTCCCAAATGCGAATTCAGCGCGTAACGCTATTTTCGCTGCTGATATGGCACGCCATGGCTTTACTGGAATTGAGGATCCAATTCTCGGAAAAAAATGCTTTGTTGATATGTTTTCAGTTACGCCTGATATAGATTCCTTATTTGAAGATATTGGGAGGATTCGCTATGGAGAAGTTTTAATTAAGCCTTATTCTAGTTGTTGTGCGACTCATCACTCTATCAAAGCTGCTCTAATTGCTACAGGTGAGCGTGGGTATGCTCCAGACGAAGTTAAAGAAATTCGTGTGCATATGCTTGAATCCAAGGTTCCTATCGTAGGTGGTTTGTGGGAGCCTGGAGAAGCTTCGCAACCATTTGCATCATTTAGTGTACAGGCAACTGTTTGTAATGCAGTTTTACATGGAGGAGTGTATCCAGAGCATCAAACACCAGAGGCGCTTTCAGATGAGCCGTTCCAAACGATGCTAAAAAAATATAAACAGATACCGGATTTACAAGAAACAGACGACTTTGTTGCACATGTTGAGATAGAATTATTAGATGGTACAATTCTTTCTGGTAAATGTGATGAAGTACGTCCTGGGAATATGTTAGATCGTGATTCTTTATCTTTAGATTACATCTATGGCAAGTATTTACGAAACATGAAGTTTGGTGCGAGGATACCATTGTCTCGCGCTGAGGAGATTTGGGATATTTGCATGAATTTTGAGCAGCTTGATAGCATGCAAAGACTTGCTAAATTATTAGTTCCCTAAGATTAGATTAGTGAACTTTAATGCGTAAAAGTGCTTTTAGGCATTAATAGACAATAGTATAATATGTTATCTTTCTATAACTTACAGGAGATACAGGATAAATGGAAATAGACCTAAAATCAATGTGTAAAAAACTTTGGGTCTATTTTTCGTTTACTTTTAAATGGTGGATTTCATTAATATAGCAGCTAAGAATAATAGGGCATTAGCTTTAAAAATGAAAGAAATAAAGTAAATTAAACAACGTTTTGTAAGCGTTAACAAACCATTAATAAAATGAGATAAGTGGGAATAAGTAAATGCTTTAATACAAAGGGGACGTTATTATGAGATGGATTGTATTGGGATTCCTTTTCTTGCTGTCAGTTTTAAACTACACAGATAAGTCTGTATTAGGAATAGCGGCACAACCAATTATGGATGAACTTAATTTATCATATGATCAATTTGGTTTAATAGGGAGTAGCTTCTTTGTTACATACGCTTGTGGAGGCGTGATTATAGGTATATTAACATATCGTTTTAATACTAAGTATTTATTAATAATAATTGCATTAGGTTGGACAGCTTCATTGGTAACTGCTTATTTTGTAGAGACATTAGCGCATTTGATATTCCTTCGTGCTATTTTGGGATTCTTTGAAGGTGGAACTTACAGTTTGTGCGTAGTGCATCTTGCACGATGGTTTACTAGTTCAGAACGGGGCTTTACTTCAGCCATTATGACTTCTGGTACAGTAGTGGGTACGTATGTAGCTGCCCCATTGATTGTACTGGGGATTATCAATTTAGGCTGGCAACATACTTTTGCTTTATTAGGGCTCGCAAGCTTAGTATGGGCAACGATGTTCTTCTTTATGAAGGATGAACCCCAAAGACCATTAATTGAAGATGTAAAATCTTTAGCGTCAAAC
Source organism: Peribacillus sp. NPDC097264 (assembly GCF_050277925.1). NCBI lineage: Bacteria > Bacillati > Bacillota > Bacilli > Caryophanales > Bacillaceae > Peribacillus > Peribacillus sp. NPDC097264. The sequence continues at coordinate 22,264 of NZ_JBNNSR010000008.1, forward strand.
AAAGAAGTGCCCTTTAAAGATGTTTTAAAGGTATTCCTTAATCCATATGTGTTATCAACTTTAGTGATTAGTTTTGTATCAATGTGGATAGCTACTTGGGTTTTGACATGGGCACCAACATATTTAATACAAATTGTTGGGCTTGAACCTCAACAAATGAGTCTAATCTTTGCAACAATGGGGATTACAGGTGCAATCTTTGCCATTTGTATAGGTAAGTTTACGGACTCTTTATTTAAGAAGAATAGGAGTCTCATTAAATCTTATGATCGAGTATTAATAAGGATATTGCTTATCGGATCGGTATCGTATTTAATGACAACAATTGTATCCTCACCAGTTTTAGCATGTATTTTCTTAGGACTGGGATTAGTAATGAATGCAAGTTTATTACCATTAAATACGGCCATTAAATCCATGGTAATTCCAAAAAACTTAGTAGGTAGTGTATTAGGTATCGCATTGCCAATTTCAAGTATGGCAGGCGTTATTAGCCCATGGATGACGGGTTACTTGCTTAAAATCTCAGGTGAAGATATTCGTGCAGGATTTAATTCGGGTGTATTAGTAGTCGTTGTTTTATATATTTTGGCTGCGCTTATTTTATTAAGCACGCGTAAGTTTAAGATTACAACAAGTGAAAAAGAAGATGCCCGTCGTGTAAACGAGGAAGAGAATTTACAAATAAATGTTGCACTAAATAAATAGTCCTTGTTCTACCGAAGATAGCTGGTTTGCTTCAGCTGCTTTCAATGAATAATTATAAGAAAAGGAAAAAAATTTAGACAGCCCCTTCTTTGGAATATCTGGTTTTTGGCGACTTGAATTCTTTTAATCTTAAATATAGAAAACAATGAAACTAATTTTTTAATGAATATTTTTAATGAAAATATACATTATATTTTTCAAAGAATATATTTAAAATTTGTATATTAACACACAATACTTTAATCAAAATAGAGGGATCCCTAAAAAATATATTTGATTTAAGGTATTTGCGAGTTGATTTAGAAAAGTGTGGAGAGTAAATTGAAGATTTATTCTTGCTTGTTTAAAAATATAAGAAGGGACCGATTTTATTGACAATAGTAGATTGAAGGGAATACTTTGTACAAGAAATGAAAGCGGTAACATTTATTGTCGTATCTATTCTTTACAGAGGTTATCTAAATAAGTAAGTTTCCATCAAATCTATCTTTCTTTAAAGGATAAGGAGGAATTGAATGTCTACTCAAAAAAGTAAAGATTTTCAAAAATGGGGTGTACTTCTTACAACGTTAGTTGCTTCTGTCACGGTTATTATGAATGCGTCATTACAAAATGTTGCAGTACCACAATATATTAAGACGTTTGACATTACCACTGTAAAAGCACAATGGATTATATCGCTTTTCTCATTATGTTTTTTAATTGCAATGACGGTAGCACCGTATTTTGCTAAAAAATATGGTTATCGGAACATTTTCTTAGGTGGTATTGTATTTTTAACAGGAGGCGCGTTTGTTGGCGGTTTTGCTCCAACGTTTGAAATTATGTTATTAGCTCGTATATTCCAAGGGTTGGGTGGTGGTTTAATTACGCCGATTTGTTTGGTACTCATCCGTGAAAATTTTGGAATTGAAAAGCAAGGTTTTGCAATGGGATTATGGTCATTTTCAAATATGCTTGCCCCAGCCATTGCTCCGATAGTAGGTGGTTTAATTTTAGAAAATAGTTCTTGGAATTACTTATTCTTTGCGAATATTCCAGCTATCGTACTTTGTTTTATTTCAGTATTAATTTTTCTTAGAGGTTATAATAAAAAGTCAACAGAAGTAAATATTTTCGACTGGTTAGGCTTCATTTTAATCTCAATAGGGTTAGTTTCGTTAGTTTTCGCTATTGAGCAAGTACAAAAACCAGTACAGCCGTACATGCCATACGTACTGTTTACGGTAGCTATTATATGCCTAACATCATTTGTATTCCATTCGTTAAAAGGTAAGCAACCGTTATTAAATGTACGTATTTTAAAAAATACCCTATTTACGTCAAGTCTTATTATCGTAGCGTGCTGTTCGTTTACCATGACAAGTCTTACATTTATCGTCCCCATTTTAATGCAACAAGTATTAGGTGTAGGTCCAACGCTTTCTGGAATGGCAACACTTCCACATGCCCTGATGGTTGGTGTGTTTGGTATTGTGGGTGGTACATTATTGGACAAATATGGCCCGAAAACAGCTATCTACCCAGGCTTGTTGGTTTTATTAGGTGCAGCATTCTTCATTTTCTTCACATTGGATACATTACCAATTTGGGCAATTATCGTATGTATAGGTATGATCGGTGTTGGTAATGGTATGCTAAGCACGACTACAGTAGCAACTGCTTTAAGTAAAGTGAATCAAAACCAGTTACGTGAAGGTGCTTCGATGGTTAATATTGTGAAACACATCGGTAAAGTAATTATTGTCGTAGTTGTTGCCTTTATTTACGATGGCCGTAAAGTACATTATTTAGCAGGGAATTATGCAGAAGGCCAAGCTGGCATGGCAGCTATCCAAGACGTTTATTTATTCCTTGGAGGGTTCTTACTATTAATGCTTCCTGTTGTTTGGCTGATTTGTAAAAAATATAAAGAGCAAGTTACCTATAGTTCTTTAATTGAAGATGAACTATTTGTAGAAAAGGATTCAAAACCGATATTACAGAGATAATATAGAATAGCAAAAGAGATGTCTGGAAATTGATTAGGGACATCTCTTTTTGTTTAGGAATTTAACCAGACTACATTTATAGTTTGCTAGCACATAATACCTTAATTTTTTAATGTTCTTTCCTTTTTAATAATTCTAAATAATTATAAATATTTTTTTAATGAAAAGTGATATGATATTTGAACTTTTTAGCCTTTATACTCTAAACAAGAAATGTAATTATGCTTCACCTGAAGATCTAACTACAATCAATAAAGGTCAAAGGTATTTCTTATTTAGCGCTAAATTGTAAGTTGAGGCGTAATAGTAGTTGAATAGCACTGATGATTTGTAAGCGGTATCAATTAATTGATTTATTATTTATTGAAAACTGTGGAATGGGGCTTCTTTGTGAAGGGTTAGTAAAGGATCTTGTTATTACAAAAAAATGAGGTGGGTTTTAAATGGAAAAATTTTTATATGCTCCAGAAATTGCAAAATTAGGGCACGTGGCTTTAGTTTCTGAAAACCTTGAAAAATCACTGTGGTTCTTTAGAGATGTTATTGGTCTTGAAGAAACTGAAGAAGTAAACGGTACCCATTATTTACGTGCATGGGGTGATTTTGAGCACCACACGCTATCGATTACTGCGGGTGAAACATCGTATATCGATCACATTGGTTGGAAAGCAAAGCGCCGTGAAGATGTTAATACGTTTGCTACACTTTTACAAGAAGCTGATACAGAAGTACGTTGGGTTGCAGCAGGTGAAGAAACTGCACAGGGTGAAGCAATTCGCTTTGAATTACCGTCTGGCCACCGATTCGAAATTTATTATGATATGGAAAAAACGCCAGCAGATGATGCACGTAAATCGGTTCTTAAAAACCAAACATATAAAGCATGGCGCAAAGGCATTTCACCACGTCGTATCGACCATGTAAACTTACAAACAAGTATGGAGAACTCTGAGATTGTTCAATACTTAAAAGAAAAACTAGGGTTTAAACTACGTGAATACTTTATGAATCCAAATGACGTGCAAACAGCTAGCTGGTTATCGGTAACAAACTTAGTGCATGATATTGCAGTTGTTTCAACTGAGCGTTCAACGGCCCCAAACCAAATGCACCACATTGCTTATTGGTTAGACAACTCTCAAGACATATTACGTGCAGCTGATATTTTATGCGAAACAGAAATGAAATTCACAGGTCCTGGAAAGCATGGTGTTTCACAAGCAATGTTTATTTACGTAATCGATCCAGGTAGTGGCTTACGATTAGAAATCTTCACAAACGGTTACTTGATTTTCGAGCCAGATTGGGAGCCAATCGCGTGGAATTACGAAGAATTCATTAAACATGGTTCTACTTACTGGGGTGACCACCGCCGTGATGATGTGGATCGTGAAAAACAGTTGCGTGAACTTATTCAATCTCGATAATTTAGATAGTATAGTAAGACCACTCTGAACGTCAGAGTGGTCTTTTTTCTTGAGCCAAGTTACGAATGTATGTATGGACATATTTGATTACTTATCACGAGAATTGTAGCTCATCTAATAGAATTAGTGATTCTAAAATAAGGAGCAAATACGCTGAGAAAGAAGAATCTTTTAAGCTTTTTTGGAGTAAGCTTTCAATGCGTTTAATACGATATTGCAACCCACCCATTGAAATGGACAGTGCTTCCATAGTTTCTTTTAATTTTTGTCCATTTGATAAATATTTGTATAGTGTGTAGAGCAAATCTTTCTTTTTGATATCATTGAAATCATATAATTCCTTTAGCAATTCTTTAGCGGTGGCATGCAATTGGGTGGCATTCATGTTGGCTATAAAGTTGCCGAGGAAGCCCAAATCTTCGTAATATTTAATTTGATCTTGATTGGATATCCTTGCAGAGATGGTTGCTTCTTTAAGTGATTCTTCAAATTCCATTAGGTCCTTATAAGAGTTACTAATGCCAATGGAATAAAGGTAATTCGAATTTCGTTTTTCTATATATTGAATAATAGATTTTAGAGACTTTGCAAAGCGTTTTTTGTCAGTATATTGCGTATTTAAGATGACAATATTTTCTCCAAGAATTGAAAAAAGAGACGGTACAGAGTATGTATTAAAATGTTTTGAAAAGAGTAATAGTTGCTCATGCAAATCGATTAACAAATCGGATTTTTGCTTTTGAGAAATCTGAATTACAGTGGTGGAAAATGGTGATTTAATTTTAAAAGGGAAGAATTTCAAATATGATTCAAGGTCATTCATACTATCGAATTTTTTATGAATTAATCGATCGAAAAGAGTATGTGTAAGATGCTCTTGTTCTTCGATTTTTGCATTTTCATATAACAAGCAGAGTGATACGACATTAGATAAACGGTCAAGGTATAGATGGTCATTTTCCTCCATGGATTGAGAAGATAAGTATATAAATGAACAATTAGCATAGTGCTTTTTATTGATTAGTACGGGTGAAATTAGTTTTGAATGGATAGGGGACTGGTAAAAAGAGTTATTCGAATATTTTTGAGTATATCTTAAACTATGTTGCTTATCCTTAATTAGTTGGAGCTGCTTTTCAGAAAGACCTATTTGTAAAATTTCATCACCATGTAGGTTTTCAATGAGGATAGGAATGTGTAAAACATCATAAGCTGATTGGATAATTTCTTGTAAAGATAGTTTTTCGGTTACACTTTGTGTGAGGTTATTATGAAATGTTGAAATTTTATCTAGTAACTGTTTGTGATGTAGTAATGCATCATATGTTGTCTCTAATTCATTGATAATATTCGCAGATTTATAAACTTTGATATTGTCTGGACTCCAATTTTCTTCTAGGCGAACCTCAAATTCACAACATGAATCCCCCTTAGCCACACACTTTGTCTCAACAGCAACGAGCGGATGATTGTATTTTGTCGATAAAAATCCACTAACGTATCCACATAATGTGAAACATTCACATTGGGTAGAAGGTTCAAAGTATTTTTTATGTAAGCTAGCCTCAAATGAATCAATCCATTGTCCTTTAATGTGCTTAGCACTTCCATTTAATAGTTTATTAAAGTTAGGATCGATGATTACATCTCTAACATGACCATACATGGCATGCATACTTTTAGAGCCGCGGTGGGAAGATTGATCTTTTTGTAATTCTTTGGCATTCGCAGCAGAGACCCCGATTTCATAACTAAAACGGAATAAGAACCCCTTGGTTTTATATGAACCGATATTTTCTAATAATGTTTTTTTTAAAGTGACAAAAGAACTTGTAGATACTAACAGATTATTTGAATCTAGTAATAAATTTGAAGTGGTGTTTAATCCCATATATACGCCTCCGTTGTTGTATCTATAGTGCCATAGTAAATTAATTCTAATTGATAGCTTGATAATTTTCAATATTCAAAACAATAAATAAACATTTTTAGAAACTGATTTTTAATGAAAAACCATATTATATTCTCGTCTGAGAAATTATAAGCTGTTGTTAGAAGTAAGGAAGATTATTTTAGAGGGGAGGACATCAATAATTATGAAAGCGGTATCAGTGAATGGGGTTTAATTATAATTTACATGTTACCTAAAACTTTTATATAACTATAAACGATTTCTGGATTGCTAAAAAAACTTATAAATTATAAATAATAAATAATGAGGGGCTGACAATGGTATGCGTCTAGGTAACGATTATTATGATGGATGGGTGTTAGCAAATGGTGTGAAAACGCATTATTGTTGGGCTGGAACAGAAGGTCCGGCTGTAATTTTATTACATGGGGCTGGACCAGGTGTTTCTGGTGAGGCAGGTTGGCGATATATGTTACCTGCCTTAGCAAAAGCAGGGTTCCGTGCGTATGCAATTGATCAAATATCAATGGGTTATACGGATAAACGCCCGCATGCATGGCCTACTAGAGGTCATCAAAGCCTCGTAGATCATGTAGCAGACTTTGTTGAAGCACTTTGTTTAGATGAAGTATTTATCGTAGGTAATTCACAAGGGGCATATGTAGCAGCGAAGTATGCAATTGATCATCCCGAGCGGGTGAAAAGAGTTGTACTCATTGCTAGTGCATTAGTTGCTAGATCAATGCGAGATACAATGCCGGAACCAGAAAACAATAAGAAGCTTTTAGACGTCATAAAGTATGATTATACGCTGGAGGCAATGCGTAAATTCGTTACATCAAATACCTATAACGAGTCAAAAGTCACAGAAGAATTAATTCAATTCCGTCATGAAACAGCTAACTTGTCAGGTGCAAAAGAGGCATTACAAGCTTCTAGAGACTATCAAGACAGAATGAACCGTGAACCGAAACTATGGGATCGTTTCTCTTTGAAAGATTCTTTGCCTAATTTAAAAATCCCTGCCAAATTCATTTGGGGCAAGCAAGATAAAATTGCAAAAGTTGAAATGGCATATGAATTGGAATCGAAATTGCCAAACATTTCTTTTGAGTATTTGGATGAATGTGGACATCAATGTCAAACTGACCAGCCAGAAATTGTGAACGAGAGTGTCATTCAATTTTTTAATGAAGAAGTACATTCCGAAGTTGAAATGGAAAGGATGATGTAAAATGGCTAGTACGTTAGTTGAAACAAACTTATATGATGAACTTATGGCAAGTGCAACAAGAATAGGGGAAATTGCAGAGGCTGAAGCATTAGAGGCAGATAAGAATGCAACAGTATCAAAAAATGTAATTAATGCGATTCGTGAAGAAAAAATCCATCGTTTATTACTACCTAAAGATTACAACTTTCCACAAATTGACTTTTGGACTTATGCAGACTTAATTAAAAAGGTTAGCTATTATAACTTGTCAGCGGGTTGGTTGACATGCTTTTACTCATTGCATAATGCATGGGTATCGTATTTACCGAAAAGCTTCCGAGACGAAGTCGTTGCATCAGATGGTTTTGTAGCAGATGTGTTTGCACCTGTTGGTCAAATTGAAGAGTGCGAAGGTGGATATTTAATTTCAGGTCAATGGAACTTCGTGAGTGGTATTTTACACTCAGAATGGGTAGCCTTAGGTGCTTTAATGCATTTTGATGATTCAGCTGTAAAAGAAGGTGCTGGTGTTTGTGTTCGAGTAGCTGACTTAACAATTAAAGAAAATTGGGATTCTTTGGGGATGCGAGGTAGTGGAAGCCATACTGTTATTGCAGATAAAGTTTTCGTTAAAAGGGAAGCTATTCTGCGTATGAGCAATATGCAGGAACAAAGCCGACCACCAGAAGCTGCCTATGATAAAGATTATCTATACTATGATATGCCGTGGTTCCCAGGATTCTATATAGGCTTCGCATCAATGGCTGTTGGTGGGGCAGAGCGTGTAGTAGAAGAATTTAAGAAACATACAGCTGGACGTGTTCGTATGAACGGTACTAATGAACATGAGTCCCCGACCAGTCAACGTGTACTTGCCGAAATTAGTATGGAATTAAAAGCTGCACAAGCCCTTTTAAATGAATATATTGCTCAAATGTACAGAGATAAAGATCAGCCATATAATGAAGCTGAATACAAAGCAATGCGTGCATCGTTGATTAGAAAATGCGTAGATATTGCAGTTCGTAGTTTATTAACATTAGGGGGACATGCTATTCTGAAAGGTCATCCGCTTGAATTATTCACGCGTGATTTATTAACAGTCGGTACACACTTAAGTTCTTTGTATGAAGATGCAGTAAATATCTACGGTAAGAAACTATTTGGATTCCCAGTAGTTACTCGAGGTTGACTAGTTCAGTATTTATTAGCAAATGAATCACTCAGTTAAGTTAATAGCCTTGATTAATAATACTAAAAAGCGAATTCCGAGAAGTTATAGGAATTCGTTTTTTATCGAAATTTTTATTGCTTCCTTCACCCTCCAAATCCCTGTATAGATATCCCGGCTCCGGGACAATCTAGTTTAGATTACTAATCCAGGAGAGGAGTGGTTTGGATGGACCGCACGATTGGTTACTTACGTGAGATCTTGTCTAATTATACGGATCAACACCCGGAGGCACAGCACATTTACGATAAGATTAAACATGGTCAGTTCCATTCGGAGAAGGAGCTCGTTCGTGAGCTTACTGGAAAGGAATCAGAACTTCTTAACCGAATTCTTCCTAAGGAAATGGAGCATGCAAAAGAAGCGATGGATTCCGAACGTTATACGCAATTAAATGAAGTGTATGAACAACTGATTATGTGAGAAAAAAACCTTGTCCATGTTCTCACCGGACAAGGTTTTCTTATTAGCTTATTCATCCATGCTAGTCAGAGAATCCATATGACTGGCAATCATCGAGATGATGGTACCAGCCTCTTCTTTACTGAACATGAAGTTCGTTTCATCTCTTAAAATAATGTCGTCTTCTTCTGTCCAAATCCGATTGACCCGTCTCAGCAGTCCATCACCTGTTTCCTGGACGATTCCGAATTGATAGGTGACCTCTACTTCGTTTTCTTTTATATAAGCCGTTACTTCTGGCGTTTCCCATTCAACATCGATTTCGAATACCTCAGAATCATCGTTTCCTGTTGAAGGATAGGACATGGAGCCTGACACGATTTCCAACCCATTATTGTCGTCATCGAGTTCATAGTCGTATTCGTCGTCGTCCCCTTCTATGTAAGCATGGAAGGTTTCATGGACGGCCTCCACGATATCTTCAATATCAGGTAATAGCACCTTGCTTATTTGCCCAAAATCGATGTCGAAGGATTCCATATAAAATTCTTCACTTTTCGGATCGAAAAACAGGGCGCAAAAATTCTCCTGCTCATCTTCATCTAATTCTGTATAAAATTCGATGCGTGGATGTTTTGCTCCTCGCTCCACGGTCATGCTGCCAATCCGATCGTATTTGTCACAAATCGATTGAAGATGGTCCTGCAATTCCCCACATACTCTGTCAAACCATTCTAATGACATTTCATCCACATCCTTTCGCTCCTTATTGTTTACCAAAATACGAAATACACTCTCGTCCAAAATATGTATTTTAAAGGGGGATAACTCTACCATGACGAATACTATTTGAAATGACCCGACAGGAGGGGTTGCTATGTCAGCTTACAAACAAACCGTGATGGAGCCAAACGAATTTAATCCTACTTACGAATGGGGATTTGAGGAATAAGCCGTTTCCGACGATCTTAAAAGGGAAAGTCGAAATCCCTACAGAATATACAGCGCAAATTTGTTAAACTATAGACAAGTGACGACTGAAGGGGAGTTTTGACGTGTCGATTCAAATTTATATCTTAGGGAAATTGGCTGAAGACAATAGTTATCCATATAAGTTAAAAAAGCAATTATCCGAACCAATTCCTATTGATAAATTTACGGGGATAAGCGAAAGTAAATTATATTATCATTTTGTCAAATTAGCGGATATGGGGTATATCCGTGCGGTTGAAACCATCAAGGAAGAGAACAGGCCAGACAAACATGTCTACCAAATTACAGATCCAGGACGAGAAGAATTAAAAAAGCGGATTTACCAAACGTTTGAAAAAGCCACTGAAATAAATGAAATGTATATTGCCCTTTCCTATATCAAGCACGTGAAGGTAGAGAAAGTACTCACGATATTAGAGGAGAAAATTGAAAAACAGCGTAAGGCTTGGGAAACATACACAAGCTTCAGCCTTGAAATTGATGAAAACGCTGAGAACTATTGGGGTGTTAAGTTTATTCAAGAGCATGCATACAGCCGGGCACAACACAACGCCGAATGGCTAGAAGAACTTAGAGCACGGATAAAAGAACGGGCATGATTTCATGAATAGCTCACTCTTTGTTTTGGAAAAAATTCCTACCCATACAAGACTTCGAAAATTATCCATTTAACATGTAGGATGATCATTTGGCACCTTTCATAAGCAGTGGATGCATGCCATTTAGTGCCCCTGTTTAAAGGTTCATAGTTGAATGCTAGTGGAGACAGTGTAAATGCTGTCTCCTTTTTTATTGAGATTTTCTAAAATATATTTCCACTGCGATGCTACTTTTCCCCCGAAAAAGTTTATATAGAGTGTGAAAGGTGGTGAGCGACATGGCAAACCAAATCAAATTATCGACAACGTTACGATTGGATTTTGAAACGGGCCTCAATGAAAAAGGGGAGATCGTTTTTAAACGTAAGTCCTTTTCTAACATTAAAACGGATGCACTAGTCGATCAGTTATCAGCGACAGCCAAGGCCATTGCGAGTGTGCAGAATTATCCGATGGGTGAAGTGAACCGCGTCGATACGAACGCTATCATCGGGTAAGTGATGTGAGGTCGGAAAACGGGGAGGTGACAGGTATGGCTAAAGCATTGGAAATGATCTTCGTAACAGAAGAAGGAAAGTCGTCGACGATTTCTGTGGATAATCCAAAGGAACCGGTGGACGTAAATCAAGTGAAGCAAGCAATGCAACAAATCATTGCGCAAAATGTTTTCATCACCTCATCAGGAGATTTCGTTAGCATCAAGGGGGCACGCGTGGTCGAGCGTAATGTCGAGGATGTCGAAGTACTTTAAAATTAGTAACGGTTGAATTATCTCTTCTGACGGTCGAATTATCCGTCGTAACGGTTGAATTAATGCCCATAATGGTTGAATTAATCGCCACAATGGTCGAATTAAGCTCATTTTTGAAGGGATGGTCCTTCAAAGATGAGCTTTTTGTTCGTACATGCTCTATTTTCTAACACAATCCAAAGTGTAACAGCTTGATTAAGGTTAAAAGTGAGATATATCACTGCAATTGAGCCCGATAATCAACCATTTATGGCGATAGTCCACGTCCTAGCAGTAAAAAGACGGAAGGCATGATCTGCTTTCCGTCTCGTTCATTTTTAATCAGAGCCAGTCTTTAACATAAGCAACTAACCCAACTACCGCACCTATTCCCATTCCAAAGAAAACAGGAAGAACAAGACTGGATTTATTTACCGACTTAGGCCTATCCAATAAATACCTCCTCTGTAAATAATTCATAATAGATAGTACGGAAAGAGTGAGGAAAAGTTTCAACTTTCTTGTTGTTAATAATAATCCCAAGCTCTTTCATATAAGTCGAGAAGGTCGGGTCTATTTAATGAATTAATGGGGATCTCAAAATGCTTACCCTTGATGGTTATATCTTGATCTTCATCTTTGCCGAAGTAAAAGAGAGATGGAATCATTTCATCCCCAAGATAGGTAGTTTCCACTTTTAGTTCAGCAGTTTCAATATCAAACTTTTCCCTGGAGGCTAATGTGAAACCCCAATTACCAAACGAAGGAATATCTAAATGATAATTATCCACATATAACCCTGTCGATTTCACGGTGTTACTGATCGTCCAGAAAGCCGCTGTAGCAAATACAGGGGAAGTCGATTGAATAGAAGTAAAGCCAGTTGGTGTCAGGTGGTTCCTAACTAAGCTATAGAATTCCCACGTATAGAGTTTATTCAAGGACTCGTTATTCGGATCTGGTAAATCTACAAGGATGACATCATATACGTCATCGGCATTCTTCAAATAACTAAAGGCATCTTCATTAATAATATGAACTTTTTTAGAGTGAAAGGAGTTTTGATTCAATTTCGTCAAAAGTGGGTTCTCTTTGGAAAGGGTCGTCATTTCAGGATCCAAGTCTACCAGGGTAATGTTTTGAATCTCTTTATACTTCAATAATTCCCTTGTCGCCAACCCATCACCACCACCAAGGACCAGTACATTCGTATTCTTGTCGGAAAGCGACATTGGAATATGAACCAGCGCTTCGTGGTATCGATGTTCATCTGATTCAGCGAACTGAAGCTGTCCATTTTGGTATAAACGTAAATCTCCTGTATCTTTCGTCATGATAATCTTCTGGTATTTCGTATCTTTGGAAAAAACGATGGGGTCTCTATAAAGTTTCTGCTCCAATGTATGGGCATACTGTTCCCCATATAAAAAACCTAAGCCAATCACGATGGTTAATAAGATCCCCGTCAGTCTGATATACGTTTGTTGAATCTCTTTTTTAAATGCAAAGCTTATCCAGAGGGCCACGATGATATTGATAAAAGCGATAAAAAATCCGGTCTTGATCAGTCCCAGCGTGGGTTTTAGCCAAAAAGCAAAAGCCACGGTCCCCAATAGACTACCAACATAGTCCCATCCCAGTACATTAGCAGTCGATTTCTTTAAGTCGGCATCAATTTCTTCGGATTTCCGAATAAGTAGGGGCACTTCCAATCCTGTAAGATAACCGGTGATGATGATGATGGCAAATAAAAAGACCTTGGATGTTCCATCCCCGAAATTTGCTTGTATGTAAAAAACGGAGAAGATGGAGAAACCACCGATTAAGGCAATCAAATATTCCGTTATCACGAATTTCGACATCAAGTGGCGATGGAATTTACCGCTATGCATGGCCCCAATGCCCATCCCGCTCAAAAACAAGCCGATGGTTAAACAATAGAATAATGTGGAATCCCCGAAAAGATAGCCACCAGCGGCTCCATATAGTACCTGGTACACAATCCCACATATAGAAACAATCCCGGAAGACGTGAAGATTCTTCTTTTTTGAATGTGGCTTGCTCTTTCTGACATACTGTTCTCTCCTTCACAATCTATAATGATCCATCAAAAAAGAACCTGAAAGAACTCAGATTCTTCATGTTAGTCCGTCTTATGAAATGGCACCTGAAATGATAAAGGCGATAGCGAGGGATATAGCGGCTGCAATGATTCCAACCGATACTTTCCCTTTTTCAATCTCTTTTCTCACATCTAATTTTGGTGTAGCGATTTCAAATATAAAATAACCGATCATCATCAAGATAAAGCCGATGATGCCCCATATTGCGGCACCCAGTAAGGAATTATTTGTGTCAACGGCAGTACTCATGATATAGGTGATACCCAAGATTTTCCCCGCAAACTGAATAGCGACCGCACTGTTCCCGTTTCTGATCAGTTCAAAATCATTGTACGGTGTGATTTTTTCGAAAATCCACATACAAACAATGGATACTACACCCAATACCAAAAAGTAATAGATTGTTAGTAACACTTCCTGTACGTCTATAATGTTTTCAAACATTTCTTATATCCCCCTTGTCATTTCCCGGTCCCCGGACCGCCACCACGTACAACATCACCATTTCGAATGCTGTCCGGATCTGATGATTTTTTCACATTGCCTGTCCCTCTATAACCGCTACCCGTGTATGAAGATCCGGATTCGTCTTCCTCTTCATCCTCCATCAAAGAATTAGTGGGGATACTAGTGGAGTTATGATTTCTAAACGCGTTAACATAACCCTTATAGCCCAGCCGTTTCTTTAATGTTTTCGAGTCTACTTGATTCCAGCCATACAAAGTGGTAGCCACACTTAAAACGCCGAGTGTTTCCATAAGAGGAAAGTCATAGCTATTTTCGGCAAAATCCTCTTCGACGACTTCAATGATCGTATTAGCTGGGTTTAGTTCATCTTTCATAATATGTATGACTTCATCTGTTGAGTCTTCTGGATAGAGGAGAAACATCTCTTCCTCACTACTTACTGAAGCATGATCGGGTTCTGTGTCCGTCCGGATCTCACTAGCAACCTCTGAAACACTTTTACTATAAGCCTGATAAACCGTTCCATGATCCCCTAAGTCATTTTCAATCGTATCAATTTCTTGATATTGAGAAGAAATAAAGGAATTTCCACAAGCAGCTAAAAATACGGATAACGAAGTAAGTATGACGGCCATTTTCTTCATGACTTTCCTCCTTGATTGTTGTCTTTAATATAATAGTATATTTTAGTGAAAAATTGTAAAAAAAATAATAAATGGGAAGATGTAGGGATCGTTTTACGAATTAGTTCCTTTTTGTGGTAAATGAAGGAGAGAGAAATTATAATCAATAGATAAAAAAGACACCCGTTGAGAAATGGAATAGGGGGATACAGATGTGCATAGGTGTAAAAGAGTAATGATTGGATGGCTGATGATAGGTAGCCTTGTTGCATGTGAAGAACCAGCCATTCAAGAAGGAAAGTTCCAAGTGCAAGAAACAAAAGAGGGGAAAGACTTAGTGGAAACGAGCGATGTGCCTTCTTATAAGACCCCTAAGTATTTTGGTAGCCAATTGTACAATTATTGGGTATCGAATGACACGTACCTTATTATCATGAGGGATGAAATCAGTACGTATACCCTTCAGAGAATCACAAAAAACGAGATTGATCCACTTAGGCATTTTGAAATCGTGAATCCGACTGGTTCCACAATCACGGGTATCTTATATAATGAAGAAAATCGAAATCGCACTACCCTTTTCACTTTGAAATTAAGCGAAGATAAAAGGAAACTAACCGTTACGATGCCAAATGAAAAGCCGATTACGTACAAAGAAACGGACCTGGACCCGCATGAATTTAACCCTCGTTTTATTTGGGAAGACATTAAGTTTGAGTAAGTAGGTTTCTTTACGTTTAATAGAATGTGGCTGGCTTGACTTTGTGCAAAAAGTACAAGATAAAGTCTGAAATCATTCTACTGACAAGAGGCGGCCTAATCACAACTCTTCTCGAAATGTTTCCCTTCACTGGGGCTTTTTCCTTCTGGTGGCGACCAAGAGCCTTGGCACAACTCATTGCTCAAGGAATACGAATACGTCCACCCTTTTTCGTTTTCAAATTCTACATTTACGTGATACGGATTATAGTTTCTCCCAATGTCCCTACTGAATTGCCATCTTTGATTCGGATATTTGTCCTCAAGATAGTGGTTGAGTTGTTCAGTCTTCTTGGATACTTGATAATCAACCCAATAGGGGCGAATAACAAAGAATGCAAGCACGAATACGGTAATGGAAGAGGCCATTAGTAAACTCAATTTCCTGATCTTTTGTGGCAATAATAAGGCAGTGGCATACAGCATAACTACAAAAATAGTAGACCCTATAATTTCTAATACTGTTTGTGGATACAAGGGAAATCACTCCTTCAAGGAACTATTATTTTTGTGGGAAATCATTGAATATATAAAAAAGACGAAAAAGCACCTTTGCTTTTCGTCTTTTTTTTCATTTATAAGAAACGCTTCCTGATACTTGGTGAAGGCAACATGCAGCTTTCTTCCTTTTTCCCGAACCATTTATAACGGTTTTTGGCAATGAAATCATAAGCGGTGTTCCGAATGAAACGTGGGACAATGACCAAGCCATAAAACAGCTTCCAAGCGCCTTTCAAATGGCTACATATCCTTAGTGCTGCAGTCGATTTATAGTAGGCCTTGCCATTCTCAAGCAAGACGATGCTATCGATATTCCCGGGAACCTGATACTTCTTCTGAAACTCTTGTCCAGTTGGACTTTGAAGGGAAGCAAAACGAAACAGCCCCTTCGGATCGCGCTTTATGATGAATTGGACACTCGAATCGCAAAAGTTACATTCACCATCAAATAAGATGACAGGATTCATGAACTTTCCTCCTCAAAAGAGACGTGTAGAGAATGCCTCATCCTTTCTCTACCCACATTACTGTGATGGAAACGTCTTTGGTTTTCGATGTTCTTTCTTTTATTTTACATGATTTATTCCATATTTACGCATTTTATGAAAAAGTTTTACCCGCCATGCTACTTTTCCCGCTAAAAAGTTTATATAGAGTATGAAAGGGGGTGAGCGACATGGCAAACCAAATCAAATTATCGACAACGTTACGATTGGATTTTGAAACGGGCCTCAATGAAAAAGGGGAGATCGTTTTTAAGCGTAAATCCTTTACTAACATTAAAACGGATGCACTAGTCGATCAGTTATCAGCGACAGCCAAGGCCATTGCGAGTGTGCAGAATTATCCGATGGGTGAAGTGAACCGCGTCGATACGAACGCTATCATCGGGTAAGTGATGTGAGGTCGGAAAACGGGGAGGTGACAGGTATGGCTAAAGCATTGGAAATGATCTTCGTAACAGAAGAAGGAAAGTCGTCGACGATTTCTGTGGATAATCCAAAGGAACCGGTGGACGTAAATCAAGTGAAGCAAGCAATGCAGCAAATCATCGCGCAAAATGTTTTCATCACCTCTTCAGGAGATTTCGTTAGCATCAAGGGAGCACGCGTGGTCGAGCGTAATGTTGAGGACGTCGAAGTACTTTAAAATTAGTAACGGTTGAATTATCTCTTCTGACGGTCGAATTATCCGTCGTAACGGTTAAATTAATGCCCACAATGGTCGAATTATTTGCTAATGTGGTTGAATTCATGGTAATTCAACTACATTCATAGGCAGGCTCATCTTGGAAGGATAAGTCCGGAAGCGGTGAGCCTGTCCTTTTTGACTAAAACTACTCAAGGCAGGTGAATAAAAGTGGACCAAATCCTACCGTTTGTCAGCGATATCGGGTTTCCCATCATTGTAACCTTGTACTTGCTTCACCGGATCGAAACAAAGCTGGATACATTGAACGAAACCATTGTCGAGCTGCCAGAACGCTTGCGAGAAGGATTCCAAAGTCAATTCAAAGGATAAAGGGAAACACCGTGGATGATTTGCATTCACGGTGTTTTTATAATTGTTCATTGGAAATGCCATATAAACGAATATCCATCACCAAGAAAAAACGTTACTCATCCTTAATTTTCCATTATACTTAGACAAAAAGGGGTGGCGGCATAAATGGATATATTCATAGAGGAGTTACAAGATTCAGATATGGAAGAGTTGTTAGCATTCGAACTGGAAAACAGAGCTTTTTTTGAAGAAATGGTCCCTTCTCGTGGAGATGACTATTATACCCCTGCTCATTTCAACGAAAGCCATAAAGCGTTACTCGATGAACAAACACGAGGAGCCTCCTTTTTCTATTTAATCAAGGATAACCGCCATTCCATTTTAGGAAGAATAAATGTGGTAGATATCGAAGATGATCAAAGAATAGGGCATCTTGGTTATCGAGTGGGGCAAATGCACACGAGAAGAGGGATTGCTAATAGGGCCCTGCAATTATTACTAAAGAAAATCGTCAATAAAGATATCAAACAAATCCATGCAAAGACGACCACTACTAATATTCCCTCCCAAAGAGTTTTGGAGAAAAACGGCTTCAAGAAGGTGGCTACCAGTGAAGAAGGCTTCGAAATGAATGGACAGAATCTCCGTTTCGTTTATTATACGTTGACCATCTTGTAGAAAGACTGTGTTTTTTTGATTATACCCAAGACGGTGTGGATCAGTTCAGTCTTATATATATTTCTAAATTCTCATTTGTCCATAAATAATTACTAATAGTTATCAATGTGAACTCAGTCTTTCTCATTTATATTCACTATAGAACCCAAGAAATAGGATGAAATACAATTCTCGTTTCACCCTCCGATATAGCCTTCTATGGTATAGGTTTTTATGTTTAAACATTCCGGTTAAAGGAGACCTATGATGAATACTGGCCAATTCTCAACTAATAAACTATTAGATATGGTTTTTGAAAGTGCATATTATGGAACTGTAATTGTCGATAGTAATGGGAAAATACAATATATTAGCAATAAATATTGTGAATTTTTAAATGTTGAACGCAGTACAGTGATTGGTGAACATGTTACAAACGTAATTGAAAATACTAGGCTACACTTAGTAGTGCAAATAGGCAAATCAGAAATCGCAGATATACATTTTATTCGTGGTGATTTTGTTATCGCTAACCGTATTCCTATCATCGAAAACAAGAAAATAATAGGTGCAATTGGGACAATCATGTTTCGTGATATTGATGATTGGAATAAAACGAATAGTCACATTAAGGAGATACTGACAAAACATAATTTTTACAGAAGTGAAAAGGTTGTTACAAATGGAGTAAAGTATTCTTTGCACAATTTAATTGGAAAATCTAAACAAATACAACAGTTAAAAGAACGTGTGAAAAGTGTGGCTAGAGGTGATATCTCTGTACTAGTTAGAGGGGAAAGTGGTACAGGCAAAGAAATTATAGCACATAGCATTCATCAGTTAAGTGAGAGAAGCGACAAACCACTTGTGAAAATAAATTGTAGTTCAATCCCAGAACATTTATTAGAATCTGAACTTTTTGGGTATGAAGAA
Organism: Peribacillus sp. NPDC097264; assembly: GCF_050277925.1. Taxonomy (NCBI): domain Bacteria; kingdom Bacillati; phylum Bacillota; class Bacilli; order Caryophanales; family Bacillaceae; genus Peribacillus; species Peribacillus sp. NPDC097264. The sequence continues at coordinate 41,038 of NZ_JBNNSR010000008.1, forward strand.
GGTGCTTTTACAGGGGCAAAGAAGGGAGGTAAAATAGGAAAGTTTCAACTTGCCGATGGGGGAACTGTTTTCCTTGACGAAATTGGTGATATGCCTCAGCAAATGCAAGTCAAGTTATTAAGAGTCCTTCAGGAGAAAGAAATTGAGCCTGTAGGTTCGCTTTACCCTAAAAAACTAAACGTTCGAGTGGTTGCAGCAACAAATCGTCCTTTAGAAAAATTGGTAGAAGAAAAGGAATTTCGTGAAGACCTATTTTATAGAATTAATGCTGTCCAATTATTTGTTCCTCCCTTATGCGATAGAACGGAGGATATCCCTTTACTTGTTGAGTATTTTTTAAAAAAAGTTACCGCTAGAATAGGGAAACGAGTAACCTCTATTCACCCTGAGGTACTATCATTAATAGAGCAATATAACTGGCCAGGAAATGTAAGAGAATTAGAAAATGTGATAGATGCAGGTGTTCACCTATCAGATGATGAGGTAATGAGAAAAGACTCTTTACCTGATTATCTAAAGTGTTATAAGGCAAAAATAAAAGAAGCAAGTTTAAAGGACAGTGTGGAGGAGGTTGAAAAGAAGACAATCGAAAGTGCTTTAAGGAGGTTTAAGTTCGATAAAAAAAGGGTTGCTGAAGCTCTTGAAATAGGAAATTCTACCCTTTACGATAAAATTAAAAAATATAAAATCAATCAATAAAAAAATAAATCCGAGATTTCGGAATTCATTCCGATATTTCGGATTTATTTTTACCCCTGTATTCCTCCACTTTAATCCTACCTCAGCTTCTTTTTCAAAAAAAATTTTCTGAAAAGCAAGAAAATATTTCCCGTATATATTTAAAGAACTAAGTCATTATAGGGCTTTTTTTTTGGTATGAATCTTGCATTGATAGTTAGTAATCCATTAGAAGAAAGGAGAAGATCAATCAATAAAGACTTTTGCTATTGATTGGAGCGTTTTGTATTAACCTGCATCTCAAATTTTATAAAGGGGGAATTTCATTGGATATCGGTTTTATTACAAGAAAAATGGCTACTGATTTAAATAATATAAATCCTAGAAAGATAGCGATAAAAGAAGAAGTAGGAAAGTCATGGACATACATGGATCTCCACTTAAAATCAAATGCGTATGCAAATAAGCTTTCCGAGTATGGAGTAAGAAAAGGGGATCGTGTTGGTATTTTGCTTTACAACTGTCTTGAATATTTTAGTTTATATTTTGCCATTGCAAAAATAGGTGCAATAGCTGTTCGGCTTAATTTTAGGCTTTCAAGTTCTGAGCTTGAGTATGCACTAAATGATTCACAGACAAAAATATTGTGCTTCCATTCGAACTTAGCCAATCATCTGGAACCAATTTGTAGTCATGTTTCTGTTGAGAGTTATTTTTGCCTTCCTCATAAACAGGGCTCAATCCCAAAGTGGTCCAATTCATGGAGTGTCTTAGAGAGTGGTTCAGTAGATGAGGTCAAAGTCGATAACATTAGATTAAATGATCCCGTCATGCTTATGTACACCTCAGGCACAACGGGAAGACCTAAAGGTGCGATTTGGACTCATGATACAACTTTTTGGTTTTCTACGATTCAAGCACTCAAATGGAAATTTACTGGGCGAGAAGTTGCGATGACAACAGGCCCACTATACCATGTTGGGGCATTGGAAGATATCGCACTTCCCATTCTTATGATGGGGGGGAGCGTAATCATTACAAAAAGCCAAGAGTTTGAGATTGAAAGAATTCTTTCCGTTATTGAACAGGAAAACGTGACCGATTCTTTTTTATTTCCTTTTATGATTTATGAAATGCTAAATTCGCTTAAAATTAATGAGTATCAGTTAAAATCTTTAAAGACCATTTATACAGGTGGTGACCCTCTAATGCCGTGGGCTTTAGAACAATTAAAAAAGAGATTTCCTCATATTGGAGTTGTTCAAGTTTACGGGTTAACTGAAGGACAACCAATTGCGGCTTCACTTGAACCACATGATGCTTTTACAAAAGGTCATACTGTTGGTAAGCCAATGCCACTTACAGAAATTAATATTATCGATGAAGATGGGAAATCTTTGCCTGTTGGTGAAATCGGTGAAATTTCAATTAAAAGTCCAGCGGTTTCTGAGGGTTATTGGAGAAAACGTGATGCTACAATGGAAACGTTTGAGAATGGTTGGTGTAAAACTGGAGATATGGGAAAATTCGATCACGATGGGTATCTAACAATTTCGGGTAGAAAAAAAGACATGATTCGAAGCGGTGGTGAAAATATTTACTCAGCGGAAATTGAAGATGTATTATACCGGCATGAGGCAGTGAAGGAAGTCTCTATAATCGGTATACCAGACCCGAAATATATTGAGGCTGTATGTGCTGTAATTGTAAAAAAAGAAGGGGCTAAACTTACGGAGGAAGATGTTATTAAATACTGCAAAAAACATCTTGCTAGCTACAAAAAACCTAGAAAGGTCACATTTGTTGATCAAATACCACGCACCCCATCTGGTAAGGTTCAAAAGTTCATACTTAGAAAACAATATAGTGGTATGGAATAAATGGTGACTTTTATGAGGTTAATATAATCCTTTTTCTATTAAATCATTGTTTCACTTTGTTTTTATGGGTATCGAAAGTTACCGACTGAAGCTTTTAATAATGCCAAAACATCGGAATTGAAGGAGGAAAGTCAATGAAGAATAAAGTTGTTTCGTGGTCAAAACAGAATAATATTGCAACAATTATTATTGATAATCCACCTGTTAATGTATTAAGTGCAGATGTTTTAGAACAGTTGAATCTTGTGGTCAGTGAAATTGAAAGCGATTTCAGTGTGAAAGTAATTATACTTACTGGAGAAGGTGAAAGAGCTTTTGTTGCTGGAGGGAATATAAAAGAATTTCCAGCATGGATTGGAAAAGGAGTGGAAGAAGGAAAGGGGAAATCACTCTGGCTTCAGGAACCCCTTAATAAAGTTGAACGCTTAACTCGACCAACTATTGCTGCTATCAACGGATTAGCATTAGGTGGAGGATGTGAACTTGCCCTATGTTGTGATATTCGAATTGCAGAGGAACAGACGAGAATTGGGCTTCCTGAAATTAAATTAGGTTTGTTTCCAGGTGCAGGGGGAACTCAAAGACTTCCTAGATTGATTGGTAAAGCCAAAGCAAAAGAAATGATTTATACTGGCGAGCCATTGAACGCAGAAGAGGCCAAGCAAATAGGGCTTGTAAATCATGTGGTTCCAAAGGGGAAATCTTTAGAAAAAGCAATGGAACTTGCAAAATGTATCTGTAATTATTCTTTACAATCTTTAACTTTTGCAAAACATTCTATCGATTATGGTTTTGAACAAACGCTTGAAGATGGACTCGTGACTGAAGCAGAAAATTTTGGTCATGTTTTTCAGACGAAGGATGTTAAGGAAGGCGTTGAAGCCTTTATTAATAAAAGAGAACCGAATTTCGTTGATCAGTAATCCTATACGACCTTAAACCGGCCAAAAATGTTTATATATAAGGCTTTGAGAAAAAGGGGGAAAGTTTAATGGATGTAATGATAATTTTTATATCACTAGGTTTACTAATGTTTCTAGCATATCGAGGATTTTCTGTTATTCTTTTTGCACCATTGTGTGCATTATTTGCTGTATTTTTAACAGATCCTAGTCATGTTTTACCCTTCTTCTCTAACATTTTTATGGTTAAGTTAGTTGAATTTGTAAAATTGTACTTTCCGGTTTTTTTATTAGGTGCTATTTTTGGGAAATTGGTTGAAATAAGCGGTATTGCAAAGAGTATAGCCAAAATTATTGTCCGTTTTATCGGGGCAAAGCAAGCCATTCTTGCAATTGTAATAATGGGTGCAATTCTGACTTATAGCGGAGTTAGTTTGTTTGTTGCAGTGTTTGCCATCTATCCATTTGCTGCCCAGCTATTTAGGGAGGCGAATATCCCTAAGCGTTTAATTCCGGCGACAATTGCAGTTAGTGCTTTTACCTTTTCTATGGATTCGCTTCCAGGGTCTCCCCAAATTCAGAATGTCATTCCAACAGCTTTCTTTAATACTGATATCTATGCTGCACCAGTACTGGGGATTATTGGGGCAATATTTATCATTTCCTTGAGTCTATTATATTTAAATTATTGTCGACATAAGGCAGCTAGAGATGGAGAAGGGTATTTTGGAGTAGGCGATAAAGCTATTGATAGGGAAGCTGCTGAAGAGGAAATGGCTGCTAGTTCTGCTATGCCGGTAGAAGTGAGTAATAAGGTAGGTATGAATTCTCAAAAAAATATAAGTAGAAAAGACTGGCTTGCTTTTATTCCATTGGTGTTAGTGGGAGTAATGAATAAATATTTTACTGAGTCTTTTCCACAATGGTATGATAAAGGATTTGACTTTGCTAATATTGGGTTAAAAGATTATGGAAATGTTGATATGTCTAAAGTTATCGGTGTTTGGTCCGTAGAGATGGCTCTTATTCTTGGGATAATAGCAGTCATCATATTGAATTTTAAAGCAGTCAAATTAAATTTCAAATCTAGTATGAACGTAGGCATTAATGGGGCACTGCTTGCAACCATGAATACCGCAACAGAATATGGTTTTGGGGGTGTAATTGCAGCTTTACCTGGTTTTACTGTGGTACAAGACTATCTCACAGGGATGTTTTCAAATCCTTTAATTAATGGAGCAATTATGACAAATGTATTATGTGGAATTACTGGTTCTGGATCTGGTGGGATGAGTATTACGTTGAGTTTAATGGCGGACACATATATACAATCGGCTGCTAATTATGATATCCCGTTAGAAGTTTTGCATCGTGTTATTGCAATGTCAGCAGGAGGGTTTGATACTTTGCCGCATAACGGAGCGATAATAACTCTTCTAGCTGTTACAGGACTCACTCACCGCCAGGCATATAAGGATATTTTTGTTATTACTATTATAAAGACACTTGCTGTATTCTTTATAATTGGCATATTCAGTATGTTTGCTATTGTTTAAAAGTGTGTTGCTGAGTGTGAGGGAACATCCATCATTCTTAATGAAGAACTTTTATTCTGAATCTGTCTTTATATTCCTAATAATTATATAAATTGGGAAGTCTGAATTTTCGTCTGGTGAATAAATCCTAAAAAGAGGAGGATGAAATAATGTTTAATAAATATTTCCACCAATATGAATTAGGAGAAACATGGGTATCGAAAGGACGTACTATAACCGAAACAGATTTAGTAATGTTTTCTGGATTTAGCGGTGACTGGTTTCCACTCCATACTGATAAGGAATATGCGGCCAATTCACAATTTAACCAACGGATAGCACACGGAATGCTTATACTTTCGGCGGCTACTGGCTTATTTCAATTTGAACCAGGGATCGTGGTTGCATTTTATGGTATGGAGAAAGTTCGATTTACTTCCCCTACCTTTATAGGGGATACGATACACGTAAAATTAAAGGTAATTGAACTAGTTGAAAAGGGCTACCAAGGGATTGTAACCGTTAACCAAGAAATAAAAAAACAAGACGGAGAAACTGTGGCCATAGCAAATATGAAAATTATGGTCAATTGTAATGGTGATTCGTAGGAGCTCATGTAAATGTATGTAATTCACGTACTTAAGACTACTCTCCCTCTATATAGAGAGATTTTATCTATACTATCCTAGATTTTAAAGATAAGATGAAATATAATTATTATTAGAATATTCTAATAATAAACCCCTTCGATTCCACATCAAGACGCTTCTCTACATCTCATCCGTTTTTTCCTCAACTAGGTCCATTGCAAAAATATGATAACGCTTCCAACCATTTGTGATTCTTTTAATAGGAGGAATGGATCGTGAAATCAATGACTAAGAAAAGCTGGCCAAAAGGTGTTTTGGAAACCTTGCATTACCGCTTAGGGGAAAAGCCGCTTCATGAGTACTTGATGGATAATGCGAAGGAACGTCCGGAGGAAACGGCGTATGTGTACTATGGGAACAATCTGACTTGGAGCCAGCTTCAGGATGACACGGGGAGGCTTGCCCAGTTTCTCAAAGACCAAGGTGTGGGTAAGGGTGACCGGATCGCTTTGTTCATGCAGAATTGTCCGCAATATCTCATTGGACATTACGCCATCCAAATGCTTGGTGCTATAGTGGTACCTTTGAATCCGATGTATAAAGAAGCGGAACTGGAATATTTGATCAATGAGGCAGATATAAAGGCCGTGATTGCCGGCCAGGAGTTATATCCAACTATGGAAGCGGTGAAAGGTAAGGCAAAATCTTTACAATTTATCATCACCACCCATTACGCTGACTTTCTTTCGGAATCTCCCACTTTGCCGTTGCCAGTCGAGTTTTTGGCGGAGAAAGTGACAATGGAACAAACTTTTGATCTTCTTGAAATTCTCTATACAAATGAAGTTCTAAAAGAAGTGGAAGAAGTGAATATATGGGAAGATGTGGGCCTGATGGTCTTCACTTCGGGTACGACGGGGAGGCCGAAAGCGGCAATGCTTACATATGGGAACGCGTTGTTCAAAACGGCAGCGACTGCTCAAAGTTTTTTCATCACACACAACGACAATATGCTGGCACCCGCTCCATTTTGTCATATTGCCGGGATGGTGATGGGCGTCAATATTCCTGTATACAGTGCCTGCATGTGTGTGGCATTGACAAGGTTTGAGCCAGAGGCTGCAATCAGCGCAATTGAAACATATAAAGTGAATAAATTATATACGGTCGCCCCTATGAATGTAGCAATCTTGAATACTCACGGTATCGAAGGAAGAGACTTAACTTCACTTGAATTGAATTTCGCGACTAGTTTTGGCATTCCGGTCGATGAAAAACTTGCAAAGGCATGGGGGGAATTGACCGATGGTTGTCTTTTGTATGAAGCATCGTATGGGTTAAGTGAAACGCATACATGTGATACATTCATGCCGATTGATAAAATCAAGTTTGGTACTTGTGGCATTCCTACATTTGATACCGAGATATGCATCGTTGACCTTGAAACAGGAGAAGACTTACGGCCGGGTAAACGAGGGGAAATCGTGTTGAAGAATCCAGGCGTATTCAAAGGATATTTGAATAGGCCAGAGGCGACAGCCGAGACATTAAAAAATGGCTGGGTTTATACAGGTGACATTGGAATGCTGGATGAGGAAGGCTATCTGCATTTCCTCGGCCGTACGAAAGAGATGATCAAATCCTCCGGATACAGCATTTTTCCGGAAGATGTGGAAGTGTTGATGAAAGACCATGAAGCGATTTTACAAGTTGCCGCAGTGGGTGTGCCAGATACGAACAGAGGCGAAAGCGTGAAGGCCTTCATCGTATTGAAATCGGAGTACAAAGGGGAAATCAGTGAGGAGGAAATCATCGATTGGTCAAGAAACAGGATGGCGTCCTATAAATATCCCCGCTACGTTGAATTCCGGGACAGCTTGCCAACAACCAGTTCAGGCAAGGTATTACGGAGATTATTAAAAGAGTGAGAGAAAGCCGATAGCGGCAAGTGGCTATCGGCTTTGTTTTGTAGCCGACGGTTGAATTATGGATGGTGAGCGTCGAATTATTTCCGTGAATGTTGAATTAATGAGTGTGAGCGTCGAATTAATGGCAAGGAGGGACGAATTACGAAGAACGTGAACGATTAAAAGCAGAGGACCCCATTCATTTCTTTACATGCGAGATCGGCATACCATTGGTTCTCCATATAAATTCCTATGAGCATAATCAAGTATTAATTTTCCATTTATTGATATAAAATGGATGGTAGAAGGAGCTGTTTTAATGAGTAATATTGGGGTACCAGGAATCATTTTGATGATCATCGTATTTGCACTTTTCGCTTTATTCTTTGTTTCATTCACTGCGTTTATCAGTAGGCTACTTAAGAATTCAGGCAAGAATCGTAATCAACCAGATATAGATAGTAGGCTCACTCGGATTGAAGATGAACTCCGGTCCATTAATAAGAAAATGGATCACCGGGATAGTTGATTGAAAGAGGGTGTAACCGAAATAGCGGAGGGCAAAATGAAGTCATTACAAGTAATCACGCTTGTTATTTTTACACCAGTCATTGTGCTGGATTATTTCCCAAATCTATCGCTGGTACGGGTGATTCCAGATGGTATTTTCCTATGGCTGATGTTCGTCATATATGTGATCAGTTTTTTGTTTAAGAGATTCAGTGATGGGAATCCTAGGGAATGGCTCCAGTGGCAAGTGCTTTCCCTCTTTTATTTACTCTCATTACTAGCTTTGTTGACCATTCTCGGAGGCCAATCGACTGCGGGAATTGCATTTGATAGTCCTTTCCTATGGCTGATTCTATTGATGTCGTGTTTGGATATCTATTCCCGGTGGAAGAAATTGAAACAGGAACAAACTGCTCATTAGAGGAGGATTAGAATGATAAGTGCATCGACTTGGTTTAATCCTTACGTCTTAGAAGTGCTTATCCTCCCGATTGCTTTTGTAATAGGAACAGGATCAGCGTTGGTTACAAAGAAGTGTATAGTAGGACCCATCATTCATGTAATCATCACAGTGCTTTTCTATTGGTGGAATTTCACTTATTTTCATGAAGAGGATTACCATTATAATAGGATTGATTCTGAATGGGTACTTATTGACTTAATCTTTGTAAGAATTACAGGCTTGTTATCTTGGGGGTTACTGAAAGTCAGGGGAAAATAGCTCATATCATAAAATCTTACTCTTCCTATTTAATAATAGAAGGGTAGGATTTTTTTTATTTTCATGTATAGAAAAGTCCCATCCAGTTAATCATGAGAGTAAGAGAAGGGAGAGGGGAACGGTTCACAAAAGACGATATCCTACTACTAATGTATATTTTTAAGAAAACATAAAGAATGATACTAATTTTCAAGTTGTCCAATATAATAGAAAAAAGGTGAAGGAGTTGGTTTCGAATGGAGAAGCAATTGCCTATAACACCACTAGAACCTGAGATGATGGAAACGTTGGCAGAAATGGTACTTATCAAGGCCCTTAATGATTACCGGAAAAATCAAATCGAAAAAGAAATCGATCATTCGTTGGAAACCCGTGATAAGAAGGAATTTATCAGATTAACCAATGAATTGAAGAGTCTCTGTTAAATGAAATAGATGATAAAAATCCACACTTTAATAGGGTGTGGATTTTTACATTTTAACTCCGGTTTGTTGATTTATTTTTTTGACTCCTTCTTGAAGGACTGGTAAGTAGATTTCGATTAGTTTCTTCTTATCTGTCCGGATTACCTGGGTGGAAATATTAATTGCGGCAATGGTTGCACCTTGATGGTTGATAATGGGCATGGATATGGAGCATAGCCCTTGTTCGAGTTCTTCGTCTCCTATTGTATAACCGCGCATTCTACTCTTGGCAAGGTCTTCTTCGAATGTATCGAAAGTGGTGAGTGTTTGTTGAGTAAAGGGTTCGATTATCGTGCTTTCCCATATTTCCTTCCTCTCGTTTTCAGGTAGCCAAGCAACAAGGGCTTTACCTAATGAGGTTGCATAATAAGGTAATCTTGAACCGACCGACAAGTTTGCTCCGACAATTCGTTTAGCTGTATTCACTCTAGATACATAGACAATCTCATTTCCATCAAGAATGGCCAGGTTGGTAGATTCTTGAACAGTAGTAGAAATGGTTTCCAAGATGGGTTGGGTGAGATCCGGTAAATTCAATGATTGTAAAAAGTGATGAGCGATGTCTAAAATCTTTGGACTGAGCTGAAAATTTTTTTCCTGGATGATCTTCAAGTATCCAAGATCGACAAGGGTTAAAGCAAAACGTCGGACTGTCGCTTTATTAATGCCTGTGCGCTCAGAAAGCTCCCGAAGTGAAAGGCTAATTGAGGTAGAATCGAATGCTTGTAACACTTCAAATCCTTTAGCTACCGAGTGTACAAAATAGTCTGAATGACTCGTGGTTTGATCCATAATAACGACCTCCCAAAAATAATCCCAATAGTATATGACAAAGTTGTCAGAAAAATAAAATAACTATATTGACTTCTATTCAAAAGAAAACTATGATTGTTATATGTTTCACTATGTGTACACTTCGTACGGATAGTGAAATTATTTGGTGAAACGTGAACTACTTTTATTCATTATATATCTTTAATAATGTAAGGGGTTACATTTAAAGGTTTGGTTTCAGAAAATTTATTCTAGGAGGTTTTATATGAAGACAGAGCTTAACCATGCACAAATCAAACTCCCACCCACCACCATGGGAGAAAAGCTTAGGCAGGTTGGTCCAGGGATAGTCGTTGCTGCGACAGGTGTTGGAACTGCCGATTTGATCACATCCATCGTCATCGGAACTTCGTTTGGGATGACGTTTGTATGGGCCATCATCGTTGGTGCGATTCTGAAATACTTTTTAAATGAAGGAGTGGGACGATGGTATTTGGCAACCGGACAAACGATGATTGACGGTTGGCATTCATTGGGGAAATGGGCAACGGGTTATTTTGGAGTCTATTCAGTCATTTGGGGCTTTATTTATGGAGCGGCTGCAGCGTCGACTTCTGCATTGGCCATGCACGCCATGTTTCCCATCATGCCTCTTTGGGCTTGGGCCATTATCCATTCGGTTGCAGGGTTCGGCCTCGTATGGACCGGCCGCTATCTTCTGTTTGAACGGGTCATGACGGCATTGATCGGGGTGATGTTTGTAACGATTATCGGTACAGCACTTCTTTTCCTACCCAACTTAGGGGAGTTCGCAGGTGGGTTTGTCCCCCGAGTTCCCGAAGGTTCCTTTTTGCTAATGCTCGGTTTGATTGGTGGAGTGGGTGGCACGATCACGATGGCTTCCTATGGATATTGGTTAAGTGAAAAAGAGTGGAGTGGGAAGGGTTGGATTTCCATGATGCGGACGGATACGAAGGTCGCCTATACTTTAACGGCCATCTTCACATTGGCCGCATTGGTAATTGGTGCCCAGTTCCTCATGGGTACAGGGGTCAGTATCCGCGATGATGAAGGCCTCATCAAACTTGCTGAAATGCTTGGCGCGGAGTTTGGAACGCCGATGCGCTGGTTATTCTTAGTTGCTTTTTGGTCCGCGGCTTTCTCATCTTTACTTGGCGTTTGGAACGGGGTCCCGTACCTTTTTGCTGATTTTATTAAAACGATACGAAAGAAAAAAACAGCAGGCAAACAGGCTGTATCCGAAACAGAACCGGCCTATCGCGCCTATCTAGCCTGGTTGACTTTTCCTCCGATGATGCTGTTTTATTTCGGAAAACCAGTCGAGTTAATCATCATTTATGGAGCATTAGGTGCATTATTCATGCCATTTCTGGCAATCTCCTTGTTGCTATTATTAAACTCAAAAAAGGTAGATAAAGAGTATCGGAATAAATCCGTCCCTAATGTGGTATTAACAGCTTGCCTCATCATGTTTGCCTATCTTGGGCTGAATGAACTTATAGGGATTTTCACAAAGTAGTAAACAAGAGGCTGCCGGAATTTTCCGGCAGCCTCTTAAATTACACGAAAACCTATGTATGAAAGATGGCTTTCAAGCTCCCGTAAATGCTGTAATAAATAATGACGGAAGCAATTCCTTGTAAAACAAGAGCTATTAGGAATAGAAATTTCCTAACAAACCAATTGTATTTTCTGAGTCTTAGATAAATATAGTAACCGGAACCAACGAGAAGGAACATGAACAAGTTGACAAATTTCTGATAAGAGCTGCTAGGTTTTTCATAGATGACTAAAGCGTAAAAGCTGGTCATCGTTCCTTCCAGCAAAAAAATGGTGAAACCATACGAAAGTTGTGTTAATAGAAAACCTGTTAATAAAACTCTTATACCTTGAATTATGTCGTCCACAAAATCTGCCTCTTTTCAAAACGAAAGGCCATTCTCAATTGAAAGGGCCCTTCGCTTTATAAATCTATTAACTTCCATTATATTGTTTGTCCCTGATAGGCAGCTAAGTCACCAATACCAGCTAAAGTGGCTTCCCATTCAGTATCGTTGGCCAAATGGATATGTACAGGGGTTTTTGGATCTTCCGTATATTCTGCAAGCCATATTCCGCGATTGGAAGGTAAAAAGAATAGAATGTTCTCTAAGTATGTTTCTTCTTCATAACTCGTTATACTAAAATTGGAAATGTTGAACAAAGTCCATTCGTAAGTGCGCAGGTCATCAGAGAATAAGTAGAAACTGTCTTCTTCTTGCTGGGTAAACTTGGACTTCTTTCGTACTTTATCAATTTTTTTAGGATTACTTAACCAATCAAATGCTTGCTCGGTCAGAGAGAAAGCTTCCTCACCTTGATATTTGTCAAAGGAGATTCCATAATATTCTCTAATAATCATCTGGATTTCAGAAGAGGGGATAATCGCGAATTCATGAATGATATCTCGATCGATCAAGTGGAAAAGCCATTCTTCCCCTTCAAAGTGATGTAGCATTAAAACGGACTTTTGAGGGAAATTTGAGCAGCGAATCATTCGTTTTGAGCCAATATACTTCTCGATGAAACGCTGAGTTTCTTGCGTTAATGGTACTTCGTCCCGAGATTCTTGCTCCTCACTCCACATGTCTTTCATCATCAATTGATTTTTCGTCACTTCAAGAATAGCCAACCACTCTTTTTCGGACTTATTCCCAATAGCCGTTTCCGCAATCCCTTTTGCGATCTCATGATGACCGGCAACACTCACCATCAAGGCTAATTCTTCAGTCGTACAGGTTAACAAATGATTCATTTTGTCACGTCCTCTTTAGAATATATGTACCTACTTTTTGATAAGTTATAGAAAGATAGCTTTCACTGTCCCATATAGGATTTTATAAATAATAATGGAAGCAACGCCTTGTAAAATAAGAGTTAGTAGAAATAGAAGTTTCCTAACAAACCAGTTATATTTCCTGAGTTTAAGATAAATGTGAAATCCAGTACCAATTAAAGTGAACATGAAAGAATTTACGAATTTTTGATACCGAGTACTGGGTTTCTCATAAGTTCCCATAGCATAATAGTTGATCATCGCACTTTCGAAAAAGAAAATAGTACAGCCAAAAACAAATTGTGTTGAGAGTATACATGTTATAAAAATCCTGATGCCTTGAATTATATCGTCTACCATCATATTCCTCTTTCTAAGTTATAGAAAAATAGCTTTCAACGTCCCATAAATGATTTTATAAATAATTACGGAAGCAATTGCTTGTAATAGAAGAGCTAGTAGGAATAGAACTTTCCTAACAAACCAATTATGTTTCCTGAGTTTAAGATAAATATGGAACCCCGAACCGTTTACAAGGGTCATGAAAATATTGACGGATTTTTGATATAGATTACTGGGTTTTTCGTAGATGGCTAAGGCGTAAAAGCTGATCATGGTACTTTCTAATAAAAAAATTAAGAAGCCATACGCAAATTGTGTTAAAAGTAAATATAATAATAAAATTCTTATGCCTTCTATTATGCTGTATATCATGGTTTTCCTCTTTCATGAGTGAATAAAAGGTACATATAATATTTCTTCTAAGACACACGAATAAATAGCCTTTATAGAAAAATAGCTTTCAACGTCCCATAAATGATGAGATAAATAATGATAGAAGCAATTCCTTGTGAAATAAGGGCGATAAGAAATATAAATTTCCGAACAACCCAATTGTATTTGCTGATTTTAAGAAAAATGTTGTATCCTACCCCGGTTAAAGTGAACATAATAAAATTAATGGACTTTTGAAAAAGGGTAGAAGGTTCTTTGTAAGTCCCTATAGTGTAAAAATTAATCATCGCTCTTTCTAATAAAAAAATAGAGAGACTGTAAGCAAATTGGGTTATTAGTACACATAATAATAAAAGTCTTAAACCTTCTATTATGCTATATATCATGGTTTTCCTCTTTCTGAAATAAATAAAAGGTAAATAAAATATATATTTACATAATACTAAAGCAGTTGCTTACCCCTGAATTTAGGAGGTTTTACTATACAAACTTCATTTTAAAAAGTAAGTGTATAGGAAATTACATTTCATAAATAGTGTAATGAAATATAGTTATATGAGGATTATTGCTTCTAGAATACGTAGCACGGCTATATAAATAATCACGGACACCATTGCTTGTAAAACAAGTGCAATAAGAAATAAAAACTTTCCTACAAACCAATTATGATTTCTAAGTTTAAGATAAATGTGATAACCGGTACCCACGGTAACAAGCATAAAAAGGTTTGCGAACTTATGGAAGAAATTATTAGGTTTTTCATAGGTGGCTAGAGCATAATAATTTGTCATAGTACTTCCTAATAAAAAGATTAAAAACCCAAACATGAGTTGTATCGAGAGTATGTATCCAATTAAATTGCTAATTATCTCAGAAGTTCCTGTCGACATTTTATTCCTCTTTCTAAGTTATAGAAAAATAGCTTTCAACGTCCCATAAATGATTTTATAAATAATTACGGAAGCAATTGCTTGTAAAATAAGAGCTATTAGGAATAGAAGTTTCCTAACAAACCAATTATGTTTCCTGAGTTTAAGATAAATATGAAAACCAGTACCTATAGTAATGAACATGAAAAAATTAACTAATTTTTGATAGATTGTACGAGGTTTTTCATAGACACCTAAAGCGTAAAAATTTGTCATAGTTCCTTCCAATAAGAAAATTAAGAATCCATACATAAGTTGTCCTGAAAGTATACATAATAATAAAATTCTTATCCCTTGAATCATGTCTATTATCATTAAAATCCTCTTTTCAATTATTAAGTTTTGCTTTTGAAAATTAGGTTGGTTTTAAATAGTCTTGGTCATTTGGTTTACAGAGCGTACATTAAAGAACTATTTAAAAACTGTTGTTTTCGATGCAATTGGCAATTAAATATGCTTATGTTTTTTGCGATTTTCCTATTGAATGATAAAATCTGTACCTTGAACATAGTTTTAATTAAACCAACTCGATACTGACTTTTTAATATTACTACCAATATTATCTATTAATTCACCTGATTTATTGATGACTTTATCAGCAACTTCTCCGACTTTTTCGCCAACATCTTTGATTTGATTACCAAATGTAGAGCTTACTATTCCACCAACTAAGCCTCCTACTGCTCCGCCTACAACGATACCAACAGGTCCGCCGATACTTCCTATTGTTGCGCCCATTTTTGCTCCTACCCCAATTGCCGCCAGATCTGCTCCAAATCCAAATGCCCACCTTCCTGTTTTTTCAGAGATTGACTTTTTTGAGTTTGCTGGATCTGAAAATTCACCAAGATTAGAAGTAAAAGATACTGCAGTACCAACCAATGGAATTCTTTTTGCCACAGATGTTAATCCTCTAGCACCTGCTGCTTTACTCAATAGACCTGTTGTACCATTGGATTTGATTCTTTCAGTTGTTCCCTTCACTAAGTCTTTACCGGTTGATCGTTCGAAGTTTTTCGGGAAACCGGCCAGGTGTTTTAACATATGGGAAGGACTTGTGTAAGAAGCAGCAAATTTCTGTAGTTTCTGCATCACTGGATTAGTAGGTGTGGATCTAGAAAAGTCCAAGAGCCATTTAGAAACCTTTGAACTATGTTTTCCTTTTGATGTCCAAGATGGATCTGACTTTACAGAAAACTCATAGTTTCCTTTTAGTTTTTGCCATAGTGTCGGTTTACTACCAAAGTAATGGATACTTAATTTTTTTGACAAATACATGGTAGATATAGAGGAAGCCGCTTGATACCCTACTAAGACATTATCGCCAAAACTCATTTTCCCGTTAATATAGGCAAAAGGAGAGGTAAGCATTTGTCCAAATGTCATCTTATCTTCTGAAGCTACTTGCTTTTTTACCTCTGAAAATGTCGGCTTGTCCTTTAATTGATTCACATCATAGTTTTCGATGCTGAAATTACCGCTACTGAACATACCTTGAATTTCGTTAAGATAGTTGTGCATCAATTGTATATCATCCTCTACGGATGCTAGTTCTTTTGTTTGGCTTGTATCGAACGTACCCAAGTTATCAATCGTTTCCTTTATTCTAGAAGTAGCCCTTTGATAATGGGTGAGAAATGTCTGGTCATTGAGCTTTTCGATGGCAACGATATCACTTACCTTATCCAGGGTAGTGTTGGCTTCATCGACTAAATCAATCGTGACATTATGTGCATTTTTTAATCCTGTCGTGAGTTCGCCTTCAAGAAAGCTTTGGCGGATAAAACCGCTTGAGTCAGACTCCAGTTGAGTAGAAGCCTCTTTAAGAGCCGTCAGGACTACTTCATAGTTTTTAAGAGAAGAGTCATAGAATGAAAGGAAAGGGATATGCCAATCTTGATAAAAGGCGCGTATCGCTGAACCACCTTTTCCTTTTAAGGAATCATCGAGATTGGAAAATTCATGAATAACCTTCTCCAATTCATTCGCCTGTTTCCTTTGGGCTTTTACTTTGCTTAGTAATCCATCTATTCCACTATGTAAAGATTGAGAATGAAGTGTCCTCATTGTATCCTCCATATTCTAATGTGCGTTTATAGAAGTTGAAAGCTGTTGGTCAACCTGTTCTACCTCTTGTATGGCCGTTCGTACGGATTGGTTATTAGCTTTTAAGATTTCTTTATAGGTTTGGCCAATCTTTTCTAATTGATGGTTTAGTTCCTTGATTTTTTTTACAACGTCTAATTCATTTCCGGCTGCGAAATCTTCTAGTAATTTCGTTTTGAAGGATTCCATTGTACGGTCCATTGTTGAGATGGCTGATTTTACATCTTCACCATTCACTTTTATTTCTTGACTCAAACCATTCAATCCTTTCTTAGCTTTTCTTGTCTTCGTTTTTCTTCTTCTTCTCTAGCAAGTCGTTCGATTTCAGCCGTAATCCTGGTTTCTAATGAAGTAATTTCTGATTGAAGGCTCATTATTTTATTTTCGATGGCCGTTATCGCTGCATTCAACTGAGATTGAGATAGATCTTTATAGGCTAATTCTAGGTCTTCACGAACTTCAGTAAAATCAGTGGCTAAGGTTCCATGCCATGTTTGGGAAGAGAGCGCTGGTTTCGTTACTACTCTTTCGTTCTGAAGGAATTCTCCTTGTAGACTGTCTAATTCATGCTTGCAGGTTTTTAACTTTTCGACTTGTTGCTTCTTCAGGGTTAATTCGGATTGTAATTCGGTTAGGTAGGACAATGTTTTCAGCCCCTTATGCTTATAGGTATGGTGATAATAGTCACGGTATCTATATGGTAACACGTGGAAAATAACTTAATAAATGGGTATATATTACCTAAAAAAGTGTGAGTATAGTCAATTATTCCTGAGTTAAATTGTTTTTGAATGGTAATGGAACAAGTTGCATTAGCTCATATTCTTAAAGCAGCATGCTAGGGTTTTCAAGATTCCGTTTCTTTTTTAACATTCTTATGGTGCAATAGTAAACTTTTGTTATAATGGAAATTCCTGCTTAATAAATGGGCGGCAAAAACAAAGAGGCGAGGGGAAGTTTTGAAAAAGTTCATGATCGTATTAGTGGGGGCTGTTTTGTTGGGTGGTTGTAACCTGGACAACGATGCCAAGTCAGAGGCAGTAGATCGTGCAGAACATGTCGATAGTACTGATAATACTATAGAAGAAACGGGGAAGGAAGAAGTCCATTCAAGTTATACGGTTGCCGACTATATAAAGTCCGTAGAAGGTAACCTTGAGGCGAATTCGGATGCTTTGATCGAAAAGCTTAAAAAGGTACAAACATACAACTTTTACTCTGAAGTGGAGCTCTTGGATTTCGTGGCTGATCGGAATGATTTTTATTTATCCATCACGATGTTTTCCATGGATCGAGTAGCTAATGAGGTCTTTTATGAGGGAAAGGATTCTAGCATTTTTTCAGGTAGTGTGGGAATTGTAGAAGATGTACCATTTTCCATCGTCTTAGGTAACGAAATAGATGACTTTTGGAATTTTTACGAGGAGAACGATGAAGAACTGGATACATTAGAGAAACAAGCCATCACAAAATGGTTTGCAGAGTGTTGGGAAAAAGCGAATGGACAAATGATTGAGTTGCCTTCCTACTTTTGTTTCCACGATGATTATGAGTCCTTTGATTTGAAGAAAAGAGAACAGATTTCCGATGATGAGAAATGGGCTGAATGAGACGACAAAGAAGGTCACCAATGGCGACCTTCTTTTTTTCGTTTTCTGTTAGAAGTACCATATCAACCCGGCAATGCCTAATGACAGTATGCCAATAATCCCGGTATACAATGACATGTTTAATCTGAACTGCCGATGTTCACTCGTTTCCGAATGGAAATTAGCTCTTTGTTCAGGCCCGGTCGTCCAGGCCCCTATAAAGATTCCTGAAAGGCTTATTCCTACCACACCAATAATCATGAATACCTTTAGCAATCGCCCCACCCCTTATTCATCTTAGGTAACTCTACGTTTCAAAAGGTAAATGGTTCCAATTATTCAAATGAAGGTAGAAGTGCCCAACAAATGGGGTACTAGAAGGGAGGAAGAGGTTCTTCATTCTTCCATAAGGAAACACCTAAGAAATGAAAGGTGTGCGCAATTCCTTCATGACAAGGTGTTTTTTGTTGTCTCCTTAGATTTCTTTTTCCAATAGGCGCAGGCAGGTGTTGACGTTTTCTTCGAATTGTTCCATATCTTGTTTGGACTTGGAGGCATATTGGGTCTTTATAACATGGAGTAAGCTTTCTATTAAAAATACCCGTGGTTTACTGGTTTGCATCAGCTCTTCTTGAATGAAGTCGATTAGTTCATTTGCTTTTGAGTGATCTTCTCGACAAGGGAGCGATCTGTGTGTTGCCTTTTTTAGGGCCAAGGTGGATTTCATTAACTCATTATGACATTGATGTAAACTATTTTTAGAGGTTGGAAGCCATGTATCGATTAATTCCGGATTAAGTATTTGTTCTTTGCTTTTGGCCACTCCGTCAACTAAATCGACGATCCGGTTCATGCAATAGCGGATGACTTTAATTTCTGGTGTAGCGGTATCTTTGGCATGGAAGCTGAAATAACTCATATGGGCCATCATTCCGTTAAAGAGAATGGCGGTATCCAATAAATAAGGTTTTTTACTTTCCCCAAAGATATCGATAAAACGACCATACATCCAACGTATGCTTAATAATTGGATGCGCTTGATGAATTCTTTCAATTCTTCGTCGTTTGATACACGTACTTCTTCAATCAAGACGAGTAATTTACTTTGTATATTCACCGTCATTTGTATTTCTAGCTGTTTAATGAATATTTCAATATCCGCTAAATCCTGACCAATCAATAGTTCTTCCCGGTCATAGCGGATTTTTTTATAGAAGGAACTGAAAATGGCCATAAATAATTCTCCCTTGGAGGGGAAATAATTATAAAATGTACCTTTGGAAATGCCACTGCCATCTAAAATATCTTGGATGGATGTCGCTTGATAGCCTTTTTCAATAAACAATTTATGAGCTGTATCGATGACATTCTGCTTGCGTTCATTCATATGATCACCCTTATTTCCATTATAATGCCTGTATAAATGTAATCGTATACTATTTTCAATAACATCACAAACCCGATATTCCCTTAAGAAATATATATTGCAAAATATGGGCGAGGAGTATATTATATATTTTATGCAGAAAGTTAGACTTACCGTATAAGAAAATGAACCAACAGTTTGAATGGAGGAATAGATAAAAAGTGAGTACTACTCAAACGATAGAAAAAAAGGCCCCTTATGGCATCTTAGCCATCTTGATGATTGGGGCATTCATATCCATACTTAACTCAACTCTTTTGAATATTGCA
Organism: Peribacillus sp. NPDC097264; assembly: GCF_050277925.1. NCBI lineage: Bacteria > Bacillati > Bacillota > Bacilli > Caryophanales > Bacillaceae > Peribacillus > Peribacillus sp. NPDC097264. The sequence continues at coordinate 60,889 of NZ_JBNNSR010000008.1, forward strand.
TTACCATCAATATCAAAAGACCTTGAAATCGAGACGGCAACCGTACAATGGTTGGCAACGGGATACATGCTGGTGAATGGAATCATGATTCCTACGACAGCCTTCTTAATTAGAAAGTATTCTGTGCGGAACCTGTTCTTGACAGCGATGTTGCTATTCTCAATCGGGACCATTGTTGCTGGTGTAGCACATGTATTCCCATTATTATTAGGTGCACGGATGGTTCAGGCGGCTGGTTCAGCGATCATGATGCCATTATTAATGAATGTTCTTTTAACGTCATTCCCTGTTGAAAAGCGTGGATCGGCAATGGGGTTATTCGGTTTAGTCATGATGGCTGCCCCTGCTATCGGACCAACGCTATCCGGATGGATCGTGGAACATTACAACTGGAGAATGCTTTTCCACTTTATTACTCCACTCGCTTTACTAGTTCTTATTCTTGGCTTCTTTAAACTGAAAGACAAGAAAGAAAAAGTAGATATTCGAATAGATATTCTGTCTGTCGTCCTATCTAGTTTAGGTTTCGGTGGATTGTTGTACGGCTTCAGTTCAGCGGGTACTAAAGGCTGGGATAGCCCTTGGGTTTACGGAACGTTAGCCGTCGGTACCATTTCGCTGATTCTCTTCATTGTACGTCAGCTTAAAATGGAAACACCAATGCTTGAATTCAGGATTTTTACACATCCAATGTTTGCTTTATCAGCGACCATTTCCATTGTCCTTAACATGGCAATGTTCTCGGCCATGATCTTGATGCCGATGTATATCCAAACGCTTCGTGGCATTTCACCGTTCGATTCGGGACTGTTGATGCTTCCAGGAGCCATCATCATGGCACTCATGTCCCCAATTACCGGTAAGCTCTTTGATAAGTTCGGAGCACGCGTTCTTGCTGCTGTTGGTTTGCTTATCACCGTTGTTACTACCTATTACTTTAGTGAGTTAACAATGGAAACAACGTATGGAAGTATTATGGTACTGTATTCTGTACGGATGTTCGGATTGTCCATGGCCATGATGCCAATCATGACAAATGGGTTAAACTCATTGCCGGCCCGGATGAATCCACATGGTACGGCGATGAATAACACGCTGAGCCAAGTTTCAGGTGCAATCGGAACAGCATTGCTCGTTACGGTCATGTCTAACCGAGCCACTTCGTCTGGTGAAGACCTAATGACTGCGGCCATGAGCAAATTAACAAGTCAGCCTACAGCTGAGATTATGACTCAAATGCAAGCGCAAGTTGGGATGCAAGCGATGTTAGATGGCATTAACTTTGCCTTCCTTGTTGCAACCTTCATCGCTGGATTGGCGCTAATCTTAACATTCTTCATTAAGCGCGCTTGGCCTGCAGAAGATAAGCTAGCTAAAAGGGAAAAACAAACATCATAAGATAATATAAGCATGATCATGGTCATCTCCTTTTTGGAGGAGAGGCTCATGATCATGTTTTTTTATTTTGTTTTAAAGGATATTGTTAGAAGTTAGGGGCTAAGAGTGAAGTGTATGTATGTGGCATTTCGAAGATGGAGCCTTCTATGCAAAGAGGATGGGCATGCTTCTAGATTGTAGAAGAACATGACCCATCCTCTTGCTTTTTTATTCGATTCGACATTAATTCATATCTACATGAGGTGGCGTTTTTTCAATGTTAATTTTGGACAATTTCATTCCTTTATACGATGTGATGCAAGGAACCAAACATAAGACGGCCATTGGGACGCAATAAAGAATGTAGAAGTGTCCTCCTTGTTGTATAAAAGGTAAATAAGCAAGTGCTATGCAAAGCAATGCAGCGAATATGATTAAGAAGATTCCGAAAGACTTATGATAAAATGAATAGACAGCTTCTCTTTCTACGCGCTGTTTGTATAAGGTCTTTGCGACTTTATCAGTGCGGATAAAGAAGTATAAGGACACTAAAAGAAATACAGCCGAAAACGGTAAGGCCAGGGCAAAGTAGGAAACATCAAGAATGCTGAGATAGAAGCTGGTTAAAAAAAACACTTCCGATATACCTAATGCAAAACCATAATTGAAAACGCTTACTTTTGAAGGTTGCTTAATCATGGAAATTCCTCCCTCTTTATATATATATTAAACGATATCCATCTTGTTCACAAGTTAGACACATTTATTTTTTGAAAAATAATCCATTTGGCAGGGGTTTTTGTGGGATACAAAGTTTCCTGGGGAATATAAGTGATGAACAAAAAAGGGGCGGGGTGTAAGTAATACATGAAACTCGCCATCCTTAGTTGGAACGGCGAGTGTGGGTGTTCTTATCCAAAGCCAGGGTGGCGATAATGGGGTAATGGTCAGATCCTGGAGTATAAATCACTTTCGCTTGAGATGTTTTTATCTCCTTTGAAGTGAAAATATAATCAATCCGTTCCATATTGTCGTCGGTGTTTCCCGTGATTCAAAGGATCACGTTCCAAGTTGGCCATGTATGCATAATGCATATTCAAGCATTTGGCCAACCATTTTGCTTGATCTTCGAAAAGGCTCCGCTCTGACCAATGATTGTCCACTTCCTGTAACCCAATGATTTCGGCATGTTCTCCTTCGATTGTATTCGCGACCCGGTCTAATCCAGAACCCCATCGATTCCAACAGCATGATGGATGTTGAAGGTTAGAACTTGTATGTCCACTGTCTTTCTCTTACCATCCGGCCGTTCACCAGCCAAGGTATGACGTGAGGAATCCATGGCTACAAGAAAAAGCAATATCGTAATGAAACCAATTATTTTTCTCAAACTATCACTCCTTTATGAAACGAAATTTGTGTTAATGAAGATATCCTTTGATTATTCCAAGTACTTTATTAGTATTTTCGTTTTTATATAATTTATTGAGTTATTCCCTCATACGAAGTATTTTATGAAAGTTAAAATTAAGAAAAATCATAAAACTCATTGTATGAGCCCAATCCAAAAAAAATTGAAGTCGTATAATGTGCTATAAACTGGAAAGGGAGTGGAATCAAAAAGTGGGGAAGGACAACCATGAGAAAAGACACAAAAAATGCAAAAAGTGTAATCATACAAACTGCCAATGTAAAACTCAAAGGGTTCAACAAAACGTAAAAATAAAGGTGGACGTACCAAACGTGTCCATCGGTGCAACAGGAGTAACGGGAGCGACGGGAGCACCAGGAGCAACGGGAGCACCAGGAGCGACGGGAGCACCAGGAGCAACGGGAGTACCAGGAGCGACGGGAGCACCAGGAGCGACGGGAGCACCAGGAGCGACGGGAGCAACGGGAGCACCAGGAGCGACAGGAGCATCAGGAGCAACGGGAGCACCAGGGGCGACAGGAGCATCAGGAGCGACTGGAGAAGTAGGAGCAACGGGAGCACCAGGAGTGACTGGAGAAGTAGGAGCAACGGGAGCAACGGGAGCAACGGGAGCACCAGGAGCGACTGGAGAAGCAGGAGCAACGGGAGCAACGGGAGCACCAGGAGCGACGGGAGAAGCAGGAGCAACGGGAGCACCAGGGGCGACAGGAGCATCAGGAGCGACTGGAGAAGTAGGAGCAACGGGAGCATCAGGAGCGACAGGAGAAGTAGGAGCAACGGGAGCATCAGGAGCGACTGGAGAAGCAGGAGCACCGGGAGCAACGGGGGCGACAGGAGAAGTAGGAGCAACAGGAGCACCAGGAGCGACAGGAGAAGCAGGAGCACCGGGAGCACCGGGAGCACCGGGAGCACCAGGGGCGACAGGAGAAGCAGGAGCAACGGGAGCACCAGGAGCGACAGGAGAAGCAGGAGCAACGGGAGCATCAGGAGCGACTGGGGCGACAGGGGAAACCGGCCCAGGAGGACTGACAGTTTTCCTTGGAACAGACCAATCCATTGGTAATAATGATTTTCTAGGATTAGGTACTTCTTCAGCAGACTTTGTACGAAACACCTTGGTTGTTCCACAGGATGCCACCCTTACAGGTTTGATTTTAAATATCCGTGATAATGCTTTAGGGGTCGGTGGAACAGCAACGGCTGAGATATATATAAGTTCGGATTGTGGTTTTGATGCTCCTGTGGCAACTGGTATCATTGCTACAGTAACGGGACCTAATTCAGATGCATCCCCAAATTGCTGTGCAGTCGCAACCTCTAGTTTTGCTGTTCAGCAATGCGATTTAATATCTGTACGAATCACTACTGGTGACGGAGCATTTGCAAGTGGTGTAGCAGCAACTATTTTATTCTCTACTACCCCATAAGTTAGGGAAAAAACGACACATCAAGGATGTCTCGAAGTGGTATTCCACTGAGAGGCATCCTTTTTTTGTTATCGAACTTTATACAAGTTGATATACACTTGCCAATCCAGTGGTTCATTCCCTTTACCATTGTATAGAGTTCTTCTTTTATACAAATAGTATTAGGAAAGTTAGGGGGAGGGATTTCATGACAAAAAAGATCGTGAAAGGAGCACTGTTTGTATGTCTATTATACGTCCTTTATGCAGTGGCTACGGCGGTTGTTCTGTTCTATTTTCCTTTGGATAAAAAAGGGGAGGCACCCCCTAACGATATAAGTGGTTTTATGGGGCAGGGAGATTCTTCAGATCGAGTGTTGCTCCTGGAAAATGGGTATGAATCGGGACGTGCACGGATGCAAATGATTCAGGAAGCCACTGATACGATTGATATCGCCTATTATTCGATAGCAAAAGGTAAGTCGACTGAGCTGATTCTCGGTGCCCTTATTGATGCGGCGGACCGGGGCGTTAGGGTTCGGGTCCTATTGGATGGGATTAGCCATGGTCTGCGATTTAAAATGAGTGATGCCCGTTTCGCCTTGGCATCACATGAAAATATTGAATTAAGGTATTATGAATCGTTCAAGATATTCAAGCCTTGGACATGGAACAACCGGCTTCACGACAAAATCATGATGGTCGACGGGCGGTTGGGCATCATTGGAGGGCGAAATATCGCCGATAAGTATTTAGCGAAAAAACCACCTAAGAATTTCGTCCATGACCGTGATGTCATCATCTTTCATGCCACGCGAACTGGAGAAAACGTGATCGTTCAGATGAACAAGTATATGAATGAATTATGGAACCACCCATACACGAGCGACCCCTTCTCGGACCTTTCAAAAAGGCAGAGTACTAAAGGGAAAAAGGAAAAAGATAAGCTAACCCATCAATACAAAACCGCCATTAAAGAAAATGAACATTTTGTTTCACCATCGATGAACTGGATGGCCATCACCACCCCAACAAAACGGGTGAGCTTTCTGCACAATCCAATCGAGCGCTTCAAAAAACAACCCGTTGTCTGGCAAATGCTTATTGATATCTCGACGGAAGCGAAGAAGTCCGTCCTGATTCAGAGTCCATATGTTGTCCCTACAAAAGAAATGAAGGGATATGTACCAGAAAATATGAATTCGACTGCCAACTGGACCCTACTAACCAATTCCGTGAAATCCACTCCCAATGTTATGGCCTTCTCAGGATACTTGGATATGAGAGACGACATTATAAAGACTGGGGTAAGACTTTATGAATATGCCGATAAGCATTCCTTACATGCTAAATCGGTGGTCTTTGATCAACGGCTAAGTGCAGTTGGCTCCTTCAACCTTGATTCACGATCAACCGTTTTAAGCACGGACTCGATGGTGATTATAGATAGCGAGGAATTCGCGGTACAGTTGACAGAGGCTATTCATGACAAAATCGATAAAAGCACGTTAGTGGCGGATAAGAAAAAGAAGATAGACACGCCTAAAGATGAGAAAAAGGACAAGTCTTATCGGGCTATCCTATTAAATGCACTCTCGAAGGTGTCCATATTATGGAGAGGATTGGCGTAACTGGTTTCGGAATCGAATATAACCATGAGCATTTTTTTACAAAAGGGAAATTACTCCAACTTATTCTGCAAATATTGTGATATTCTATTGTGATATCATCTAGAAAGTTTGTGGATTGGTAGGAGGATTCTTGAATGGAGATACAAAAAACCGTTGTTCAAAAACAAAAAAAGTCATTATTCTTATTTTTTTTCACCATGGGAATCGTTCTCGTTGCCTTCAATTTACGCCCGGCCATCACTTCAGTGGGACCGTTAGTCGGTGTGATTCAGGCTGATCTTGGACTTGCCCATTGGAGTGCAGGGCTTTTGATGAGCGTTCCATTAATTACGTTTGCCATCATGTCGCCTATCGTTCCCAAAATCGCCAATCGCTTAACAAACGAGAAGACATTGTTGGTGGGGTTGTGCGTTCTGCTGATCGGGGTTTGCATTCGGTCGGTTTCGATGTCAGTCTTTCTCTTTTTTGGTACCGTTTTCATTGGTATGGGAATCTCCATCGGAAATGTTCTGTTGCCCGTCGTGATAAAAGATAAATTCCCGCAGAAATTCGGTTTGATGACCAGTGTCTATTCTACGTCCATGGGGTTGGTTGCTTCTCTGGCATCAGGACTCAGCGTACCATTAGCCAGTGGATTGAACCTTGGTTGGCAAGGGGCCCTGATTGTCTGGGGAATCCCGGCCGTCTTGGCCATATTGATCTGGGTGTACCTCATCAGATTGGATCAAGGAAAAGGCATTCCCATTAAAAGTGTGAGCTTAAGCGCTACGAAAATCTGGCGCTCACCACTTGCTTGGCAAATCGCGTTATTCATGGGATTTCAATCGTTTTTATTTTATGTCACGATTACATGGTTACCTGAAATCTTGATCAGTCATGGGATAAGCAGGGGGACGGCTGGATGGTTGCTATCATTTACGCAAATCATCGGGTTGCCTTCAAGCTTCTTCATCCCTGTTCTCGCCGCACGACTTACCTCCCAGGTGTGGGTAGCATTCGGGCTCGGGTTATGCTCGGTTGTCGGATATGCAGGGTTATGGTTTGGATCTTCTTTTCCTATCCTCATCATCAGTATCACGTTAATCGGTATCGCATTGGGAGGGAATTTCCCGTTGGCGCTAAGTTATATAGGCATTCGCGCACGGAATGCGAGGCGAGCTGCCGAGTTATCGGGAATGGCCCAATCAACAGGCTATCTACTTGCAGCCGTAGGACCGATATTCATTGGATACTTGTTCGATGTGGCTCAAGATTGGACCATTCCGCTTTTTGCACTTATCCTTATCTCTGCATTAGTCATGATATTCGGGATGAGTTCCGGAAGGGCCCGTCATGTGGAATAAACCAAAAGGGGTAAGTACACCGAAATTGAATAAATAGTAAAAGGCAGAAACGTTAATTTAACAACATTTCTGCCTCTTTATTTTTTGCTGGAATAAGGACTTATTAGACAGCCCCTTTTATTTATTTAGCAAATCTTTATTTTTGTTGTATACACTTTTGAATAAAAGATACAAAGGTATCAATATGGCAATAATGACCAAGACCTAAGGTTAGGTTAATGCTGGGCCTTTTCCAACGCCAGTTTCATTCCAAATCCGATTAGCACAATGCCTGTGATGCCCTCAAAAACCTTTTGAGTTCGCGGTCTTTTCATGAAAGCACTGATCTGGTTAAGTAAGTAGATATAGAAGAAGAACCAGAGCGCAGTCAGTCCGGTGTAAGTGGCACCCATCAATAGAAATGGCAGGAATGTATCCTGTCCGGGATTCACGAATTGTGGGAGAAATGTTAGAAAGAACACGGCCACTTTCGGATTGAGCAAATTGGTCAGGAACCCTTGTTTAAAACAAGACTTGCTTCCGTATTTATCTTCATCCTTCCTTTCATCGGTTACTGCCACTTCCTTATTCCTCAATCCCCATAATGTCTTGATGCCTAGATAAATCAAGTACACGGCCCCGACATATTTAAAGATGGAAAATAATAAAGCTGATTTGACGATGATTGCTGAAAGTCCTAAGACAGCGGCGGATGTATGAATGAGCAAGGCACAACACGTACCAAGCATCGTTTGGAGGCCACCCGTTTTTCCAATCGAAAAGGTGTTCTTAGTCGCAATCGCCGTATCAGGACCGGGCAATAGGATGAGAAGAATGCACATCATGATAAATAAATAATAGTTTTCCATGTGAGAAACCGCCCATCTTCATTTGATTATTCTGATAATTCATCATTTAATGTACCATAGATCATTCTGGAAGAGGATAGGTAAATGAAATATTACATCGTACCCTGTATTTGTTTGCTATACTGTAAGCAAACTGATTGAAGAAGATAATCCGACGTTCCAAAGGAGAACTTAATCCATGCAAACTTTAGAACATGTATCCAACCATATCGTTTACCTGACGCGAGTGGAGGTAACCGACCGGCCAATTTTGGTCGCTGTTTCAGGAGCGAAGAAAACGCTCATCATTGATGCGGGGAATTCTGTTTTACATGCGCAACTTTTTCAAGCTGAATTGGCGAAGATCGATTGGAGTGGGGACATGCTTGTTCTTACTCATTCTCATTGGGATCATGTATTCGGATTGGGACATGTGGACATTCCCGTGATTTGCCAGGAACGAACGTACCGAAACGTGAAAGAGATGCAGTCTCTTTCTTGGGACGATCACGCATTAGATCAACGGGTCGAGGAAGGAATCGAGATTCCATTTTGTGCCGATGCCATTAAATTGGAGTTCGGTTCGAAGCGGGATATCTCGAAGAAGCTTCCTGATATTGTTTTTGAAAAGTCACTAACAATCGATCTTGGGGATATCACATGCATCGTTGAACACGTAGGTGGGGATCACGCCGCTGATTCTTGCATCGTGTATGTCCCAGAGGAAAAGACCTTAATGCTGGGAGATTGCCTGTATGCCAATCTTTATGCGGATAAATGGAATTATACCGCTGAAGAAGCCTTGAGGCTCGTTGAGAAGATTGAATCCTATGATGCCGATACGTATATCCTTTCCCATCATGATCAGCCTTGCACGAAGCAGGAAATGGAGCAGGAGTTCAAGTTATTCAAAGATTGTGCCAGCCTTGTCGGCAAACATCAGGGGGATCAAGCAGCAATGGAGCGGGAACTGGCGACGAAGCTTAACCGTGATCTAACCGAAAGTGAAAGGGAGACAGTGGGCTTCTTTGTAAATGGCTATGCTGATTGATATGAAAGACACAAAAAAAGTCGAGTTCCTGTAACAGGAGTCGACTTTTTTTGTGTCTTATTCTGCTTTCACCAGAATTTCTTTCTTCCCATAAATCCGGTAAAGAATCAAGGCGAACACCATTCCGACGAATGAGATGGAAGAAATCGAAAGATAAAGGACTTTTCCTCCAAAAGCACCGTAGATGGCGCCCCCTACATATGAGGCGAGAATTCCCGATACCCCAAAGAACAGCAAGGCCAATATCGTCTGACCAGTGGCACGCCATTCGGCTGGGACGATCCGGTACAAATACTGTATGGCCGCCGAGTAGAAAATCGGGAAGGTTAACAGTTGCAGGATCTGCAAGTAAGCTAGCAGGTGCGGGTCGGTTAACCAGGCCGAGACGAAATACCGAATGAAGAAAAATGCGGCCGCGAATGAGATGATGATGATTTCCTTCCCTTTGCGAAGCCACCAGAAGCTTAAGGCAAACACGACAATTTCACTTCCGGCCGCCAAGAACCATGTGAGACCCACGAGAGTGGTACTTCCACCAAGTTCCCGAATGTACACACCAAGGAACGTATCGTTCATCCTGGCTGGAACGGCACATATAAAGACCAGTAAGAGGAATAGCAGCGTTTCTTTATTACTGAAAAAGTGCTTGAGCGTTTTCATCGTGACGGGCTTCCCGGAAACGGGAGCATCGGGCATCATCCAGATGATGACAAAACCGATAATGGCAATGCCAGAAAAGAGCCAAGCTAGACTAGTAGCACCGAAATGGGACATGACATAGCCGGTAATCAATGAGATTACGGCATATCCTAAAGCACCGTATGTACGGATGGAGCCATAACTGATTCCATTCGATTCTGCAATCGTGAAATTGAGGCTTTCCGTAAGCGGGTCAATCGGCATCAGGAAAAAGTATAGCAACATGGCAAATAGAATCAGGTGGAGATAGCTTCCCGAATCGTACAAGAAATACCCGAGTATGCTTGAGCAGAGAATCAGCAACAACAGGACTTTGCGAATGGTCTTTGTTTTGTCGCTGATCATTCCCCACAAAGGTTGAGTGATCAAAGTCACAAACCCGCCCGTACCGATGATGAAACCGATTTGACCTGGCGATAGACCTTGATCATCCAGATAGACCGGAAGAAAGGGAATGAAAATGGCAAGTAAACCAAAGTATAAAAAGTTAAAGCTTCTTAGTAGTCGTAATGTTTTCATAAAATGTAATAGTACCCCACATATTCTATAGATTGATGTCCACTCAACTTTTTTATTGTAACATTCCTATAATTAATTGAAATCATAGATTTATTTATTCCTATATTTAGTTCCATGTTGTAAGTATTTTTTACCATTTTATACTTTGTATGGGGACTCATGATATAATTAACGACAGAAAATGAGGCAGGGAGTTGGGGGTTTGGACCAAAATGCAAAAGTTGTTCAAGAGTTACAGGAACTTAAACAAAAGGTTGCATCTCTTGAAAACTTATTAATTACTGGAAGAAAAGAGAATGCAGGCCCCGGCCGTACTTTTATGGATGCTGTTTTATCGTTATTATTCGGATTATTTGTTGTAGGACCGGTTGTCGTAGTAGTTATCGGGGTTTTAATGATAGTCATGTCAGGGTTAGGGAAAGGGTTTTAAGTACCTTTTTTTAGCTTGTCACGTTATAAATTTTTCTTGTATAGGGTTTTGTCCTCCAAGAATAAAGATTTTGACATAATCATAGCTTTTAAATACGATAGATGAATACATGATTCATATGAAAAGATATGGGGTAAATCCTATAATATAAATTCAATAAAAAAACGGAGTAAGCTATGAAAAAAAACATGAAAATCCTTTACCCATTAAGTTATTTATTATTGTTTATCCTTACTAGTTTCATATACTCCATCATCAATCAATTGCCGAGTGATGCGGTCGATGTCACGACGAAAATAGATGAGGGGATTCCCTTTATCAAGGAATTCATCATTCCTTACTTACTTTGGTATCCGTTTATGTATGGATTATTGATTTATTATTGCTTTGTTGACCGAAAGCAATATTTCGTGGCGATAAGCAGTTTGATATCCGGTAAATTGATTTGTTTTGTCGTCTATGTTTTCTGGCAAACGACTGTACCGCGGCCGGACGTGGTCGGGGACGATATCTTTGCAAACCTGGTCCGTTTCATTTATATGCATGACCAGCCTGTCAACTGTCTACCTAGTATTCATGTAATGACGACGTTTATCATGATGATCATCGTATATAACAGAAAAGAGGACTTCAAGCGGGAATACGCATGTGTGACGGTTATGGGTACCCTTATTATCCTCTCCACATTATTCACGAAACAGCATGCCATCCTGGATGCATTGGCAGGGATTCTTGTCGCCTGTGCGGTATATGCTGCTGCCCAGTTTATGTTCAATGGTGGAATGAGCGTTCAGGTTAACCACATTAGAACAGCTCGAATGAAAAATAGAATGAAAAATAGTGACCTATAAAAAAATAGTAAGGACTGTCTTCATAGTGGGCAGTCCTTTTTGCGATTGTTGCAAGCCTTCGATGGGCAATCATCCTAAATGAAGTTGTTTCTTTGCGCCGCGTCTATATAGTTCCTTGCAGAGGTCTTTGTATTGGAAAATAGATAAATTCCCGCTCACGTATTCTTTTTGAATGTAATCTAATAATTCATCAGCATGAAAAGGCTTTTGGTGTGTTTCTTGAATATAGTGCAAAATTAAAACTTCTATTGTCAGTTCACTCACCTAACATTTCTATTGGATTTTTTATCTTTAACAATATAACATGGAAAATATAGTAAGATTAGTTTTTAGAAAATTTAAACTACCGACATTTTCATACAATTAAAGACAGAAAGAGTGGTGGGGATTTAAATGGATGAAAAAGGCCTGGTTATTCAACCAAGCCTTTTTAGTACTTCCTTCGTGTATATTGTAGTGTTTTTTAGTTATTGCTCTTCTTAATGGGAGAATCGCCTTTTTCCCATGTCGTAGGGCCTTCATCGCTCGGGACGAATTTATTCCAATATGCCCCTGACGTCTTATCAAAGATGATCATATTATTTTCATTTACAGGGACTAATTCATATCGATCTTCATGACTTGCACCCTTTGAATCTTCTTTAGATGAGGCCATCAGAAATAAACCTAGGATTGTAAAACCCATGATGATGGCCACCCCGATGATTAATGAGGAACTATTTTTCATACTCACCCTCCATATGTATCCATTATCTAACATTTATTATATAGTCTTTCCACCCTTTAGAGTGGATTTTCTTTTGAATAACTTCATGAAAAACAAAACCCCCATCTCAGTAACGAGATGGGGGAGAAGTAATTACATTTCAGTGTCTAGTTTAACAGATGTTTCGTTGTATTGTTCTTTATCCAGGTCATGCGTGATTTTACTAGTCAGCACACCTGACGTCATGCTTCCGCTAACGTTCAAGGCGGTTCTACCCATGTCGATTAATGGTTCAACCGAAATTAATAGTCCTGCCAAGGCTACCGGTAAGTCCATTGCGGAAAGGACGAGGATGGCTGCGAATGTTGCACCGCCACCGACACCTGCCACTCCAAAGGAACTGATGGCCACAATAAGGATCAAAGTGGCGATAAAGGATGGAGAAAGCGGATCGATTCCCACTGTCGGTGCAATCATGACGGCAAGCATGGCTGGATAAATACCAGCACACCCATTTTGTCCGATGGATAACCCGAATGATCCGGCAAAGTTGGCAATCCCTTCAGAGACACCTAGTTGCTTTTGCGTTTGAATGTTCATAGGTAGTGCACCTGCACTCGATCTAGCTGTGAAAGCGAATGACAAGACAGGGAATGCTTTTCTTAAATAAGTGATTGGATTCAATCCTGCAATCATCAGCAATAGCAGATGAATCAAGAACATCACGATAAGGGCTACATAAGAAGCTCCCACGAATTTTCCTAATTTAAGGATGGCATCGAGGTCACTCGTTGCGACCGTAGTTGTCATGATCGCCAAGATTCCATAAGGAGTCAAGCGTAAAATTAACGTCACCACTCGCATAATGATACTGTGCAGGGCATCGACGATTTTAGAGAAAAACTCTGCGTGTTCAGGCTGTTTTCTTTTAACCCCTAGATAGGCGATACCAAGAAATGCAGCAAAGATGACCACTGAAATCGTAGAAGTCGAGCGAGCACCCGTTAAATCAAGAAACGGATTGGCTGGAATTAACTCGATGATTTGTTGTGGCATCGACATTTTATCTTCGATGGTACCCGTTTTTTCCGTTATTTCAGCACCACGGCTCGTTTCTGCATCACCTTGTTCAATTTGAACGGCTTCCAAATCGAATACTGTGGCCGATGTAATACCGATGGCTGCTGCAATGGCAGTCGTTCCAAGCAAGATCCCGATGATCAAGACACTGATTTTACCGATATTGCTTGTAAGCTTCAATCTCGTGAATGCCGACAAAATCGAAATGAATACAAGCGGCATAACGATCATTTGTAGAAATTTCACGTAACCCGAACCTACGATGCTAAACCAATCGGTCGATTTCACGATTGCAACCGAACCAGGTTCATAGAAGTACTGCAAAAGCAGACCGAATATGATCCCTAACCCTAGTGCCGTAAACACTCTTTTCGTAAAGGAAATATGTTTTTTGTTCATATAAAATAGAAGGCCCAACAGGACAATCATTATGGCGATATTCAGAAAAACATAACCAATCATTTTAAATCCTCCCCAATTCCTATTAATCTACTCTGAATAATAAATACTAGAGTATGATACATCATTTATTACTATTTTACCAGCGATAAATAGTATGATTTAAAGATATTTTTTTTGAAGGGTAGAAATGGAGGGGGTTGGAGGTGAAATTCTTTTTTAGGAAGTCAGCACTTCAAAGGGGCAATCATCCCGAATGTAAAAAATACTCCTCGGTTAAAAGGAGTATTCAGGTATTTAGTTCCCTAATTTTTCAATTTGGTTGGTCAGGCTTGTAATGTTATCAATCGTCTTCATGATTTCCGAATCTTCAAGGACCGCAGGATCCAATGTCCCATCTTCCATATTTTTTAGATATAAATCGATTCCGTCTTGAAGCTGTTGGTTGGAACTGACGATTTTATCGTGAATGCCATCAGCGATTTGGGGCGGTTCGGTTTCATTGAATTCTTCGATTTCCGTTTTCATCGTTTGCAGTTCATTCTCAAGTGTCTTCATTGCCTCCTTGTCGGTGACAGCATCCTTAGAGAGGGCGGGCACTTCATTGGCAAACTCTTTTACGGTACCGACATAGCTTGTTGCGGTATCGGCATAGTCTAATGATGAATTGACTTCCCCTAGAAGCGAGCAGCCGGTTAATAAGATAAGTGATGTACATAGCATAAGTATTTTTTTCATGTTTTTCCTCCTGTATGGTTTATTAAATGGGCAAGAACCTTTTCTTATAGATGGCCGCAATGGAATTGAGAATAAAGGTAGGGATTTTCTTGGGAAAGTAGGGCCTCCTATAGAAAAGGTGGAATACGCGTTTTAAATCATGCCATTGCTTGCAGGATTTTGTCTGTCGGAACCGCGCAAGATCGATAATCTTCACTTTCTTATCGGACGTTATCAAGATGTTCCGTAAATGGATATCGGATGGATTCAAGCCTACCTTTCTGGCCAAGTTCAGGGCATGATCGATTTCCTTCACCTTTTCTTCCGTTACCGGGATGCCCATCGTCAAATGTTCAAAAAGCGTGTGACCCTCGATGTAATCAATCACGAGGTAACGCTCCCCTGCATCGAATAGGGTCGGGTAGTACTCGATATGCTGAACGGCCCGGTAAATATCCGCTTCTATTTTAGCCGTGTGGGTATGAGCCGGGAAAAATACTTTCAAGGCTAGGTCGGTATCTTGGATTCTAAATACATATGCGCTTCGTCCTTTGCCGATTAGCGACAATGAATCATCGGCCTCAATCAATGTATGGTTTTTATCGTTCGCGATTTTCACACTTTGAGCCAACCTATAATATTGTGACAACTCCTTCACACCTCTCCAAAAGATTGATGATACAAAAAAAGACGGTATAACCGATTATCTTGGTTATACCGTCTTAGATACGAAAAAGACCTCACCAAAAAATCGGCAAGGTCTTGCAAACAACTGTAAATTAGTTGCCAATAAAGCCGAGGATGGACATCCTGTACTGACGACTTTACTGTATAGCTACTCCCCTTAACAGAAGAATTCATTTATTTAGTTACATTACAGTAAGTATAGAGGATATCATGCTCATGGGTCAAATTTAAGAATCTGAAAAGAGTCAGTCCCAAATAGGAGATAACAGATTTTTGCCGAATAGAATAGATGTTGGTAATCATGTTGTTTGTAGATAAATATGAAGGGAAACCTATTTTGATTCCAAATCTAAAGAAAAAACATTCCCTCCACCCGTAAGGATAGGTAAACGAATGAAAAAGGGGTTCATTTATGAGATATAACTATGATCTGAAGCGGATAGGATGGATGCTCTTTGCTTTTGGGGTATTTGTTTTCGTGCTATTCAAAACCGTTGAGAATTTCCAAGAATATAAAGAGCTGAAGCGAGAGGATGAAAGCGAACCGATGACGGCCGTGGTTTATGAAAAAACGGCGGCACAGGACCTATTGTATGGAAAAACGTATTACATGGTTTTACTCAATGAAAAACTCACAGGTAAGGTTGCTTGGAATTTGGATATTGGACAGAGGGCGTATGTGGAGAAAGAGGAATTTGACAAACTCGAAATCGGAGATACGGTTAGCGGATTCAAAATCGATGGTACTTTTCATAATCAAGAGGATTTAAAGGGGGAGTATTCTTCCTATTATATTGGCCTGGCTTTCGTCAGCATTTATATCTTTGGTTATATCTCGTATTGGTTGAGTAAAGTTAAGTTTGTGGTAACCTTTTTTCATCGGATGGAGCAAAAAAGACTGTTCAATTCTTTATTAGGCGTCCTTTTATATGGTTTGTTTTACGGGGGCATGCTTTTAGGTCTATCATTCGGGTTCTATCATATGGGTCAAATGGCGATGAACGCCTATGATAAATATACGGATGAGGACCGAATCGAAACTACAGCCGTTGTGACCGATCACTTTGCCGACCTGGATGTAGGCCGTTATGCAGATAGTGATTATTTTTTGGCACTCAGCTTTGAGAATCAAGCGAGCGAGACCGTGTACGTGACGAAAGAAGTCACAAGCCATACCTACCATGCTTATAAAGATCAGCCGGTCCCGATTTCTTACAGTGAAGAGAATCCATACAAAATATATCTTCAAATGAGCTGGGAAGACGTTTTTCAAATTATGATGACGAATGAGATGTTGATGTATTATCTTGTCTGTTTTATTACGGTGGCCATGATCTATGTGTTCATATGCTGGAGACGCTATAAAAAGACAGGTTCCTACTTTCCTATAAAGAAGGGAAATCCCCCACTTTCTAAGTGAGGGGATTTTTGGCTTGATACTTTTTTAAGCGGTATTGTAGGCTTTGCCGGCTAATATTCAAGGCTTTCGCGGCTTGTGAGATGTTCTGGTCATGTTCTTTTAATACCTTTTCCAAATAGAGCTTTTCTGTATGCGCAATATAATCTTCAAGAGGGAGCGTTCCCACGGGAGGGATGGGATCCACAATGCTTTTTGGTTCCGCTTCTTCCCTATTCGCTTTCTTTTTGAAGAGAGTGGGAAGGTGCGAGATTTCTATGTTCTTATCGCCAGGCTCTAGCAAATTCATGGCCCCTTCGATGATATGTTCAAGTTCCCTCACGTTTCCATGCCAGTCATAATCATAAAAAAGTTCGTAGACTTCTTCACTGATTCCTTCGATGTCCAATTCGAAAAGCGCATTGAATTTATTAATGAACGATTGGGCGAGCAATGGAATATCCTCTTTCCGTTCCCGAAGCGGGGGTATGAATAAAGACACAACGCTTAAGCGGTAATAAAGATCCTTACGTAAATGGCCGTTTGATATGGCGTCAATCGGATCTTCATTGATGGTTGCGATGACGCGGACGTCGATATTCTTATCTTTCGTATCACCTACGCGACGAATCTTCCTTTCTTGAAGGGCCCGCAATAATTTTGCCTGTAAATTGGGGTTCAGGGAATTGATCTCATCTAGAAGGAGGGTGCCGCCTTCCGCTTGTTCGAACAATCCCGGTCGTTCGACGGAGCCGGTGAAGGCACCTTTCTTCGTTCCGAAAAGGATTCCCTCTATTAAACTATCAGGAAGTGCTGCACAGTTCTGGCTGATGAACGGGTGTTTGGAGCGACTGCTTCCATTATGGATGCTTTGTGCAAAAAGTTCCTTTCCCGTTCCGGTTTCCCCAACGATGAGGATGGTGGAAGAGGTTCTTGTCGAACGCTTGCTCATCTCGATGACCTCCAAGAAATTCGCACTGACACCTAGGATACAGTCAAAGGTATATTTGGTGTCGCCCTTATTTAATATATTATCCTTGATGATTCGTTCCAGGTTGGTAATATCCTTGGCTACTTCGATGGCCCCGATGATATTTTGACTGGTGTCGAATATCGGATAGGTATTATTGATGGTCGAGATTTCCTGCCCCAGGCTATTGAAGTAAGTCTGTTTCGAGTTTTCGGTTGCATGGCCGGAGTGAAGGGCCCTGACCAGTGTACTTTCCGTTTCTTCTTTGAACTTAAAGATGTCGTGAATCTTCTCTCCTAATACATCTTTTGAATCCATTCCCTCAATCTCCGCCATCTTTTTGTTATAGATGACCGTCAAGCCGTTCCTATCTATAATATGTATGCCTATATCAATCACATCCACAAGTGAATGGAGAATCGTTTGAAAACCTTCTATTCTCATCATCTGGTTTAAATCCATGAGGCACCTCCAGGTTTTTCCTTTTGTTGAAGCTAATTGTAAAGTAAATCCAATATTGGTGCAATTATTATTTGCACTGCAAGAATGCATGGCGGAAAGGTGCCAAATATTTTTGCGGATTTTATGAAAAAAATGGGTGAAACCCCTTTCCTGAAATATATTTTTTCTTTGAGTTAGGGTGTTTTTGATAGAGGCATTTATTTTTGGCATGGAACTTGCTGGTTGATAGATAGGGGGACCTGAACTGATTTTTCAATCCTGAAATATGCTACATCTTCATCTACAACGTAAATCATAGCGGAAACGCTTAAATCATAGGGGGGAATTTATATGAAAACTGTGACGGAAAAGGTTATTGAACAAACTGAACAATATGGGGCAAACAATTATCATCCACTTCCCATCGTCATATCAAAGGCAGAAGGAGTATGGGTAGAAGATCCAGAAGGAAACAAGTATATGGATATGCTTAGTGCCTATTCAGCCGTGAACCAAGGTCATCGGCACCCAAAAATCATTCAAGCGCTAAAAGACCAAGCGGATCGTGTAACGTTAACGTCCCGAGCGTTTCATAGTGATCAATTGGGTCCGTGGTACGAAAAGGTGGCCCATCTTACCCAAAAAGACATGGCCCTTCCGATGAACACGGGGGCTGAAGCAGTTGAAACGGCCATCAAGGCTGTTAGACGCTGGGGCTATGATGTAAAAGGAATCGCTGAAGACCAAGCGGAAATTATCGCTTGTATCGGCAACTTCCATGGCCGGACGATGACAGCCGTTTCTTTATCTTCCGATGATGAATATAGAAGGGGATTCGGGCCGATGTTGCCAGGAATCAAGTTGATTCCCTATGGTGACCTTGAGGCATTGAAAGCGGCCATCACACCGCAAACGGCTGGATTCCTGATTGAACCGATCCAAGGGGAAGCGGGCATCATCATTCCACCAGCCGGTTTCCTGAAAGCGGCATTTGAACTGTGTAAAGAAAATAATGTATTGTTCGTTTCGGACGAAATTCAGTCGGGCCTTGGCCGGTCAGGTAAAACATTCGCCTCCGATTGGGATCATGTTGTTCCTGATATGTACATTTTAGGCAAGGCACTTGGTGGTGGGGTTTTCCCAATCTCTTGCGTGGCGGCCAATCGTGACATCCTAGGCGTCTTCAATCCTGGTTCACATGGTTCTACATTTGGGGGCAATCCATTGGCTTGTGCGGTTTCCATCGCTTCCTTAGAGATTCTTGAAGAAGAGAAACTTGCGGAACGCTCGTTGGAATTAGGCGAATACTTTAAAGAAAGCTTGAATGAAATCAATAATCCAAAGATTAAAGATATACGGGGAAAAGGCTTATTTATCGGAGTGGAGTTAACGGTGGAGGCAAGGCCTTATTGTGAAAAATTAAAAGAAGAAAACTTACTGTGTAAGGAAACGCATGATACCGTGATCCGCTTTGCTCCGCCACTTGTGATTACGAAGGAAGAACTAGATTGGGCTATTGCCCGTATTAAAAAAGTTTTAGCTTAATGTCGCTTACTGATTCTGAGTCATGAAAAAAGGGTATTCCAAAAAAAAGCGTAGGCTTATCCATTTTGGAATGCTCTTTTTCGTCTGCAAGGATAAAGGAAATCCAAAATCAAAGCGGTACAAATGAAATGTGTTCATATAGGGGGGAGGAGAAAGAATGAATCATGACATCATTTATGTGAACGGAAAAATATTCACAGCCAATCCAACACAACCTTATGCAAGTGCTATGGCCATTCGTGATGGGCGCATACACTGGATTGGGGAAGAAGAAGAAACCAAAGGGATGACTGGAGAGCGCATGAACCTTCAAGGACGCCGGGTGTTGCCGGGGCTCATCGATGCACACTTGCATCCATTGTATCTAGCCGGGTCTTCCAAGCAAATTTCCTGTATGCCGCCTGTTGTCGAATCACTGGAAGATTTAATTGACGAAGTTCGTAAGGCAAGCGAATCACAAGATTCCGGGGGTTGGATAGAAGGATGGGGATATGATGAGGGGAAATTAAAAGAGCGTCGTTCGCCTTCACGCTGGGATTTAGATCAAGCCACGACGAAGGTTCCCGTTATCATCACGCGCACATGCACTCACATGGTTGTGGTCAACAGTAAGGCACTGGAACTCGCCGGCATCACCAAAGATACACCAGACCCAGTGGGTGGAAAAATTGATAGAGATCCGTACGGTGAACCGACGGGCGTTTTACGTGAAAACGCAAAAGATTTAGTCCAACAAGTAATGCCCGTACAAACTGTTGAGGAAGAAATAGAAGGACTTGTGGAATTAAGCCCAAAATTGCTATCGCACGGCATTACGGCCATTACGGATTTGATGGCAAAGCCTAAACCTGCGGATTATTTAGACATGTATCGTGCTGCTACGGAAAAGGGCATGAAGCAGCGTACAGTCCTGTATTACATATGGGAAACCATTAAGGACGATCCGATTTTAGCCAAGAACAAAACGAATAGAGACCAGGACAATCATATTGGAGGAATCAAGTTATTCGCCGATGGAAGCGTTTCTGGCCAAACGGCCTGGGTCAATCCGCCATTTTTAGGGGAAGGCGAGAACTATGGCATCCCGATGACCACTAAGGAGGAGTTGCTACTTGCCGGTCAAGCAGCCGAGGAGAATCGTATCCAATTGGTCATACATGCCATGGGTGAGCAGGCGATCGATTTAATCATTGATACCTTTCATGGCAAGAAGGGCTGGATGGAAGATGGCCCTTCCATCAGGATAGAGCATGCGGCCATGCCTTCTAGGAAGGCCCTTCAACAAGCGAGTGAAATGGGAATCGCATTCGTCCCACAACCGATCTTTCTCTACGCTGAAATTGAATCGTACCTTACTAACCTTGGGGCGGAGCGTACGAAGCAAACGTATCCAATTCGTTCCATGTTAGATGCGGGTATCATGGTGGCCTTCTCATCTGATGCACCTGCAACGGCGTGGGCAGATCCGGTCAACCCATTTGTCGGGATGATGGCAGCCGTCACACGTAAGGCCTATGATGGAACGGATACAGGGCAGGAACAACGCATAGACATTGAAACGGCCATCATGCTTTATACAAAAGCGGCACAGGAAGTCACGCGCATCCCGGATGTTGGCCAGCTTGCACCGGGCTTTCATGCCGACTTTATTGTCCTGGATAGGGACATTTTGACCATCAAACCGGAAGAAATAGGGGAAGTGCAGGTTGAAGAAGCGTATATGGCCGGTAAGAGGGTCTTTCAAAAGAAATAGCAGGGTGATGTTCAAAAGCAAGAGAAGGCGCTTGTACAGTGCTCTATATCTGGGGCTTCCTCTCTGGAAGCCCCTTGTTATTAGGCGAGAGGTATCCTAAAATTCTATATAGAATGGATGGGTGCTTTCATCCAAACAGCATTCAATTTTCTGACTGAAATTCCTGAAAGTCACCATTTCCAAAGCCTGCTCAATGGGATAATACCCCACTTCCAAACTCTCTGGTGACGTTGTTACTGTTCCTCCAACTGGTTTAGCTAAAAATAGTGTATTACAGATGGACTCTTCAACATTTTGAAAGATCCCACAAAATTTCAAAACCTCTATATCCATACCTGTTTCCTCTTTCGTTTCTCTTATGGCGGCTTCTTTCAAGGACTCGCCTTCTTCAACTTGTCCCCCAGGCATTTCCCAACCTCGCATGGGCCCCTTGATTAATAGAATTTCCCCTTGCTCATTGATTACAATCGTTGCTGCTGAGACGATGTGTTTTGGTGGTGAGAAGATTTTCTGCGTGCCATGTTCCAATCGACTTCCCCATTTCTATTGTTTAGTAGTCTAGCTGTTGCCCGTTCCTCGGACTTCCTGCCTGGTGCTTCCTCCATAATACCACCACATGTAAAAAAATTCCTTTTGAAGCGTAGGACTCAAAAAGAAGGCTTCAAATAAATGAAACGATATACCTATATATACTCTTGGGGATTAAATCTCATCTAAGAACAATTATGGTAGAATAAAATAATAACCCAAATAAAGTAACCTCAGTATGTTTTATGAATTTTATTGGGACATCTTACATATTCATGTAACAGTACTAAGTATTAAGAAGGAGTGTCATTCAACTATGAAAATATCAGAATTAAAAAGAGAAGCAAGGCTTTCATTGAAAGGGAACTGGGGAACGGCATTAGCACTTTCGTTAATCATGTTCTTGGTTAGCATTGTCATACCCACCACATTAGAAATCATGTTAAGTGGAGGGTGGGCAGAATGGTCAAACCAGGAAGTGACGCCGATATGGGCGTCTGCAATGGATATGCTTATATCGATTTTAATAATACCGTTCTCGATAGGTATTTACTGGTTTTATCTTGACCTGGTAAGAATGGAAAGTACATCGTTCGAGAAAACATTTTCGATTTATAAGGATGGGAAAATGTTTTCAAAAGTGATCATTGTATCCATTGTGCAAGGAATATTCGTCTTTTTGTGGTCTTTATTACTACTCATACCCGGGATTATCAAAGCTTTGGCGTATTCCCAAGTGTTTTTCTTATTAAAAGATCATCCGCACTTAACGACGCTTGAAGCGATTACGGAGAGCCGAAGAAGGATGAACGGCCTTAAATGGAAATACTTTCTCATGTGCTTAAGCTTTATAGGGTGGGGAATTCTTTGTTTATTCACGATAGGAATTGGATTCTTATGGTTGGTTCCTTATATTGGGACAACGATGGCGGCCTTTTATAACGAATGGATAGCCTCTCAGGTTGAAAGTGAAATAGTGGAATGAATTTTTAGCCGGTAGCATAATTGCTGCCGGTTTTTTTTATGTAAGGAACTTCATAAAATTATAGAATGGGTGGGTAAAAAGTGGTGGGATGGAAGGTTCATGGTTACTCTTGGGTATTTATCTTATAATGGTGTAGTTTACTATTAAAGGTAAATTTAGAAATTACATAGTGGAACATGACGATTCTAGTAGGAATTTTGAAAAGATAGGGGTCGATATCATGACTGAAGTTATTGCCGTAAAAGAAATCCCACAGTTTAAGACACGTACAGAGGAATTCAGCCCGTACGATTGGTGCAAAAAGATGCTAGAAAATGATTCTGTGATCTATCACGAGGGAACGGATACGTGGAATGCTTTTAAATATGACCATGTTAAACTTGTACTCAGCGATTACAAGCACTTTTCGAGCGTACGAAAACGGACCACGATTTCAGTTGGTGCAGATAGTAAAGAAGGGGCCATCCCTGACAAGATTAACTTGATTGGGGTGGATCCACCCTCACACAGAAAACATCGTTCGCTTTTAGCGGCTGCCTTCACGCCCAGGAGCCTACAAAACTGGGAGCCTCGCATTCAAGAGATCGTGAATGAACTGATCGAGGACATAGGGGACTCCGAAATGGATATTGTCCATTCATTGACAAGCCCCCTTCCTATCATTATTATGTCTGACTTGCTGGGGGTGCCTTCTAAAGATCGATTGCTCTTCAAAAAATGGGTCGATATCTTATTCCTTCCTTTTGAAAAGGAAAAAGAGGAAGAAGTTAATAAAAAGAAGCAAATAGCCGCAAAGGAATACTATGAATATATTTATCCTATCGTTTTGGAAAAGCGCTTGAATCCAGCAGATGATATCATTTCCGATTTATTGAAGGCGGAAGTGGATGGAGAAACGTTCACAGATGATGAAGTGGTACGGACGACGATGCTGATATTGGGAGCAGGAGTGGAAACGACCAGCCACTTGCTGGCCAACTCGTTTTATTCGCTTTTGTATGATGACCCTACCGTTTATGAAGAACTGCACCAAAACCCGGAATTGGTACCACAAGCGGTCGAAGAAATGCTACGGTACCGGTTCAATTTAGTCAAATTGGATCGCACGGTCAAAGAAGATAATAATCTATTGGGCGTGGAACTTAAGAAAGGTGACGTCGTGATCGTTTGGATGAGTGCGGCGAACTTGGATGAAGCCATGTTTGAAGATCCTTTCACGGTAAACATCCACCGACCTAATAATAAGAAACATTTAACGTTTGGGAATGGCGTGCATTTCTGTTTAGGGGCACCGCTCGCCCGACTTGAAGCCAAAATTGCCCTCACCACATTCGTGAAGAAATACGCCCGCATCGAACCAGTCGAATCTTTCACTTTAGAAGACAGGCTGACCGATGCCGCGACGGGACAAGCCTTGATGTCGTTACCGATGAAGCGGTATAAAGCCTAAGATAAACCGGGACTGTCGAATAGACAGTCCTTTTTCGTATTCTGGATTTTTCCATGTTTTATGGAACGGAATGACGTTTCAATCGTATACGTAATAAAATCACTTCTTTAGGAGGCGGATAGGATGAAAATCAAGACGTTTTATGGCTGGACGGAAAAAGGAATGGATAAAAAAGTGAATGAATTCTTAGCGGCGGTCCCATCCATTAATGTTGTGGATATTAAGTTTGGTAGTCCGGTATTTTTTTTTAGTGCGATGGTCATATACAAGGAAGAGTTTCCATCACCTTAACAAATGGAAGAGAGGAGGCCCACTTTTATGGAGAAAGAAGTTGTCATCGTAAAAAAAGAAAGAAAAAAGAAGTATTATAAAATAGGGATGGTCCTTCTGATGCTATCTCTGCTCACTTGGCTCATTCCGGTTGTGGCGCCATTTACGCCTTTTTCGACAAACATAAAGGCGATGATCATTGGTGGAGCCATCATCATCGCCGAAATCATGTTTTGGGTAGGAGCCATTTTGGTTGGAAAAGAAGTGGCAGCGAGATATAAAAGTTACCTCCATCCAAAGAATTGGAGAAAGAAACGGGAAGGTGAGAATCATCGAAACTGAAATGTTGAAAATATTCAATGAAGACCGAACCCATATCGGTGAAGCAACGAGGGAAGAAGTGCATAGGCTCGGACATTGGCATGAGGTGTTCCATTGCTGGTTCGTCAGTCGGGAAGATGAAGTGGATTATCTCTATCTCCAACATCGCTGTTCTATGAAAAAGGATTATCCGGATTTGTTGGACATCACGGCTGCGGGTCATTTACTGGCTCACGAAACGGTGGAAGATGGTGTAAGAGAAATTAAAGAAGAGTTAGGCATCGCGTTATCTTTTGATGAGTTGGTGTCAGTAGGGGTGATGGAAGACTGTGCGATGATGGAGAATTTCATCGATAAAGAACTGGTCCATCTATTTATATATAAGAGCACGAATCCGCTGAGTGATTTCACCTTGCAAAAGGAAGAAGTGTCGGGAATCGTGAAGGTTAAACTGGAGGATTTCGAAAAGCTATGGTTCGGTCCTATAGAAGAGATACATATTCAGGGATTCGAAATGAATGATCTGGGTCAGCGCGTTACCGTCGATCGATATGTAGGCAGGGATCGATTCGTTCCGCACGAAACTTCCTATTACGAAGGCTTGATCCAGTCGATTAAACGTGAATTAAAATAAGAAAAAAGTCAGGGATTTGATGGTTTTTGTCGAAAAATCGATATATGGAGGTTTTTCGACGAAACAAATCCCCTTTGGGAAGATATCTTTCCATTTTAAGAAGATAAACTCGCTCCTTTGATAGAAAAAAACGAGCTTATATAAGTCCTCCGCGGTAGTCAGTCCCCGTTTTGCGTCTCTAATTGCAGTAAGAATTCCTTCATTTCCAATCCGCCCCGGTATCCGGTGATTGCCCCATTTTTTCCGATGACCCGATGACATGGAACGGTGATCAGCACGGGGTTGGCCCCGATGGCCGTTCCGACCGCACGAACAGCGGTGGGTCTTTGAATCATCCTCGCAATTTCGGAGTAAGAAGTGGTTTTCCCGTATGGAATCTGGTTCAATGCTTCCCAAATGGCTACTTGAAAAGCGGTTCCCCTCACATCCACAGGTAATGAAAAAGTCCGTCGTGTTCCCTCGAAATACTCATATAGTTCAGTAAGATAAGGATGTAACGCTTCTTCACTCTCCAAAAGAATCGACTGAGGAAACCGTTTTTGTATCCACTTTTCCAAATCTTCATAAGACTGACCAGGTGAACCGACATAACAGAGGCCTTTCTTCGTTTTCGCTATGTATAGATGCCATTTGTCGTATGCTAAAACCGCCCAATTAATGGTTTCTTTCATATTCCTCCTCCTTTTTTTTAGAGATTTCTTCTCTTTTTAGTATACAAGAAAGTGTACTGTAACCAACAGTTCAATGAAAATTTACATACACTTAAAAAACAAATGGTAGTATAGAGACACAAAGAAACTTTGATATTCAGGGGGAAGACACATTGGGTCACAGTAAACAAAACAAATGGAAGGACATTAAAATAGCGGAAGTTCTTCAACTAGCCTTGAATACGGCCTTGATCTTATTGGCTTTATCTTTATGCGTGTTACTTGCTAAGGAAATCTTCTATTTCATAAAGATGGCGCTTTATGATCCGGAAATACGGATAGAATTCGAACTCTTGGAACGCATTTTGATGTTCTTTTTGTATTTTGAATTCATCGCGATGATCGTGAAATATTTCAAAGAGGATTATCATTTTCCTATACGATATTTTCTCTATATTGGCATAACGGCCATGATCCGGCTCATCATTGTCTACCATGAAAATCCGGTACATACCCTTCTTTATACGTTATCGATTTTAGTGTTGATTATCGGCTACTATATCATGAGCTCCGCGACGGCACGGAAGGGAAAACTTTAACGACAAGTATAGACTAATGATGTTAGGAGCGGGACTGGATGCCTAGGGGTGTCTGGTCCTTTTTTGCTGCTTACCGGATTGAGGAGCTTCCATATTCATCGTGACCTACAATTAAACTCAGTCGCTTTTAAATCCTACCAATCTCTCCAAAAGTACCAGGGGTAAAACCATGGTGCTTTTTTCCTTATTTAGAACGGGAAAGAAGAATGATATAAAAAACTCTTGCAAACAGTAATGATTACGGTTTATGATTTAAA
The DNA here is from genome assembly GCF_050277925.1 of Peribacillus sp. NPDC097264. Taxonomy (NCBI): domain Bacteria; kingdom Bacillati; phylum Bacillota; class Bacilli; order Caryophanales; family Bacillaceae; genus Peribacillus; species Peribacillus sp. NPDC097264. The sequence goes on from NZ_JBNNSR010000008.1 coordinate 87,842, forward strand.
TCGTAATCATTTTGATTTATTAATGGACTAAGGAAGAGGAAAGGCAGGTGGAGAATTGATATTCGTGGGTGATACATAAAAAAATTAAAAATGGAGGTTTATATGTTACATACATACCGGGCATTGCCACTATTCCTTTTCATGTTTTTCCTTTTGGCGGCTTGTGCTTCTGAGTCTGCAAAGGAAGGGGAAAAAGAAGTGAATGTCTTATTTAACTTTTCGACGAATTCATTGGATCCACATGTCGATACAAGTTATGTATCGCTTCGTGCAGGGATCACGGAAACGTTGGTTCATCTTAATGACGAGGATTTATCTATTGAGCCGTGGCTTGCAAAGAGTTGGAAGAGTCAGGATGGGCAAGTGTGGGAAATTAGCCTGAAGGAGGGGGTGACCTTTCAAAATGGGAAGCCGATGGACGGAAAGGCGGTGAAGGCATCTTTGGAGAGGGCGATGAAAGATAGCCTGGCCGTTAAGAATGCTTTGCGCATTGAATCAATTGAAGCGAAGGGAAATCTCCTGATCATCAGAACGGAGATGCCTTTCCCGGAATTCCCCTCTGAGTTGGTCCATCCGAATACGTCGATCATTGACGTAAAAGAACGTGATTATAGGAACAAACCGATTGGGACAGGGCCGTTTGCCGTGGCGAATTTCATGCCGGGTACTAGGGTCGATTTGGTCAGATATGATTCTTACTGGGATGGGGCCGCAAAATTGGAGACAGCCAGGTTTTCTTTCAATGAAGATGCCAATGCACGCTCTCTTGCACTGAAATCGGGTGATGCAGATATCGTCTTTCGTCCGGAGGTGGAAAGTCTCGCTGATCTGGAAGCAATGGATACCATCAAGGTGGATTCCACTCCCACGTTCCGTGTCCATCAAATAACGATGAACTTGGAAAAGAAGGCTTTGCAAGATATCCATGTGCGGAAGGCAATCGATGCGGTGATCGACCGTCCATCGATCGTCGATACGATATTACAAGGGCATGCTGAGGTGGCAAAAGGGCCATTCCCCTCCAGTTTTTCTTTTGCGCCAGATTACCCCAAGAAGGAAAGTGGCATGGAAGCGGCTCGAATGTATCTGGAAAAAGCGGGATATAGGAAAGTGGGTGGAGTCCTGAAAAGAAACGGGAAACCGCTAAAATTATCGTTGTTGACCTACAGCTCGCGGGCCGATTTACCGTTAATCGCCCAAGTTTTTCAGTCGGATGCTGGCAGATTAGGAATTGATGTGGAGATTAAACAAATCGATATACCGGAAGAATACATGGCTGCGAATCGAGATTGGGATTTAGCGACGTACAGTAATTTAACCGCACCGCGCGGAGATGCAGGATATTACTTGAATGCGACATACCATCCAAAAGGTGCCTTGAATTTCAGTGGTGTGATTGACGATCATTTGACGACACTGATCGATACGTTAAACGTAACGGTTGACCAGGACAAGCGTTCGGAATTAGCAGAGGGCATTGCGATGTATGTGGATGAACAGGTGTATAATTCTTTTATTTTACATCCGAATACACTTGTCGCCTATGACTCCGATAAAGTGAAGAACTGGGTCACGTCGCGGAGTGAGTATTACATGTTGACGAATGAACTGGATGTGCTGTAAATGTTCCGCATTTTCGGACGGCGATTTCTAGAAGTGACCTTGTTTATTCTCGCCATCACGTTTGTCAGTTTTCTCTTCGTGCGTCTCGCCCCAGGGGATCCGGTGCTAACGATTCTTCAAGTGGATGATGTATCCATAACAAGCGACCAAGTCGATGAGCTCCGTGAAGAAATGGGGTTTAATGATCCTTTGCTTGTGCAATATGGTCACTGGTTCATGGATTTCATCCGGATGGATTTCGGTCAATCGTATATCACGAAACAGCCTGTGATGACCATGATCATAAGCGGCATGCCCGCGACGCTGGAGTTGTCGATTGGAGCCTTGCTTGTGATGGTTAGTGTTGCCCTCCCTCTTGGCTCGCTCGCCGCATTGTACCGGGAAAGTTGGATCGATCAATTTAGCCGGGCTTTCTCGATGGTGGGGGCCGCCATTCCGAGTTTTTGGCTGGGCTTGCTTTTAATTGACTTATTGGCGGTGCGATGGGGTTTGTTCCCCACGATGGGAAGGGACGGGATTCAATCCATGGTCCTTCCTTCCGTTACGTTGGGTCTTGCGATATCAAGTGCATATGTCCGTTTGATCCGTTCAAGTTTAATAGACTCGCTCAGCCACGAATTTATTAGAGCAGCCAGGTCTAGGGGGATATCAGAAACAAGAATATTCTTCTCCCATGCTTTTCGCTATAGCCTACCACCGGTCATCACGGTTTTTGGTGTAAGTCTTGGCAGCTTGATAGGCGGCGTCGTCGTGATCGAAGTGATTTTTGCTTATCCTGGTATGGGCAAGATGGTCGTTGATTCCATTCGTTCGCGTGATTACCCGGTCATCCAAGGATATATGGTGATCATGGCCATTCTGGTGTTTATCGTAAATAGCGCTGTAGATGTGTCATACCGATATGTAAACCCGGAACTTAGATTAAAGGAAAAGGACGGATTGTGATGGAAGCAGTATGTGGACACCAAATCAAGCGAAAAAAGAAAGCGGCCGTTCTAACCACCACAGTGATTTCGTTGCTGGCTGTTGGCATGTATGTGTATGTCTTTCACTACTTGAAGCATGATCCAGCACTCGTCAATTTGGAAGAGAGACTAGGGCCTTCAAGCCTGGAACATCCGCTTGGGACGGACCATCTAGGACGTGACGTGTTAACGCGCCTGTTACTTGGTGCGAAGTTGACGGTCGGTTATGGGGTACTTGCCCTTTTGGCAATCGTGGGGGTCGGTGTGCCGTTTGGTATGATTGCCGGATTCAAGGGAGGGCTGGTGGATCGAGTCTTCATGAGGATTGCTGACGCTTTTCTTTCGTTTCCGGATACAATCGTGGCCATTGTCCTGAGTGGAATATTAGGTCCGGGAATCGGGAACTTGCTCCTTGCGATTGTCGTCGTGAAATGGGTGAATTATGCCCGGCTAGTGCGTAGTACAGTCATTGCTGAACGCCAAAAGGATTATGTCACGATAGCGAAAATAAATGGGTTGAGTTCACTCCGTATTTTGCGAAAACACCTGTTGCCGCACTTGATTGGCCATGTACTTGTACTTGCAAGCCTCGATCTGGGGAAAATCATCTTGCTTATTTCCTCACTTTCCTATATCGGCCTTGGCGCACAGCCTCCCGCACCGGAATGGGGGGCGATGCTAAATGATGCCCGTCCCTATTTTCAGAACAACCAATGGCTGATGATCTATCCGGGAATCGCGATTGCAGGGGTTGTCCTACTTTCCAATCTACTCGGAGATTATTTGCGTGATAGATTTGATGTGAAAAAGGAGGTGGGGTCATGAGCATTGTAAAGATGGAAAATCTTTCGGTTAGTTCTAAGGAAAATAGAATCGTTAAGGATATTTTCTTGGATATCCGTGAGGGGGAATGGCTCGCACTTGTTGGGCAAAGTGGGAGCGGCAAAAGCTTGACGGCCATGGCCATCGGGCAATTATTGGCTCCTAATCTTCAGGCAACAGGGGTGATCAGTTACAGAGGGGACAATCTATTGACACTATCACATTCTCAAATGCGTAAGCTCCGGGGAAAAAGTATAGCTTATATTTTTCAAGATTACCAAGGTTCATTCACTCCGTTTCTAACGATAGGAAAACATTTTGAAGAATATCAAAAGGCGCATCTGTCGCTGTCTAAAAAAGCTCGGCGGCAGCAAGCGGTACATGCACTGAAAGCGGTGGGGCTTTCCGAAGAAATCTATCATAGATATCCCTTTCAACTTAGTGGAGGGCAGCTCCAACGGGTCTCGATTTCGCTTGCCTTGCTACTTAAACCCGATATCTTGATAGCGGATGAACCGACGACGGCCTTGGACAGTGTATCCTCTTTCAAGGTTTTACAGGTATTATCCCTGCTGCAAAAAGAAACCGGGTGTGCCATCTTGTTCATTACCCATGATCTACGCCATGTAAGGAACTATGCAGACAGGATTGCCGTCATGAAGGATGGGGAAATCATTGAAACCGGTGATAAGCACCAAGTGTTGAGCCACCCCAAGCATGCTTATACGGATCAATTGATTCGGTCATCTCCACCTCTTAGACCGAGGCATGAATCAATCACGTATGAGGTGGTGAGATGAGTCTGTTGGAAGTGAAGCACCTAACCAAAACCTTCAATGGCGGAACGGACGTACTGAAGAACATCTCTTTTGCGTTGGATAGAAAGGAATGCCTAGGAATCGTCGGGGAAAGTGGATGTGGGAAGAGTACACTTTCCCGTTGCCTTTTGCAAATTGAAGCTTTCCATTCAGGAAGCGTCGTTTTCGATGGGGTGTCACTGCATGACAAAAATGAACGCCAGTTAAAACCATATCGAAAAAACATTCAGGCAGTTTTACAAAACCCTACGGCATCGTTGAATCCAAAGCTGAGAATAAAAGATTCGTTACTCGATCCATTTTTACAATACGGCAGTCAGGCGAAGATGAACCATTTTCCGTATACGGGTGAAAAGGCATTCGTCGCTCAATTGTTGGAGGCCGTTGAACTTACCAAAGAAATGGCGGAACGCTATCCGCATGAACTGAGTGGAGGACAGAAACAGCGTGTGACCATCGCCCGCGCCATAAGCATAGAACCTTCGCTCATCATATTGGATGAACCGACATCGAGTCTTGATGTCATATCTCAAAGGGCTGTACTAAGATTATTGGATGAACTGCGGCGAAAACTAGAAATTTCTTACTTATTTATTTCCCATGATTTAGCGGCTGTACATGAAATGAGCCAAACCCTCCTCGTGATGAAAGAGGGCACGATTGTGGATAGATTTGAAAAAGAACAACTTTTCTCGCGGGCACGTCACTCCTATACACAAGATTTGATTTCCGTGTTTGAGTGATTTTTTTAAGGCTTAAATCGTAATCATTTTGATTAATGAAGAACTAACAAATTGAGGAGGAGGTTATTTTGAACCATCGGTCATATTTGGCAATAGCGCTTCCCCTGACGCTTTCGACAATCACAACACCACTTTTGGGTGCGGTGGATACGGCTGTCGTGGGGCATTTACCTAATCCTGCTTACCTGGGCGGTGTGGCTGTAGGCACGATTATTTTCAACACCATGTATTGGTTATTTGGATTTTTGCGTGTCAGTACGTCAGGATTTGCCGCACAAGCACTTGGAGCAAATGATGAAAAGCAAGGGATGTTCGCTTTTACAAGACCATTTTTACTCGCGATTGCTGTGGGGTTATTCTTCATTCTTCTTCAAGGACCTATTGAAATGGCTTCGTTAGCCTTAATCGGCCCGGGAGATGACGTGCGACAATACGCTTCTGATTATTTTACCATCAGAATATGGGGTATGCCATTTACTTTGATGAATTACGTCATTCTGGGATGGCTGATGGGGATGTCCAAAATCAAGGTTTCTTTAATGCTGCAAGTATTCATGAACATCATGAACATTGTCCTCGACCTGTTGTTCGTCACAGTATTTGCATGGGGAGTATCGGGAGTGGCCATCGCAACGCTATTATCCGAAGTGACAGCCTGTTTCATCGGGCTATTCTTCATCGTAAGAGCATTGCCAGGTATCCAAATCCCTTCATGGAGAAACCTGTTTGACCCGTTATCCTTTAAAAAAATGATGGCGGTGAACCGCGATTTATTTATCCGGACGCTCTGTCTTTTAATGGTGTTCAATATCTTTACGGCAAAAGGAGCTTCATATGGCACGGAAGTATTGGCGGCAAATGCCGTTCTCATCCAAATCCATTACATCATGGCTTACTTTTTCGATGGATTGGCCAACGCCTCAAGCATTCTTGCAGGAAAGGCAATTGGCTCGAATGATCGGTCTTTATTTAAACGGACCATTAGATTGTCATGGCAGTGGGGAATTCTATCTTCCCTCCTAATTGCAGGCAGTTATTTCGTAGGGAATAGTTGGATTATATCCTTTTTCACGAGCACACCGAGTGTTGTGGACCTAGCTACCATTTACAGCCCATGGTTGCTCTTATTTCCACTTTCAGCAAGCGTGGGCATCGTGTTTTATGGCGTTTTTACAGGGGCAACTCAAGCAGGACCGGTCCGAAATTCCATGGTGTACTCCTTACTTGTCTTTTTACTGGCTTTATATTTGTTGATTCCTGAATTTCAAAACCATGGAGTGTGGCTGGCGTTCATCCTATTTAGTTTAGGACGTTCAGTATTCTTGGTTCTCTATATTCCACAGTTAAGTCGAAAATTATTTCCTAAGAGGAGTGTTGAATTTGAAGACAATAGAATGGGCTAACAAACAAGAAAAAATCATCCATATGTATAAGGATAGTTATCGAATTTTGGTAGAGGAAGAAGATTTATCTCCCCGTAACGAGACCATCAACCGCGTTTTATCCGAGTTGGTTTCCACTTTATCTAAACCGATGAAGCAATCGGAAGCTGACGAAATTCTAGGTGATGAGGGAATCAAGCAGATACGAAAAGACATGCTGCAAAAGCTGTCTTTGGCGGAGTGCTTGATGGAAGAGTACTATGCCCAAACATTTAGGGATAAAGTGCAATCGATACATGACTTTGGTTCTTTCATCTATTGGGATAACTATGTAGAACTAATCAAGACGGAAATGGAAGAATTGAAAAGGATAAAGAGGGATGTGAATTCCTTTGCATTTGTAGGGACAGGCCCTTTACCTTTAAGCCCCTTGTTGCTAAAACAGGAAATGGGGGCTGAAATGACGTGCCTCGACCTGGATGTCCAGGCCCATGAACATGGGCGACGTTTCATTCAAGACCTGGATAGGGATGGAACGTCCGACTACATCTTGAAAGATGGAGCGCTGCATGATTATAAGGGACTGGATCTCGTTTGGATTGCCAGCCTCGTACCGAATAAAGAGGAGATAGTAAGAAGGATTTTTGAAACGAATCCGGAAGCACTTGTGGCTATCCGCTCTGTTGATGGGATTCATCAATTGCTATATGAACCAGTTGATGCAACGAAATTCCAGACGGTTTCATGTGAAGAAGCAGGCAGGACCGTTGCAGATTCCTTCATTATTAATTCAACGGTATTTTATACATATAAGCAGTAACCGGCCGTATTCTAAGGGAAAATCTGAATAAATATACTGGAATCACCTTTGTGCTTTCATATCAATCTAGAAACCTCCTTGACAATTACAAGTTACTAAAATATAATTACTTACATAAAGTAACTAGATAGGGGGAATGGAAGTTGACTAGGAACGAATTGGGTTTGATTTTTTTACGCATTATTTTAGGACTGATTTTTTTCATTCACGGATATTCAAAGTTTCAAGGTGGAATCGATAATACGGTAGGCTATTTCGAAGGTCTCGGAATACCAGGGTTCATGGCTTATATGGTCGCAAGTATAGAATTAGTTGGTGGCCTTGCGGTGATACTAGGCATGGGCACACGAATTATTTCCATTTTATTTGCGGTCATCATGGTTGGGGCCATCTTCACAGCAAAATTACCTGATGAGTTTTTTGGTTACGAGTTTGATTTGGCGTTGTTGGCTATGTCCCTTTGCCTCGCCTCTGCAAATCGCACTCGTTTCTCACTTGGCTATAGACTTTTTAAAAATAAAGAAGGGGGTGTAACGATTGAGTAAATTTCATAGAAAACCAGTAACGTTTGTTGGGGAAGTGAGTATCAATGTCCTGAATTTGGCGGATGCCATTGCATTTTATGAAGAAATAATCGGTTTTCGAGTATTGGAAAAGACGAATCGTAAAGCCGTGTTAACGACGGACGGAAAAACGCCTCTATTAACACTGGAGCAGCCGGAAGATGTTATTCCAAAAGAAGGACGGACATCAGGGTTGTATCATTTTGCCCTTTTGCTGCCGACACGTGCGGACTTAGCGGTCTTTTTACGGCATTTGCTTACCACCCAATATCGTTTCGGAGCGGCGGATCATGCTGTGAGCGAAGCACTATACATTACGGATCCGGATGGAAATGGGATTGAAGTGTATTATGACCGTCCATCGTCCGAATGGGAATGGGCGAATGGGGAAGTTAAAATGGTGACAGACCCGTTAGACGGTAATAGTATTCTGGCAGAAAGTGATGCCGCATGGAGTGGTTTGCCCGCCGGAACATTGATGGGGCATATTCATCTGCATGTAGCCAATCTAAAAGACACGGAGAAATTTTATACATCGGGACTTGGATTCAAGGTCGTGACCCGTTACGAAGGGGCACTCTTTACATCAACCGGGGATTATCACCATCATATCGGGTTAAATGTATGGAACGGTGTGGGTGTACCTACTCCTAAGAAAAACAGTGTAGGGCTGAACTGGTTTACTCTTGTTTATGCAGACGAAGAGGCGCGAAATAAAGTGATCGGACAGCTGAAACAAATAGGAGTAGAGACCATACAAAATGATGAAGGGTATGTCATTACTGATCCATCGGGAAATGAAATCCATTTAGTGATCAATTAGGCCCTCTAGAAGGATACGATCCATTCTTTAGAAAAGGAATTCCACCAATGAAAAGAAAAAAATCACCTTACCTTGAAATCTCAAGATAAGGTGATTTTTTTTTCATTTGGACTTATTTATCTCCATTTTGGATAACCATTTGCTTTGAGCGAATTTCTTCCTGAGAATACATACCTAGTAAGTCCGATTAAGGAGTTTTTGAGAAATTGAGCTTATTTGCATCATCGGGTTGGACAATGGGATAATTCTTCATACGACTTGGTGGGCAGTGACAGGTAAGATCGTTCGCTCAAAAAAAGAGAACTATGGTACGATTGAAGAATATGAATACATTCACCACGCACAAAAGTGTATAGGACCTCAGGAAGGAGCAAGGCAATGAATACCAAATTGAACGTGAACATCATAAAAGATATGTGCGGTACGGTCTCCTTCAAAAGAGGGGACGCTTTTTATCGTGCTAATAAAGTATTATTCGACTCATATGGCCCTAGTGGCTGCGAAGCGACGGTTTCAGGAGTCGAGGATTTTCACGTCACCATTGATGTGGATAAAATCGGGGGCTTCCATACGAAGTGCAGTTGCCCTACACTCGCCTCTTTCTCCAAGGATTGTCAGCATATCGCGGCCGTTTTACTTGCGGTATACCATCATCAGCGCCAAGGGACCGTCCCGACTATTCAGTCCGAGTCGAGCCAGGAGCTGACGGATGGATTGCTGAACCTTTTCAATCATCAGCCGGTGCGTTCAAGCGGACATCAACTTCACTTTGAAAATAGGGAAGTGCTTGATACGGAATTTATATGTAAACCTGTGATGGTATCTAAAGGGCAGTATATGTTCGGGATTGAAATGAAGATTGGAACGATCGATGTGCCAAATATCAGGGATTTCCTGATGAGGATAAAGGAAAGAAGGCGTTCCACCGTCTCCCTATCCTTTCATTATGACCCAAGCCTGCACTGCTTTCAAAAAGAAAATGATGCCGTCATTCAGCAGATGATCACGGTCATTTCTGATGAAAAGGTCTATCTGGATGCTTCCGGTCAATCGGGCTACACACAGATTCATTCCTTATTGCTTCTTCCGCCCTCTTCTTGGAAAAGGCTTTTTCCGCTCCTCATCCAAGCTCCCATGGTGAAACTACGGCATGACGGGACAATCGTGGACGGACTCCAAATATCGGAAGACTTACTGCCACTCCAGTTTGATTTTACCAAAACTGAAAGCAAGGGCTACCAGTTGAATATCAAGGGGATGGATTCGGTAATCGTGATGAATGCCTATGATTTCGTTTTGGCTGATGGCAAGCTGTTTTCTTTGAAAAAAGAAGACTGCCAACGCCTTATCGAATTGAAATCGATGCTGGAGACTTCCGGGGCGAATCGAATTCCAATCGCCTGGGACCAATTGGATGTATTCCTTGAAAAAGTGGTCCCGGGGTTGAAGAAAATAGGAATTGTCCATATTTCGGATTCGATTACCGAGCAGTTTGTGAAAACTCCCCTGATTGCCAAGTTATACTTGGATCGTGTAAATAACAAATTGCTTGCCGGGCTCGAGTTCCACTATGGCAATATTGTGATGAATCCCTTGGAAAGCCGGGAAAACAAAGCGGTCTCCATGCTCATAAGGGATGTGGAGAAGGAAAAGGTTATTCTTACGTTGATGGAAGAAAGTCAGTTTGCCAAGAATGAGGGTGGCTACTTCTTACATAATGAAGAACTGGAATACGAGTTTTTGTACCACAGTGTGCCAAAACTGCAAAAGCTCGTCCAACTTTATGCGACGACTGCTGTAAGAAGTCGAATTGCCAGAGGGAATCCTCCTCCGCAGGTGCGGATAAAAATTAAAAAAGAACGTACCAACTGGCTCGAATTCAAGTTTGAAATGGACGGGATCCCTGACAAGCAGATACGGGAGATCCTAGAAGCACTCGAAGAAAAACGGAAGTATTACCGTCTTCGGAATGGTTCGTTACTTTCATTGGAAACAAGGGAATTCGAAGAAATTAACCGGTTCTTGAATGCCCTTCCGGTTCAACATGAAGATCTGGAAAGCGGCTTGAATGTACCAATCGTGAAGGGACTTCAGCTTCTTGACTCCGCAGCTGATGGCACATTCAGGATGGAGGAGTCGTTCCGTCAGTTCTTGGAGAATATCCGCAACCCAAGCAATCTGGAGTTCGAGCTGCCGGAGCGTTTGCAGCCGATACTGCGGGATTATCAAAGAAACGGCTATAAGTGGATGAAGAGTCTTGCTGGATACGGGTTTGGAGGGATTCTGGCAGATGATATGGGATTGGGTAAAACGTTGCAAAGCATCGCATTCATCCTTTCCGAATTATCCGCCATCCGACAAAGGAAGCTTCCAGTCCTCATCGTTTGCCCTTCTTCTTTGACGTATAACTGGCTGAGTGAATTCATGAAATTCGCCCCGGAGATACAAGCTGTTGTCATGGATGGCAGCCAAAAGGAGCGATCCAAGATGCAGAAGGAACTGGGCGAGGTGGATGCCCTAATCACGTCTTATCCGTTATTGCGCAAAGATATTCTCTGGTATGAAAAACAGGAGTTCCACACGGTGTTTTTCGATGAAGCCCAGGCTTTCAAGAACCCTGTGACACAAACGGCACGCTCCGTGAAGAAAATCAAGGCGGACCACCGTTTCGCTCTCACTGGTACGCCAGTAGAAAACTCTTTGGAGGAACTATGGTCGATTTTTCACGTCGTCTTTCCAGAGCTCTTCATGGGCTTGAAGGAATATAGTCATCTTTCCCGAAAACAGATTGCTCGCAGAATCCGGCCGTTTTTGTTACGCCGGTTGAAGGAAGATGTGCTGGAGGAGCTTCCGGAAAAAATCGAGACGTTGGAATCGGTGGAATTGCTTCCAGACCAAAAGAGACTGTATGCGGCCTACTTAGCGAAACTGCGTGAGGATACGTTGAAGCATTTGGACAAAAACACGCTTCGGAAAAACCGGATTAGGATACTGGCCGGTTTGACCCGGTTACGGCAAATTTGTTGTCACCCTGCTCTATTTGTTGATGGCTATAAAGGGAGTTCGTCAAAATTCGAACAGCTGATGAAGATTATGGAGGAATCAAGGCTTTCCGGTAGAAGGGTCCTGATTTTCTCTCAATTCACGAAAATGCTTCAGATCATCGGCAAGGATTTGGCCATACAGGGGCAACCCTTTTTCTACTTGGATGGACAGACCCCATCAAAAGAACGTGTTGAAATTTGCAATCGGTTCAACGCGGGCGACCGTGACGTCTTTCTCATTTCCTTGAAGGCAGGCGGCACGGGACTCAATCTGACGGGTGCCGATACCGTGATTTTATATGATCTATGGTGGAACCCAGCCGTCGAGGAACAAGCGGCGGACCGAGCACACCGCATGGGCCAGAAGAATGTGGTCCAGGTCATCAAGCTTGTGGCCCGCGGCACGATTGAAGAAAAAATGAATGAACTGCAGGAGAAAAAAAGGCATCTGATCGAGGAAATCATCGATTCAGGAAATCAGTCAGCTTCTACACTTACTGAAGAAGACATCAAGGAGATACTGATGATATAGAGAAGAAGATAAGGGCCCTGGAAGTATTGATTGGTATCAAAAAAAAAAACGGCAGTCAAGAAGTGAAATACTTCTGACTCCGTTTTTTTTGATGTGCTTGTTATCAGGGACTTATTAGGATTACTTCACTTTTACAGTTTTCGTCTTCCCTTTATTTCCGGCTACATCCTTGGCATAAATTTTTAGGCTGGTATCTTTCTTTTGTTTTGGGATTTTCACAGAATATGTGCCAGAACTTGATACGGTTGCTTGACCAAGTTTTGTCTGGCCTCTATATACATAAACAGTAGCACCTTTTTCCGCTTTACCTGTCACTTTTGTAGATTTCGTTGTTACTTTATTGACTGATGGAGTGGCGGGTGGCGTAGTATCTCTTTGTACAACTTTTAACGTATAAGGGACGCTTTTCGATTCTCCATCGCTTCTTTGAATTTTAATATAATAAATACCTTTTTTTAGATTGAGGTTTTTTATCGTTTTAAGCTTTCCATTTCCGTAATTGGTATATAAACTTTCGTAAACGGAATTATCTTGATTAAATATTTGTACATCATAACTTGTATCCTTTGAGGCTGTTAATTGTACAGCGATATTCATATTTTTGGTCAAGTTCAAGCTATAATAATCTGAATCACTTCTTGAACTGATTACACCATTCATAGCTTTGCTAACTTTCAGAGTATCTGCTAGAGACATTGAATCATTGTCTTCCGTTTCAAATAAAGAGTTCGCCTTAAAGTTCACTTTAAAGCGGTAAGGAATATTATCTCTATCCCCATCAGTTGTTCTGATTTTTATGTAATAGGTACCTTGAGGCAATCCTGTATGTATAACAGGAATCATAGAATCCTTACCGTAGTATGTATACCAACTTTCCATTTCACTTCCTGCACTATTGTACAAAGAAATTTCGTAGCTCGTTTTCAAGGTTCTATTCATTTCGACTTTCACTTCACCACTTGATGGTACCTCAATCACATAGTAATCACTATCGTAATCTGCCCATCCGTTATACTGCTTATTTAGATTAATTAGGTTAGCGGTTGAACGATCATTATTAAATTCCTTTTCGTAAACACTACTTTGCGTATAATCGACCTGCAGTTTATATGGAACGCTTTCACCGTTACCGTCATAATGTTCAACTTTTACATAGTAAGTCCCCGCATCTAAACCTTGTGAAAAGAGCTCTTTTACTCCCTTATTTACATTATACGTAGTAGTATAAGCCTCTAACGTTTCTTGTTGCGCATTTATAAGCCTTACTTCGTACCTTGTATTCAGATTATGATTAATTTTCAATACAACTTTTCCTGGTTCAGTTAAAGTGAAACTAAAATAATCATCGTCATACCTGTCGCTCAGTATGCCGTCAACATCTGCTTTACTACCCTTAAAACTAATTGGCGTAGCTGTAGAAAGTGAGTCATTCGACTCATATTCCGTTGCAGCCTCTGCAATAGGTATATGTAAGAAAATTGTAGCAATAAATAAAAATGCCGTGAATAAAAACGAGTTTTTAACCATAATAAATATCTCCTCTTTCTCTATTTATCAACCTAAAGTCACATAAATTTTAACATAAAAAGGAACGGTTAGTATATATGGCTTATTTTATTTAATTTTTTTATTTTTCTATAGAAGAACTTTTAAATGTTAACGATGGGTGAAGAAGTGCTTGTGGCAAATGGGAATTTTCGATTGGACAAGTTCTTTTTTTCTCTACAAGAAGGGAGAAATTGCCGATATAAAGAGAAAACCATTTTGGAGGATCCCATGATAAAAAAGCTCCTGTTCCTTTTAACAGCTTTATCCCTTTTGCCTGCCCCTGCTGTTGCTAGCGGCCAGTCCGGACAATTTTATCCACCATCCCATTCAGATTTCTATAACAAGAAATTTTCATGGCAGCTTTTCTTTTCACACGGTGTGAAAAGAGTGGAGTTTACGCAATACGATGTAAAGATGAAGAAGCGATCTGTCATCTATCATAATTCGGTGAAGGAGAATTCTTTTCTATGGGTGGACTTCTATTGTCAAGGTACGGTGAGTGTGGAGTTATTTGATAAGCATGGCAAGGTAGTCGAGTCGTTCATTAGAGGCACGACTGAGAAGTACTTGGATAATTCTTCTTGTTCCTATCCATATGCCGTCACTTTTTCCGATTATGATGATAAGAAGGGAAAATATATAAGCGATACGTTCAAGAGGAAAAAGAAAAAGTGAACAAACAAAAACCCTATCGTTAAATAGGGTCAAATCGATTTCTTCATGCCGCATTCTCTGCATGTACGAATATATACATAATCCTTAACGGAACTTTTGAACTGAGCATTGCCGCAATTATCACAACGACCACTGACTATGTCAGGAAACTCTGCATAATCATAAATGATTGTGGTGTCATATACCTTTTTTTCTTTTGGAGTTTCTTCAGACAAAGTAAATCACCTTCATTATGTTATTTAACACATTTATCATACCAAAAAATGAGGGCAGTAGGAAATCAATCAGGAAATAAACCTAGCCATTATATATTTTTGCCCTGTTAAAAATATCCCCCAAGCCACGAGCCCAAGGGGGATAGCCAGCCCTACATGAATGGATTGCTTTAATGCCGTATTAATCACAACTAGCATGGCCACTGTAGCGGGAAAACCTGCCAGAACGCCCAGTGTGAATGTATGGATATTCTGAGTGGGCTCTCCCTGAACCGTTAGCCAAATTATACTGAGGATACTGATTAATGGCAGAGCAGCCACAATCCCGCCATATAAAGGGAATCGTCGGGCCATTTCCGTTATAAGTCCAATGATGACCGCGGAACTGGCTATTTTAATGAACAAATACATTAAGTAGATACCTCACTTAATAACCGGAATGCTTCTCTTATTTGTTCCCTTTCAGAAACGGATAACTTGCTAAGCGCCTGTTGTAGTTTTTTCTCATCCAATTCCGTGTTCTTTTTTAAAATGGTTGCACCGACATCCGTTAAATGTAAATACACCTTACGCTGATCATCTTCCGATCGCTCCTTAAGCACCCATCCGTTTTGCACCAATTTTTTGACATGCTCAGAAGCTGTATTGTGGGAAATCGATAATTGTTCGGCAATATCTCGGATCATAACATCTTTCCTTTTTTGAATTATTTGCAAGACTCGTACGCTTTGATGGGAAATGGCTTCTTGTTGTTGCGGATGTAAATGAAAATAGATATCCGTGAAGTAGTCATTGATTTCCTGTATCATGATTACCCCTCCTTTTTAAATCGCCTGAAACGAATATATCGTATTATACGATATAAGGTCAACGGAAAAATGCCCATTTTTACCAACTATCCGCATTCGCCCTGAACCTTTCTAACATCCATTACTTAGAATATCAAAGGAACTAGTATAGATGACCATCTAGAAAAGGGGTATACCCATGACACTTGAGTATAAAGTGAGGAAAAATGTTCTACACCTTACGGATAAGGAAAAAAAGAAATACATCACTGCCGTTTTAGCCTTAAAGGAAAAAGGGATCTATGATCGATATGTCGCCTGGCATTTGGCAGGAGGGGCGTTTCAAACTCCGCCGGGAGGAGATCCAACCACTGAAAGCCCTGCACACAATCATGCTAATCCAAGCGCAAGGAGTGTCGCGGAGAATTTACATGGAAATCATAGAGACCATAGAAGTGCCGCACATATGGGGCCAGCATTCTTGCCATGGCATCGCGATTTCCTTTGGCGCTTTGAACGTGATCTCCAAAAGATTGACCCAAGTGTGACCATTCCATATTGGGATTGGGCGGCTGATTCGGAACTGGAAGATCCGTCTTCATCCCCAGTTTGGGACGATGATTTTATGGGGGGGAATGGAAACAGGAGAAATGACTTTCTTGTCACAGAGGGACCTTTTGCAGCGGGACAGTGGGAAGTCATCGACGAACAGGGGAATCCTGCAGGGGGATTAAGGCGAAACTTTGCTGCAAGTGAACCGGTAGCGACCTTACCGACGAAAGCAGATGTGAAGGAAGTGCTGAAGGTCACTCCATATGACTCGCCTCCTTGGAATACGACGAGCACCCCGAGTTTTCGCAATCAACTTGAAGGGTTCATAGATGGACCTCAACTTCATAATCGTGTCCATGGTTGGGTTGGGGGCCATATGGGCTCTGTCCCTACCTCACCGAATGATCCTGTTTTCTTTTTGCATCATGCAAATGTAGACCGGATATGGGTAATGTGGAAAATCCTTAACCGGCAGGAAAGATATTTGCCAAGAAAAGGGGGACCATTCGGCCACAATTTACATGATCCCATGTTTCCATGGGACACGACGCCTAAAGATATGATCAACCATCGGAAGCTTGGGTATATTTATGATATGGAGAGAAAGGCTGTCAAAGGAGAGCATTGATACGAAAAGCGGTAACAAAAAAAACGCGGTGAATACAATCACTGCGTTTTTATAGTGATCAAGCGCTCTCGGAAGAAGGATCCGCTCTCTTTTCTCTCGTGTGTGAAACGTAGCTATGCAGGATCATTCCAAGAATCACAATGAAGATTCCTAACCAGGAAAGGGCGGAAGGAATCGGGAGCGATAAAAATACCAGTTCACCAGCTAAGGCGAATAGGACCTCCATTGATTGTGTCGCTTCAACGGAAGCTAGTTTCTGCATGTTCCCCCGCACCATATCGGTGGCCTTGAAAAACAGGACCGTTGCAATCACACCTGAAAAGAGGGCAACCAAAAGTGATTGGAAACTCTGCATCATCGTTGGCGCCCCAACGGTGAAAAAACCATACAACGAAAGTAAAAACCAAAACGGGAGGCTTGCCAATGTCATGCCCAACACCCGTTGGTAGGCATCCAAACGTCCTCGAGAAACGTCCATCATTTTACGATTTCCAAGTGGGTAAGCAAAGGAAGCAAGAAGGACCGGAACGACACCCAACAAGAGATTGCTGAATGTAATATGCTTGGTGTGCTCCACCTGCATCAATATAATTCCAAACAGGATGATCAAGGACATGCTAAGCCCTTTCAAGGAGATTTTGCCTTTTTGCCTTAGAAGCCCATCCTTTGTTTCAACCATTTCAAAAAATAGCGGGGCGAGTAAAGCACCGGATATGATCGTGACTTGCCAGGTCCCGGCGATTAACCAGCCAGGTGAGTATGCCGAAGCATAGCATAATGGTGCATAAAATAACCCGAACCCAACGAAACTCCAAAGTAGCCAAGTTCCGGGTTGTTCTTTCATCACAAGGAGAAGAGGGCGAAGGTTTTTCCTGCTCAGAACGATACATAGCAGAAAAGGAACCATAAAGATATATCTTAAGGAAGCGCTCCAAATCCAACTGCCACCAGCCAATTCCATCGACTGATTGAGAACGAAGGTAAACGCAAAGAAGAGAGCGGAACAAACCCCTATTAAAATCGGTCGCAATCGACTCACCTCTATCTGTTTTTTTGCCACCAACCCCATCATATCGGACGCGTGATTCAATGGGTACCATAAAGATGTATACTCAGTTCGGGATAATTATCAGAATATTGAAACCTAATTCTTTGTTAAATTGTCTACCAGTTACCAAATAAAATCAACAACGTTTTCACTAAAATCATGAATCTACCTATTTTCGACAAAATACGACAATGTGTAATTGTTGGTATTTTTGAAGATTATTTGAATAAAAATATATTAATATATAAGAAAAGATAAAAAATACCCTCTTGAAACCTATAAAAATGCCATTATATCAGTGTTTATTCCGTATTTTTAGAATCTTCTAATAGAAGGTAGATAATATATTAAGATACGGTAATTGACGAAATTGGGAAGGGGTGGTATCTTTAATAAGAGAAAAGAATGTCGAATTTTGACGAATATAATAATGCATAATAAATAGTGAGGTAATGACAAATGAAATCTACAGGTATTGTACGTAAAGTTGACGAATTAGGCCGGGTGGTAATTCCAATCGAATTACGCCGTACATTAGGAATTAAAGAGAAGGACGCTTTGGAAATCTATGTAGAACAAGAGCGTATCATTCTTCAAAAATATAAACCGAACATGACTTGTCAAGTAACGGGTGAAACATCTGATGACAATATGAAACTTGCTGGTGGTAAGTTAATCCTTAGCCAAGAAGGCGCTGAACTTCTAATTAAAGAAATTCAAGCTAGCCTTGAAACAGCAAAATAATAGTTTTCAAGTAAAAAAAGTGCAACGGGAAGAAATTACCCGTTGCGCTTTTTTTCTTCTATTAATCTCCTATCATTCTTACTCGAACATAAAAAATGATGTTACCCATAAGAAGAATTCACATTGATAGTTTGCCCGACTTTCGGATTAATCATTTGGATTGATTATGGCTAATATCTGGTGATCTTCCCAGCGCCCCTGTATTTTTACACTTTGTTTTGCGATTCCTTCTTTGTGAAAACCGACCTTTTCCAAAACGCGTATGGAACCTATGTTATGTGGCATAACCCCAGCCTCAATCCTATGTAAACCAATCGTTTCAAAAGCATAATCCACCACCATTTTGGCAGCTTCTGTAGTGTAACCATTCCCATTGTTTTTTTGGTCTAAGTAATAACCCATGGTGGCACTTTGAAGGGGCCCGCGAATAATATGAAACAGGCTGATCGTTCCTATTAACCTATGATTAGTATTCAGGAATATTCCAAACTCGTAACTACTATTTCCTTTTGACTTATGTCCCGAAGTTATGATTTCCTTTTGTTTTTCTAAAGAATAGTAGTTAGCTGGTTGGTCTGTCGAAAATGGTTCAAAGAACGGCCTATTTTCCACTAGCAATTGTAGTAAATTTTCAGCATCTGATAGTATA
This sequence comes from Peribacillus sp. NPDC097264, assembly GCF_050277925.1. NCBI lineage: Bacteria > Bacillati > Bacillota > Bacilli > Caryophanales > Bacillaceae > Peribacillus > Peribacillus sp. NPDC097264. The sequence goes on from NZ_JBNNSR010000008.1 coordinate 106,824, forward strand.
AGTTGTCTTACATATATATTTTTACTGGATAACACGATTGACCCCCTTCAGTTAATGGAATATATTTCATTATACACTATCGCTCGGTATACCATAGCAAAGACAAAGATAACCACGGCACGTATCACAGAGGCAATATTTCGACCATGCTACGCCAGTTGGGCCACTTATCCACCATGAACGACTACTCCTTTTTTGGAATCAGGAACTTGCGGAACTAATATAATTAGGGATGAAGGAAGAAAAGTACTTCCTGGAAGTAAGATGGAGATAGCTGCTTCAACAATCCGAAAAAAGGAGCGTGTTATAGTGGCAAAGAAACGTTTTGAGGACATTTATACAGAAGGAAAAATGGCTGTTACTAAAATAATTCGTGATAATGAAACAGGAGTCCTATATATGTTTCATTATGGCGGTCCTACTTCTGGGTTAACGGTTATGGTTGATAAAGATGGAAAACCTTTAGTAGATAAAGACTTTATAGCTGAGTCTGGGACTTCAGTTGAGTAATGGGTCGGCCACTTCCATATGGAGGTGGCTTTTTTCACACTATGTCACAAAGAAATATTTAACAGGTGGCTAGATCCATTTATAACGAACACTAAGAAAATAAAATGTACGGGCATTGGAAACTCACTTTCTAAGAATGTAGAAGAGACTTTAGGTAATCCACATGTTCCCGGTCTTTATCAAGAATTCTATGGACTAGATTTAGACTTTCTTCATCTAATTTATCCCTTACTAGGTCCTCACTCATTCTTATTCCATATAGGTTTTCCCCTTTAATGGCATGTTTAATAATCTCTTCCTCTGAATTGTAATTTTCCACTACATTTACAATGCCTGCCTCGATCTTTCCAATGATCCCCTCACTCGTTACAGGTGTACCACCGAGATGCTGAATTCTCTCTGAAATGAGGGTCGCATGATTTTTTTGGTCTTTCTGAATCGAAATGAACGAGTCTTTTAAAGAGGAATGTTGCAGTTTTTCTATAAAGCGTTTATAGGCGTGAATGCCCATGTATGTTCCCTGTAAGAATTTATTTAGTATCTTAATCGTTTGTTCTTGATCCAATCGTATCACTCCCTATAGATAATGATCTTAGTATGCGCTGTACAAATGAAAATTATCTGCATACTAAAAGGGGCCTGAAATTGGCCCCTTTTAGTAGGTCATTCGAAATGTTAGATGGAATAATGATAAAAAAAGTTCGATTCCTTTACGAATCCAAATCTCTCATAAAGCCTTTGCGCAGTAACATTCTCCTTACCGGTCTCAAGGGATACCCCATTTGCTCCCGATTCTTTTGCAAAATCGACGGCGGCTTGTAATAAATTCTCACCAATTCCTCTCTTGCGGGCACTTTCCTTTACAAATAAATCGTTCAAGATCCATGACCGTTTCATGCTTATCGATGAAAAGGAAGGATATAATTGAACAAAACCCAATGAATCGTTATCATCCCTCGCAATGAAGACGACCGATTCCTCGTTCTCTAGTCTTTCTCTTAAAAAATGCTGAGCCCCTTCAAGATTAGAGGGTTGCTCATAGAAAACCCTGTATGAATCAAATAACTCGCTAAGTGAATCAAGCTCTGCCATTGTGGCTTTTTTGATAACCATGCATGAAACCTCCAATTATATTCCGAATAATCCAATAATACCATTCAGGAACGCCTATTGTTCATTTTTTTAGTAGTCGAATGAATTCAATTTCCCCAAAAAGTGCTCTATGAGATAGCGAAGTTTTCTTTTATGAAGGCTCGGAATTTTGGATTGGTTAGGATTTGAAGTTGGAAATCATTTAGACTTCGGGTAAGTTTTTCTTGGTTCATGGAGGATAGATTATTTGAAAAAAGGGCGAGCTCTGTCCTATTTCCGTCTCTATCTGTTGCGTACATGGCCACCGTAAGAACGAAAGCGGTAGATCCTCCCTTTTGACCAGCATGTAAAAGCCATTTGCGATTACTGGGATTCTTCATCAATTGCTCCAAGATGGGATCAAGGTGTTCATGAACATGTTGATCAAGATCCATCTTATTGTTTAATATCTTCATAATCGATACATAGTCCTTTGTAGTGGCTCGTGACAAACGATCAGACCAGATTTTTTGAAAATCAAGAGAGAGTAGTTTCGTTGCTTCTTTCTTCTCTTGTTCGGTAGGCGGTTTGCTTTTCCATCGCTCATTAATGGCAAGCGCCCAACTTCGATACTCTGCCATTTCCATCTTTTCCATCGCATGCAGCGTCTCTTTTCTTGTGAAATTCTTTTCTTTCATGAGAGTGCTGGGTATGAAAAGGGAAGCGCTAATCGGATACAGGGGTTCGTGGTTCGGGATTCCCAAGCTTTTTGGAACGGAATTGATGCTATCCAGCCCTAGCAGGTTCATTAAGTAGTCTGTATTCGCATTAGAACTGTAGGCAATCATTCCATTCACGACCTCGCATAAAGGAACGTTCCCGCTCGTTCCTGCCTGGGAAAGCCAGGCTTCATGTGCACCGCCATCTGTTTTTGGTATGTAAAATTTCTCGAGGTCCGCTATTTGCACTTTTTGATCAGGATCCATTAATCCTTCCGCAGCCTGTTGAGCGTATTCAATGGCCATGATGATTTTAACGGTGCTTGCTAATGGAAGCTGCACGGTTGAATTCACCTCGGCAATCATCTCATCATTATGATGGATGAATAAAGAAACGTCTTTGCTCTCAGCATACTTTTTAATGAAATGAACGATATAGTCAGGGTTTGCTTCATATCTGGCCTTCATAAACTTCCAGAAGCCAATTCCTGCAACCAGGCTGGGAAGTAGTAATTTTCCCCGATTAAATAGAATGTTCTTCTTCAAATAATCACGCCCCTACCTCATTTTCCTTTTTCTGTATATACGATTGTTAAAAGGGAAGGTTTCACGTTTTCCGATTAAGTTTCCCATATATATCCTTTCTGAAATTAAAAGATGATAGATTACATGATTTTCATTTTAATTCCGTCTTTCTTTAAGGTATGGACTATATAACTATAAATAAAGAGTTGTATTAGTCATTGACAATATTATTTTAGGTATATAGTATTGTTATGTGGAAAAATTAGGTGTCTACTATAATCAAGCATGTTGCTTATCCTAAATGGCGATTTACTTCAAGGGACAATCAAGCCAACGCGTAATCAAAAAAGGGGAAATCATAATGGGGAATTCACCAACTGTTAAAAGGGAAAAAAAGCACAGAAGAATCTCGATCCGGGTAAAGTGGATGTTTTTTATTTGTCTATCCATTTTTCTGGCGATGGGTGTTTCTGTTTCAATAATGGACTTCCAGGTTTCCAATGTGTTCAAGGAAGATAGTGTTGCCACAAATCAAAGCGCCGCCCAAAATGCTGTATCACAGATTAGCGCAGATTTGAAGGTGTATGAAGATTCAATTGACCAATTGTCGCAATTGGTAACGATCCATCTAAAGGATGGGGACTCATTGAAAGATATTCAGAGGACCATTGAATCTTTTCAACTGAACAATGATCACTTGCTATCAGCTTATTATATGGACGGTACGGATGGATCATTATACGCATCCCCTAAAATGGAATTCACTGGAGATGCTCGAGACACCGTAACGTATACGCAGCTATCGGAAAACCCGAAAACAAAATGGATGGATGTGTATCAAGATATCGTGAATGGCAGTATCATGACTTCAGTGGTCACGCCTGTTTTGGAAAACGGGAAAATGGTAGGGGCGTTAGGGTATGATATTGATTTATCGACCATCGGGAAGATGCGTACGGATATCGAGAGGCATTCTGATGGTAACCTTGTGATCCTCGATTCGCAAGGCATTATCGTAAGTTCGTTCATGAAGGAAATGGACGGGAAGAATATGAATCCAAATCAAAGTGGGAAGGTCGAAGGAGTGGGGGACCTAGTAACGGATGCGAATCAATTCAATTCCAAGTTCAAGTGGGTTTCGGACATGTACGATGGTTCGAAGCAAACAGCCCAGACGTTAGAGTGGAAAGACCAACAGTATACGGGAGAAACGAATTCGGTTCCGGACTTAAACTGGAAAGTGGTGGCCTTGACATCCGATGAAGTTTTACAAGCTAAGTTGGATGATACCAATCGTATCGTAATCATCTCTTTGATATTTGGTATATTGATTGGTATCGTATGTGCCCTTTATTTATCAGGGAAGTTGAAAAAGCTGATATCTAATCTTCGACATGTCATGAAGAAGACAGCGAGCGGGGATTTAGTAACCGAATTTCACCATGCCTCGAATGATGAGATGGGCGACTTATCCAAAAGTTATAACATCATGTTAAGTAAATTAAGAGAATTGATTAACGATGTGAAAGGAAATACGAATGCTGTAACGGAGGCCACTGCAGGATTGAGTCAAATTGCGATGGAAAATAGTACATCCATTACTGAGGTTTCACGTGCCGTGGAGGAAATTGCTGCAGGGGCAGCCAATCAATCCGAGTCGGTAGAAGAAGGAGCCCATACCATCCAGTTACTCAGTGATGAAATCGATGGACTATCCAAGTTATCGGATAGGACACAAAACGTTTTGGAGACGGCTTCGGAAAAAATCGAGTCAGGGAAGGAACAAGTCAACGAGTTGGAAACGTCTTATCAAAAATTGGAGACAGCTTTTTCAGCCGTGACAAGCATGAGTTTGAGTCTTGTGGAGAAATCAAAAACCATTTCGAATGTGACGAATACGATTTCCCAGATTTCAGAGCAAACCAACTTATTATCCTTGAATGCCTCCATAGAAGCTGCAAGGGCGGGCGAATCCGGAAAAGGGTTTGCGGTCGTGGCGAATGAGGTTCGCAGCTTAGCCGAGGAATCGAAAGAAGCAACAAAAAACATCCAGGACATCATACACAGCATTTTTTCAGACACGGAAATGCTACTGAAGACGACCGATGAAACGAATCAAATTAGTGCGAACCAAAAAAGTGCAGTCATGACGGTAAGCAAGGCCATGAAGGAACTTGAGGACTCAGTTCGTAAAATATCCTATTCATTTGTTGAAGAAACCCAGTCCATATCATCGATTAATCAACAAAAAGAAACGGTTGTGAAAATGATGGAGGAAATAACTGCGGTCTCTCAGCAAACATCTGCTTCTTCAGAAGAAATTGCATCATCCATGGAGGAACAAGCCGCTTCGTCCAATGAGCTTGCAAAATATACAGAACATGTCACGCAATTGATTGTTGACCTAGAGCATACATTGAAAGGGTTTCATATAAAGGAATAAACAAAAAAGGGAAACCATCCATCTGGTTTCCCTTTTTGTTTATTTACTGTAGCGGTGATACTAATGGATTTGGATTATTGATTAAAAAGCCATTGTCTTGAAAATCAATTTCGGTTTGATCCGTGAAACGGGCATCCGAAGGGTTCATTAATAGCTTTATCCCATCTATAACTAGTACTTCCTCTAATTCGGTCTTATGACGCACAAGGTTCAAATAATAGTTCATCTGGTTGCAGCAAGAACTGGTTACCCCAAACCGTAAATATGTTTCCTCTTCCATATTCCGTTGCATCTCTTTAATGACTTCCTGGGCCTTTTTAGTGATGGTTATCAAGTTGTTCACTCCCAATGTTTAGACACTGCCTCATAAGTTAAGCGCAGTCATATATTCACTCTATCATGTTCGTGGCAAGAGTAATAACATTTTCTCTTGGATAACAATATTTCACAGCCCTTTTTTAGAATCCTTCCTTTTTCAGGGCCATTCTTACTGTTTTGAGGACATGTCCATCGAAGTCATCATCAAACTGAGAAACAACTTCAAACCCTTTTGCCCGGTAAAAGGCTGTCCCCGATTCATTTTCTTCTTCAACGTTTATAAAAAGCTCTTTCCAACCTTTGGAGTGGTCGATTCCTGTTTGCAATAAAGCTGTACCCATACCTTTTCCTTGAAACTCCGGATGAAAGTAAATCGCCACCAGTTCGACTTCTCCACCTTCCTTTACAGGAGAAAAGTCGGCAAATCCCACAATCCTTTCAGCCACTTCGACCACGAAAACAAAAGAGTGTTCAACCCTCTTTTTCATCATCTCTTCACTATAGGCCACATCTAAAAAACGTTCCTGGATGGAAAGGGGGATAATTCCTTCGTACGTACTATGCCAACTTGTCTTCGCGACATGCTGAACTTGTGGGATGTCGCCGACTTGCATGCTACGGATGGTGAATTCCATGTCAATCAACCTTTCTGGTTTCCAGTTTTTTTCTGAAAATTATAGCAGAGTTCTCTTTTTAAACAAGGAAATTCAAAAAAATGGTGGGCATGAGTCCTGGAAGTATTTCGTTAGGCCCTTTTACATAGGAGACATGTTCACTAAAGTGGCAAAGGCACAATTTAGTGGACGTGGTTACTTGTCCCGCTCCTTATACCTAATGACGAATATATATATAAGAATCGGACAAGTAGGGTCCAATGGCACAAGGCCCAAAAAGGGGAGAACATCATGCATTTTGAAATCGGGGTGACCATTTTTGTCTTCGTCATGACAATGGTTGTCATACTATGGAGACCACGAGGGCTAAACGAAGCTTGGCCAGCTTCATTTGGCGCGGCGATCATATTGCTTACTGGCATAGTATCACGTGGGGATGTAATGGATATCATCGGTAAAATCGGGGGTGCCTCCATCACCATCATGGCAACGCTTGTCATGGCAGTCATACTGGAGAGTTTCGGATTCTTTCATTGGGCTGCTGCGAGACTTGTAACCCTTGCAAAAGGCTCCGGATATCGTTTGTATTGGTACATTCAATTATTATGTTTTTTAATGACGCTTTTGTTTAATAACGATGGGAGCATCATGATCACGACACCCATCCTCATATTACTTTTAAAAAACCTTCGAATGAAGAAACACGAAACCATTTCATATCTCTTGAGTGGGGCCTTGATAGCCACTGCATCCAGCGCACCCATTGGAGTTAGTAACATCGTCAATTTGATTGCCTTGAAAATCGTCGATATGACGCTTTATATGCATACAGCCATGATGTTCGTACCTGCAACATTGGGGCTGTTATTCATGTCATGGTTGATGTTCATGGTCATCAAGAAAGATTTGCCTAAAAAATTGCCCTCCCATTCCTATGACATTGAGGAACGATTTTTCACTAAAAATTTTCATCCGTTAAAAGGGAATACGACGGTGGAAACAAAGAGGCAACGTACACAATTCATGTTCAAGATACTGACCTATGTCTTCATTGTCCGCTGTTTATTATTCGTGGCTTCTTATCTATCGATACCTATAGAGTGGGTTGCGGTAATGGGTTCATTATCATTGCTTATTTGGAGATGGTATCATCTACGCACGAGTCCCGTAGATATTTTGAAGAAGACTCCATGGCATATTCTTATCTTTGCGTTCTCTATGTATATCATCATTTTTGGTCTTCAGAATGCAGGGCTTACAGCCATCCTTGTTCAAATCTGTGAACCGATTGTCAACAAAGGATTATTAAGTGCGAGTTTGGTGATGGGAGGGCTTGTTTCGGTCCTATCGAACATTTTCAATAATCATCAAGCCCTGATGATCGGGACCATTACGTTGACGGAAATGGGATTAGATCCCATCACATTAAAAACCATTTATCTTGCCAATATAATAGGGAGTGATATGGGCTCCTTGTTATTGCCCATCGGTACACTTGCCTCCTTGATCTGGATGCATATCCTGAAACAAAATAAAGTGGAAATCACATGGAAAGAGTATGTGAATGTTACCGTACGAGTCATCCCGTTGGCTACAGTGGTGACATTGCTTTTACTATTTTATTGGGTACATTTGGTCTTTTACTAATGAAACCCCAGGAGGAGTGACAAATGAGTGATGCTTCAGCATTACTTGGGAAACAAATTGAACTTCAACTCATTGGTCATAATCTGTTTACAGGCGTTCTTACAGACCTTAGTTCAGATATGCTCGTGTTATTTACTGAACAGCGGTTTTTCTATTTTCCAATATTGCATGTCCGTCGCTTCAACCTGAGTACAGATAGCCAGAAGAATTCCGACATATCACCCCCTATAGGGTTTTATATAGCGGAAGAAAAAACGGATATGTCCTATCGTAAAGTGTTGATGTATGCGAAAGGCATCTTTTCGGAAATCTATGTAACTGGGAAAATATCTCTACATGGTTATATAATGAATGTTTTCAACGATTACTTTACTTTCTACTCTCCGGTATATAAGCTCATGTATATTTCCCTCCATCATCTTAAATGGCTAACCCCCTATACTCAAGGGGAAAGACCATACTCGCTCACTCATGAACAATTCCCTATAAACCCAACCTCATTACCGCTCTATCGATCCTTGGAAGAACAGCTGAAAACGATCGAAGGAAAGCTCGTTGTTTTTGATGGAGGAGAGGACCCTAAGAGAATGGGGTTACTCAAAAAATCGGAAAATAGCATGGTTGAATTGGTTACGGCCAAAGGAGAACGTATATATTTAAACCTGACGCAAATTCAAACGGTGCATGTTCCATAAAAAGGAGAAGCCAGAATACCGGCCTCTCCCTTTTTTGTTTATAAAAAGGGTAGGCTGCCCCTTTTAGAAAACAAGCTCTTTTTTTGTTCTTCCGCCGTTATATTAGAAAAACTTTCTGGCTAGATAAATCTTATTAACTAGGCACTAAGTCCTTTCGAGATTTAGTATATAAATATATGAGTATAATATACTATGTAAATGTGTCGTTTTTGTTAAAAAAGGATTAATATAAATAAACTTTTTGTCATATATAGTCTAAAGGATATATAAGTATCACCGATATTATTGGAGAAAGTAAGTAAAAAGTCTCATTCTAATAAACTGATATATATATTACCAATAATCTGGAACTGCTCTATGTATGTATTTCCAGTCATAAAGGAAGGGTTCAAAATGAGAAGAAAATTATTAGTCAGCATGCTGCTTGTATTACTAGTCATGGTTGGAGTGACCTTTACACCTGGTACAAAAGTTGATGCGGCAGATCGGATTCATACAGTTTCCTCGCAAGAAACGGTAGAATCCATTGCATCGATTTATAATATAACGCCAGAACAATTGATGAATATCAATGGTTTACCGGATACCCAGTTATATGTAGGACAAAAGCTTAAAATCATACAGACAGCATATACTCCTTCCATCTATCAGTGGGCGGAGAGAGGGAAACGAATTGCCAACTATGCAAAAACATTTGTTGGATTCAAAAAAACAGCAGGAGAAGAGACCCCTTCTAAAGGCTTTGATTCGAGTGGATTGGTTCATTGGGCCCTTTCTCAGCAGAATGTGGCTGTGGATCGTTTAACCGTAGACGGATTTTATAAACTTGGGATGGAAACGGCTGTTCCTAAGGCGGGAGACATCATCTTTTTCCTTGAAAAAGACACATCAAAAGTGGTGACGGCAGGGATTTATCTAGGAAAAGACAAATTCGTCAATTCTGGATATGGTGCAGAAACAGTTCAAATAAGAAATAGTACGGAAAAGTACTTTGCTAAATATCAAGTTATCTATAAAACGTATACACCTAAAGGGGAACATATCGTACAACCGGGTGAAACGCTAAGTAGCATTTCAAACAATTACAGCATTCACATGAACTCCATCAAACAACGTAATGCTTTACCGACTAATGAAGTGATGGAAGGTCAATACCTTCAAATATACAGTGATCTTCTATTCCCGTTCTACGAAGGACAAGAAACAGCATATGACAATGCATACGATGTAATCAGATATGCTTATACTTTACGAGGGTTCACGTATGTTTTCAGTGGGGCTGATCCGCTAACTGGAATGGATTGCAGTGGATTTATTTACTGGGCCATGAAGGAGCAGGGGATTTCTATAAAACGTAGCTCTGCTGCCGACTACTATGAGTGGTTGCCGGCTATATCAGAACCAAAAGCGGGCGATTTAGTCTTCTTTAGGGATACAGGTACAAGACAAGGTGTAACCCATGTAGGGATTTATCTTGGGAATGGGCGTTTTATCCATACAACCGAGAAAGCCGGTGTCCATATATCTGACCTTTCTTCCGGGTATTTTGCCCAGAAGTTCGAAAGCTATGGCCAAGTACAACTTATCATGAATTAAATGCAAGAGACAGGATAGAGGGGGCTAGAAACTGGCCCTATCTATCTTCTTTTTTATATCCTCTTTTTCAATGAAGTTTTTCAAAGTTGAATGACCTTTATTAAGAAAATGAGGCTTGTGCGATAAATTTCTTTTGTGTAGAAGTCACAGAATAATATTATGACTCAAAGGATGTGGGTATCATAGTTTATCGAAAAAGAAGTAGTGGAGGGAGGGGACTTGAAACAATCTTTTAGACCCCCAAGAAGGCTCCTCTGAGGGTTGAAAGATTGTTTTAATCATAAGTGTGGAAGATGCAGGACAAGCTCCTGATAAGTGATCAAGCCATTCCAATCGTTGCACTAGAATTGCTTTTTATTCAGATTAAGCATGTAGTGAATGGTGGCTTTCTCCAAAGCGCTAATGAATTGACTCAACACTTCGGTCTGGTTATGCCTGTTTTTCCTCTTAAGGTCACTGTCTAGGAAAAAATGTTTTCGTAAAGTCCTGGATATTTCCAATTGTACGCCAGCGCCGGTTTTGCAACGGTTGGTAATATTGTTTTCATTCATCCCCAACAAATGCTTCGGTGCTTCAGCTGTTTGAAATCCAGCTTCCTTTAAGGCTACTTGTATCACATGTTTATAGGTCTCGTTCCTGCCACCCATATAGATTAACGATTCATTGGAATCGCGATAACCATGTATGGAGAGAATCGTATTTGCGTTATTTGCCATCAGTATGGCGGTTGGTTCATCGAAGGAGGTGGAGGTGATGTGCAGTTTGCTGTTATCCCTTGGTTTATGACCTTCAAATAGATATGTACTTGAATGGAGTCTTTCTCCAAGGGCGAGGGCTACTTCACTAGTTCCCGGTTCGATGTTGCCGCCATGGATCGCAAAGATCGCTAATTCTGGATTACGATGAAAAGTCGTAATGCTATAATCGGTGTTTTCTTTTTCATTCCGCTGTAATTCCGTGAAACTTGAGTATCCATTCTCCATCATATTTGCCTCCTTGTCCTGCGTTCTCCTTGTATTGTATAACTGAAAAGAGAAAAAGAACAAGTTAGAGAGTCTATATTACCCAAGGTGTAGAGATTGATGGGATGGGGGGGACGTCTTATCTGTATGTTAAGTTCCAATTGAAAAACAGGTTGAACCTCATGAGGTTCAACCTGTTTTTTTACTCTTGGATATTTGTATATTGTTCTATTTTCTTTTGTTCATCGGGAGTCAGTGTTTCAGACCGTTTGAACGTATTCATTGTTACAAGCAGGACTGCTATCAGAACAACAGGGATAACCCAGCTTACTACTTTTTTTAATATCTTCATTTTCTCGTCCCCTTATAGATCTATAAAAATTTAGATGTTTTCAAGATGTATAGGCGTTTTCTTTATTGCTGTGCTTGCCAACTGCCATTTCTCCGAGGATCGGCTGCACCTGATAACCGACCGTTCTTTTCATTTCTAACGAGTACCTGTACGCCACCATAGAACACAGGGGCGACTTTTTGTACGACATTGTAACCGGCTCTTTCTAATGCAGAGGCTGTTTCAGGCGAAGGGCGGTATTCTGTATAGATGGTATTACCATCAAATACGAATCGATTGCGATCTATGATATTCTGGAACGTATCCTCACCTTCTGTATATGAATACAGGACCTGCATGAGCACTTGCGGTATCCTATCACCACCGGGCGAACCGATTCCGATTGTCTTTTCCCCTTGTTTTTTAAGAATGGTAGGAGCGGTAAAGGTCCTTGAGCGTTTATGCTCATCGATTTTATTCAGGCCAGAGCGGAAGTTTTTCAATTGGTCATTCAAGAAAAAGCCGTTCGTATAGGCACCGGAACCAAAAAAGTTACTGAGTGTATTGGTCGTAGAAACGACTGTGCCATACTTATCCATGACGACGAAATGAGTCGTGCTTTCATGTTCTTCAGACTGGAACTCTACATTTGACCAATCACCTTTATTTATCTCTTTTTTCAGGTTGTCCAAATGAAGGGGAGATACTAATTGTTCAGCTTTGTCTGCGCTGATTCCGTCCCCGGTATAGTTAATTCGATCTTTATAGGAGGCGTTGGTAATGGCTCCTAGTAACTCCATATAATCTGCCTTATTTGAAGCATTGCTTAAGTCGACTTCTTCAGCGAGATTTAACATTTCAAGGACGGTTATCCCTGAAAAGGGAGGGGGAGCGGTCCAAACATCATATCCGGCGAATTTGCCTTGGACTGGCTCTCGTTCTTTTACTTCATAATGCTTTAAGTCCATTAAGTCTACGTCTGTTCTTTTTTTGATATTCCGTGCGATGTTCCCTTTATAAAACCCATCAGGCCCTTTTTGCTGAATCAGTTTCAATGTGTCAGCAAGATCTTCTTGTTTCAAAACCTTTCCTGGTTCAATCGAATCGTCATCAGGATAAAACAAGAGAGTTTCCTGTGAAGAAACTCTTGCTTTGGCTGCCTTTAGGCGGGAGGCCAACATTTTATCGACTTCAAATCCATCTTCAGCCAGGTCGATGGCCGGCTGAAGAAGGTCTTCCATCGGAATGGTTCCATAGTTATCATGGACAGCCTGCATCCCAGCTACAAAGCCCGGGACACCGGTATTATGTTTTAAATTTGAACGTTCAGGAGCTGTTTCACGATAATCAATAAAATTAGGCTCCTCAGATTCGGGTACAATCAGCATTCCGCCACCGCCGCCGATTCCCGACCCAAAGGGCTCTGTTACACCTAATGCATAAGAAATGGCAATTGATGCGTCAGCAGCTGTTCCACCGTTATCTAATATATTCATCCCTACTTCTACGGCGATAGGGTTGGAAGAGCTAACTCCATATGATTTATCGTTTAATGATTCATTGGTATCATGCGTGTCAGAAAGAGGATCAGTTTTTGAACATCCTGCTATAAAAATGAGCAAACAAAGGGAAAGGAGTACTTTCCGTGTGAAAGGATAAAACACTGATTGATCGCCTCTTTTCGGTGTGATCTTCTAAGATGTATGTCTTCTAGCATACCTGCTATTAGACTCTTATTCACGTATTATCTAGTTGTATGATGGTGCTTCATGTTTCTATTCTTCAGTAGTTGTCTCTTCTTGGGTTACTTTCTTTTCTTTAGCAGCTTTCTTTTCTTGGGCTGCTTTTTCCTCTTGTTCACGCTGTTCTTTATGGTCTATTACACGTTTATGATCCAATTTAATCTCTATCTTATTATCTTTTTTAGACCATTGCACGTTATCACTTGTTTCTTTCGTCAACCAACGGAAAACTCGCGATATATCACTAGAAGATGTAGCAGGTCTTGGTGTAGCTTCCTTGATTTGCAAGGGAACCACATCAACGGTTGCTTGTCCGTCATCAGTTAAATGGTATTGTACCATCGCAGAATCTTTTGTACGTGTCCAGCCTTGGTCAAATACAAAGTTACCTAAGCTGTAGAAGATAAGTCCATCTTTATATACATCGAATGATTGGACGACGTGGGGGTGATGGCCGATGATGATATCTGCACCAGCATCGATCACCGCTTTCGCTAATTCTGTTTGACGACCTGTCGCAGAAGTTGCATATTCTTGGCCCCAGTGCATGTTGACGACAACTAAGTCTGCGTTTCCTTTTTTAGCATCCTTGGCATCACCGATCATTTCAAATAATAAGTCAGGATTGGAATTCAATAATCCGGCTTGATTATTTTTGGCTACCGCATTTTTACCATATACATCGGTAAAGCCCAGAGTAGCGATACGTACGCCTTTAACATCCTGGTAATTGATGTTTTCTTTCGCTTCTGTAATATTCCGACCTACACCAACATAATCCATTTTGGCATTCTCGAATTCATCGATTGTGTCGAGCAATCCTTGTTCTTCAAAGTCCATCATATGGTTATTCGCAAGAGTCATGACAGAAAATCCAGCATTTTTAACAGCTTCCACGCCATCTGCATACGAATTTAGACGAATGGCTGTATCCGCTTCTTCATATTTAGAAACGTCCTTTGCTAGAGCAGGATGTTCATAGTTGCCACTTACATAATCCGAAGCATTGAAATAGGGCTTCATGTAACGGAAGAGGTAATCAAAACCATGGCTGTCTGTCACTTCTTCAACATAACGTCCCATCATGATATCCCCGACCATTGACATTGTCAGGGTATCGTTTGGTTTTGATGCAACAACCTCCACGTCTTTCGTGCGTCCCAACCAAGATGTTACGACTAAGACGATGATCAATATCGGTAGAACGATTGCAGTGTATTTGAGATTCTTTTTCTTCGTCCGCTTTGTAAAGATAAGTGTTTTTTCTTTTGCGTTTAAAGTACGTTTCATTTTATCCACCTCAGAATAGGTAATACACGTTCATTAGACCGAAAGTTACTCCGGATAATAAAAGCGTGCTGCCGAGTGTTAATGGCATTCCTTGTCTTTGAATGGCATTAGCGATCAAGCCAGGGACGATTATACCAATACCACGGAATTCATAGATTTCAAAAGGCATGACGGGGTAGACGAAATCCAAAACGAGTTTTAGACAAATCCCCGTTATCATCATTGCGGCAAACTTTCTTCTTCCATATAAGATTACCCATCTTGAAAGTCCGTGAGCGACAATGAAATAAGTTAAGATACTTACTATAATAATAACCAGCATGACTTGCCATTGATCAAAAACTAATGCCAAATAACCTGGCACGATAAGTCCGGCGGGCACAACACCCGTTTTTTCTGAAAAAATAAGGCTCAGTGTTACCCCTAGTACTAGGGCTACGTATAAATCCGATCCAAACATTAAGGTTCCTCCTACTTAACTCGCTTTTTGCTTCGTTTTAGTTTTCATGATTGCGTCAATTAATGGTTCTGCTGCTCCGTGAATGTTACCGACACCATAAACGATTCGGTTTTTCATGACTGGACGCAGTTTGGCAACGATTTCTTCCGTTGACCATTCTTCTAAATCCCAATATTCCACTGTATCTAACTTGCCTTGCTCAAATGCTTTCGTTATTGGTGAAGTGGTTTCACCGATGGCAATGACGATTTCGGATTTTATGTAAGGCAATACATCTCTTGCAAATTGCTCTGTACGGTCCACACGGTCAGGACGGCAGTTCATGATTACGATAGGGGCTTCCGTGCTGTATCCGAAGGTACTTACCCTGTCCCAAATATTCAATGTAGATGACGCATCATTGGCGGCAAATCCATTAACGAAGAAAGTCGGTTGCCTAGCATCTCCAAATTTAGTGATACGCATGGCCCCTGGATCTGGATGTGCATTTAACATGCCACGGAATGCCGTTTTCTCATCGATGCCCAATGCTTCTGCAACAGCCAAGGCAAGGGAGGCGTTATCAGGGAATACCATATAGTCGAATTCACGTAGAAATTCTTCTGAGATCCTTGAGTTATCGGCTACGATTACCTTCGTATTACGTTGTTTGGCAATTTCTTTGTAATATTCTAAATGTTCGCCCTCGATGGTTATTAAATGCCCATTGTAGGGTATGGTTGCAGTGAATGCTTCTGCAACTTGATCCAATGTTGGTCCCATGACATCCATGTGATCTTCAAGCACATTTACGATAACCCCAATATTTGCCTGAATCATTTTATTTTGGAAGATTAGTTGATAGTCAGGCTGCACGGCCATGCACTCACAAACTAATGCTTCAGTTCCTAAGTCAGCTACTTCTTTAACTACGCGACGTTGTTCCCCGATATTCGGTCCTTCTGGACGACGTATGATCGGTTTTTCTTTGTCCGTAAACCAATAAATCATTCTTGCGGAAGTTCCGGTTGTTTTTCCTATTGTCTTGTACTCCGCTTCCTTGATCACACCTGTAATAAGACGCGTTACAGTGGATTTCCCTCGGATCCCATTTACGTTGACACGTACGGGGATGGAGTCGAGACGCTTTTGATGGCGTTTTTGTTCGACTATGCCATAGCCAAGCAAAAATAATGCACATATAAATATCGGTGCCATTTTTTAACCTCTCTTTATTTATGTATTTGATTTACTGAATACACACTACATGATTTTAAACTTATTAAGCAAGGGTCGTTTTTCTATAGCAAGATAGCTTATTTTAATAATTTCCAAATTAATCTATAAATGAGGGTAATGGTAACTAATGGCTATAATATTCATGTAAGGACAAATACTCTATGGATTCCCCATTTCATGATGATTCTATTATGAGATGGAGAATAAAAAATAATGTTTATAGGATAATGAATTCTTTTTATAAGGATAAAAACCCAATTCCTAGTATCTACTGTAGGAGTTTAATGTAGACGATCCTTCCTGTTTTATAATTGTTTATACCTATTTATGCGTTTATTTTCTAATCTACTAGTTTGTTTTTTCTTTATTCCTGTATTTTGATTCTAATGACTCATTTAGTGCTACTTTTTTGGGATTGGATAAAGATGAGTAAAATCACCCCCCCATACTTTTTGGGTTTTTTTAATATGAAATACCCGAGGGGCTATGAGGTGACATCAATAAATTGTCAAAATCCTTCTCTTAAAAGTTTTTGGAAACAAGGGTTTTTAAAAAAAAGACTAGTTTCTTCTATTAATATAGTGTTAATAGTAGAACTAAAAAAAACCCAGAATAAATTCTGAGTTTTTGGAGTGTTTTTACATTCATTTATAATAAGGGATCAAATGAAATGTTATTTATAGATGAGAGTATTTTTTGTAAATTGATAGTCTCGAATCAATTTTAAGATGATGCTATCTTTAGCTAGATTTTATTCTATTTAAAAGCTCAGGATGTGAGTCCTTTTTACCGCCATCTATAACATAAAGCATAGGGGCTAATCTTCTGTTTCCTTTATCGGCAGAATTCATCTTCAAGTAATTTTCGTATTCGTTGCGAAAGAATTCTTCTTGGGCTTTCCCTTCGTTTAACTTTGCTATGAATTTGAAAAATCGTTTCATATGAATTCCTCCTTGTTTGGTTAGAAAGTATTAGGTTAATAGTAACACACTTTAGGTGAAAATTAACCTTTTATTAAAAAATAGGAAATAATAAATTAGTATAGTAGTTGTATATACTTAGTTTTCTGGTTTGGAATACGATATTGATGTGAGACCATCTCGTTTGTTTAGAGAGTCTCCTGTTGATTTGGTTTCAAATGAGAGTGATTAAGAGTTGGTTCAAATGCTTTTTAAAAGTGTGCTGACACTTCTAGAGAGGAAGTAGTTATTCTACTATTTACTGATGTAAATATTACTAGAGTAATATTAATTATACATTGAATATTCAGAAAATAATAGTGTTAGTTGAATTATTTCTCTCTGTATAAGATTCATGGTGAATTTTTTATTATAGTTTGTTTTGTGTTGTTATTAGTTTATTCCCCGTATTCACTATATTGAAACAATTTTAATGGAGAGGATATATTTGTTATTAACTTCATAGGAATAGCTAAATGCAAGGAAAAGCTTCCCACAAGGTAGGCGTGGGAAGCGGCTTTCATCATAATTGAAATCTTTTAACCTGATCTGTTAACTGTTCAGCCGATGATGCAAGTTCACTGGCATGATTGGTGATTTCATCCATTGAAGAGCTGGATTGCTGTGCTGAGGCGGACACTTGTTCAATGCCTGCTGCTGACTCTTCGGAAACGGCTGCAATGTCTTCGACGGCCTGGTTGATTTTTATGCTATTGGAAGAGATATAGTGTAAGTCATTGGTTATGTGTTGTAATTTTGTGCTCATGGCTCCCACTGAATGGTTGATGGTTTCAAAGGATTGGCCGGTAATGGTAATTTGTTGGGTGCCTTCATCTACTTGTGTATATCCATCTTCCAAGGAGTGAACGACGGTTTTTGAACCTGTTTGAATGGCTGTAACAATTCCAGTAATGTCACCCACAGAATCTGTAACTTGTTCCGCGAGTTTCCGAACTTCTTCGGCGACGACGGCAAATCCTTTTCCATGTTCGCCGGCGCGTGCCGCCTCGATGGCTGCGTTTAAAGCGAGTAAGTTGGTTTGATTGGAAATGTCCTGTATGACCTGAACGAGCTTTGAAATTTCCTGGGATTGTGAATCAAGGCCTTTTACCTCATCGACTGCCTGTTTCACAATCCTATCAATCGTTTGCATTTGTTGTACGGATTTGTGCATCATGGTTGTTCCTTCTTTTGTTAAGGACAGGATCTCGGTGGAGGTTTGGGAAATTTCTTCTCCTTCACTGTGTGCCTTTTGGATCTTTCCTGAGAATTCTTCCACCATACGGACGATTTCCGTTGCTTGGTTGGCTTGTGACTCAGAGCCTTCTGACAGCTCGTACATAGTGGTTGCAATTTGACTGCTTCCTTGTTGCACTTCATTTGCCGATTGGGTCAGCTTTTCGCTTTTGCTTGTAACGGATTCGGATACATTCAGCATGTTTTCGATGATATTGCGAAGGTTTCTCTGCATCTCGTTTGTAGAAAACGTCAATTCCCCGAGTTCATCGTTTGATGTCTGCTTAAGTGGTGCATGGTTCAGTTCACCTTTTTCCACTAGCTTCATCCTGTCTCGGATCCTTAGGATCGGTTTGGTAATGAGGTTGGCTGTCACAAGGGCAAGGCCAATTCCTGCTATGACTGTAATGATGGATAAAATGATACTCGTCGTTTTAACGGATTTTCCACTGCTGATGACGGTCTCTCCGGAAGCGACGATCAGTTTTTCGCGCTCGGAAGCGAGCTCTTTGAAGCCATCCATTATTTCCGTGCTTATGGGCGCTACTTCATTCAGCAATATTTCTTTCGCCTGTTTTTCATCTCCTTGCTCATACTGGGTAAAGACGCGTTCTTCAATCATGGTTCTCCAATCAATGCTTGTTTCAATGATTTCTTTCGTTCTCTCAGAGTCGGATAAGGCTAATAGCTCTTCTTGTAGGTGTTTGCTTTCTTCGGTATAAGCTAGGAAATCCTCTTTATATTGTTCATCTCCAAATAGGATATACCCTCTAACAAATGCCATTCTTTGCGAAAGGTTATAGAGTAATTGTTCATCTTTAATAAGAAGAGGCAATTCATGGTCGATGATATCTCTAGAATGTTTAAGAGACTTATTGCTGCTGTAAATACTATAGGCTCCTAATATGATGCATAAAGATATGACTAGCATAAATGCTAACAATACCTTTGTTTTAATCTTTTTCAAGTGTACGGCCCCTTTTTCGGTAGATTAGTTTACCTTCTGTTTATCGGAAATGGGGACCGATATTTAAAGAGAAATGGGGAAATTGGGCTGAAAAGACAGGGAATCTCTTTGTTTTTATGGAATATATTGATATGATCCCGCATATTGCGTTATGATTATAGAGAAAAGATTATAAGCCGCTTTAGGCGGAAGAGGTTCTAGCTACCCTCTCAAAAAAACTAAGGAAAAGCAGTACTCTATTCTTAGGGTGCTGCTTTTTTCCGTAAAAAAGGAGTTTTTCATAATGTTGAAGAAAGAAAAGGCAGTAGTGGTGTTTAGTGGGGGACAAGACAGTACGACGTGTTTATTCTGGGCCATGAAGCATTTTTCGGAAGTGGAGGCAGTGACGTTTGATTATAATCAGCGTCATAGCTTGGAAATTGATTGTGCGCGGAATATTGCAAAGGAACTGGACATCCCGCATCATGTTTTGGATATGTCGTTGTTGAACCAGTTGGCGCCGAATGCGTTGACGAGAAGTGACATTGCCGTGGCGGAAGGGGAAGAAGGGGAGTTACCGTCTACATTCGTACCGGGAAGGAATTTACTGTTCTTGTCATTCGCAGGAGTGCTTGCAAGCCAAATTGGGGCGAAGCATATTGTAACGGGTGTTTGTGAGACGGACTTTAGCGGATATCCAGACTGCCGGGATGTGTTCATTAAATCGTTGAATGTCACTTTGAATCTCTCGATGGATCAGTCTTTTGTTATAGATACGCCGCTTATGTGGCTGAATAAAGAAGAAACATGGGAAATGGCGGATCAACTGGGTGCCTTTGATTTCGTTCGTGAAAAGACGCTGACTTGTTATAACGGAATCATAGCCGATGGCTGTGGGGAGTGTCCGGCATGCAAGCTTCGAAAAAAGGGTCTGGATGACTATGTGATTAGACGGCAGGTGAACCTATAATGTATGGGTTCAAGATTGTCGATAAGCTTCAAAAAATAGAACAGGACATTCATCGTAATCAATTGAACTATCATCTAAGACGGGTGCTCGTGAGCAAAGAATTCACGTTTGATGCAGCTCATCATCTTCATGATTATGAAGGGAAATGCAAGAATCTGCATGGCCATACGTATAAGGTCATTTTTGGCATAAGCGGCTATAATGATTCCCGAGGGTTGATGATTGACTTTGGCGACATCAAAGAGATCTGGAAAAAAGAAATCGACATTCATCTTGACCACCGCTATTTGAATGAAACGCTGCCACTTATGAATACAACAGCTGAAAATATCGTCGTCTGGATTTATGAAAAGATGGCTGATGCCCTGCAAAACAAGGACTATAAAGGGGCTAGGGTTGAATTTGTCCGTCTTTATGAAACGCCGACGAGTTATGCTGAAGCAAGACGGGAGTGGATGGACTGTGAGTAAGCTGCCCGTCATGGAAATCTTCGGGCCGACCATTCAAGGGGAAGGCATGGTCATCGGGCAAAAGACGATGTTCGTCCGGACAGCTGGGTGCGACTATTCATGTGCTTGGTGTGATTCCGCCTTCACTTGGGATGGGACAGGAAAGGAAGATATCGTCCACATGACAGCTGAAGAAATATGGGAGGAGCTAAAACTCAAGGGAGGCAAGGGTTTCTCCTTCGTGACGATATCCGGGGGTAATCCCGGCCTCTTGAAGAATATGGCTGAGTTAATCACCCTTTTAAAAGAGAAGAACATCAGAATTGGCGTGGAGACACAAGGTAGCCGGTGGCAGGATTGGTTTCTCGATATTGATGAACTGACGATATCACCAAAACCGCCAAGTTCAAGGATGAAGACCGATTTTGAAGTGCTTGATGATATCCTATCCAAGCTTTCCAATAGAAGGGATGAAAATCAAATCTCTTTGAAGATTGTCGTATTTGATGAAGCTGATTATCAATATGCGAAGACTGTACATGCGCGCTATCCAGGCATTCCTTATTACCTGCAGGTAGGCAATGATGACAGCGTGACGACGGACGACCGGCAGTTGGTCAGTGAACTGTTGGGGAAATATGAACAGTTAATTAATCGGGTGATTGCCGATGACGAACTGAATGATGTGAAGGTGCTCCCCCAGCTGCACACGTATATCTGGGGAAATAAACGGGGCGTGTAAGGAAAAGGATGGGGAGGTCATACTTTCTATTGAATGCCGTTTCTCTTCTATTATATGTTCTTTACTTTTAGATACGCGAGGGGGTACTTTTATCCTTGATTTACTCCCGTATCCAAGATAAGATGAAAAAGGAAAAAAGATAATCCGCTTGAGGCGGAAGAGGTTCTAGCTACCCTCTCAAAAAAACTAAGGAGAACAGCACTCTTTCTTAGGGTGCTGTTTTTTCCTATTAAAGGAGATTGTAAGAAATGTTTAGAGTTCTATTGTATTTATTGTCCATTGTGACCGCGAATGTGGTGACAGCCGCTTTTATGCCATTGCAATTTGGTATGTTCATCATCCCGATGGGGACATTGTTGATCGGAGGGACCTTCATCTTCCGTGATTTAGTTCAAAATAAGTTTGGCAGGGCAAGGACTTATCTGTGCATTATCCTGGCATTAATTTTATCAGCCAGTGTATCATTCTTGTTAGGGGATACATTATTAATCGTATTTGCTTCAGCCCTTTCATTCGTGGTGGCGGAAACGGCAGATACGGAAATATATACTCGATTGAAGCTACCATTAAGTTGGAGGGTATTTTACTCAGGGGTAGTTGGAGGCTTTTTCGATTCCGCAATATTTGTGGTGATTGGGCTTAGTCCACTGGGGGCGAACATCTTGCCGTGGTCCTCTGTACCTGCCGCGATTGTTGGTCAGATTATTGTCAAAACGGTCATTCAGTCAATGGGGGCCATTCTATTGGGGAAAATCCATGTAAGGCTTGATAAGCGGATCAATAATGGAGGGAATGCGCTTGGTGGATGATACTAAAGAAGAAGATAAGTGCTATTGCTTGGAGGCTTTTCGCGAGAAATATGGTCCGCAAGTCCAGGGAGAATGCTTGAAGCTTTCTTGTGCCAACTACAGAAAGCATAACCTTGATAAGCTAGAATCGAGAGAATGCGAGTAAACAAAACCCGTTGTTAAACGGGTTTTTCTTATAGGAAATTAGATTCCTGTCCTGCGTAGTCAAACAAGGTTATCGATAATAAGAAGGGAAAAGGTACGGTATGATTACGTACCTTTTTATTAACAGGATGTACCTCGAAATATAAGGTACATCATTGCTAAACTAAAAAAGGAAAATTTAGATTGCTAAATAAAACCAGTCATAGTAAAATGTCCTTCGGACCGCATCACTTGTCCTAAGTAAGGCATAGGTACTATAATCGGGGTAATGGTGATTATTTTAAATAGTTAATGATTTTATCAGAAATTTCAATATATACAACTTGAGGAAAAGGAGCAGATAGTATGAAAGTCATTGCACCTGAGTCATTCACATACAAAGGTGGAGATAGAGCAGTTCTCTTACTTCACGGATTTACTGGAAGCACAGCAGATATGAAGAAGTTGGGTCGTTATCTCAATGACCGCGACTATACCTGCCACGCACCTCTATATAAAGGTCATGGATTGCCAGCTGAGGAACTTATCCATACAGGTCCAAAGGAATGGTGGAAAAACGTAGTGGATGGGTACCGTTACCTTAAAGAAGGAGGGTACGAGGATATCGCCGTTGTCGGGATTTCCCTCGGTGGGGTCTTTTCTTTAAAAGTGGGAACGGAATTTCCTGTGAAAGGTGTCGTTTCCATGTGTGCCCCGATGCAAGGGAGAGACGTGAGTCGATTACATAATCGTATGATCAGTTATGCCAGGGCCTACAAAAAATTCGAAGGCAAAGACGCAGACCAAATCGATGCAGAAATAAAACGGTTAGAAAAAGAGCCTATGCACTCGTTGAAAGATGTTTTGCATGTCATAGAAGATACTAGTGAAAATTTGGATTTGATTACGGCACCGACTCTTGTTCAACAGGGCCGGTTGGACGATTCCGACTATACGGAAAGTGCACCCATGATCTTCAATGATGTCGATACGCAACATAGGCAATTGATATGGTATGAGCAATCAGGGCATATCATCACATTGGGGAAAGAGCGGGAGCAAGTTTATGAAGATGTTCATCGGTTCTTGAATAACCTGGTTTGGTAGGCGGCCTTTTCCCCATGCAGATGATATAGGTGTTATCTGTACATCCATTCTCCAAAGTGTTTAGAAAAGGGATGGATTCGTGAGGGGACCAATCAAGCTCGTAATATCCCAGGTACATTGATTCATAGTTGCGCACACCTTTTGCTGTTGGATGAAAAAGTGGACTCCTGGAAGTCCACTTTTTTAACGTATTTTTTGGGCAGGCTCGTCACTTGAGTTCTTCTCGATGAATTTTTTGACCTGTTCTATCGTTAGGCCACTTTTTTTGGCTTCCATTATAAGTGCCAGCCATATTTTATCGAGTTGCTCCTGTTTCAATCTGTTCCCGGATTCCATGATCACCCTCCCAATCTACCTCTTGTATTTTTTATTTTCACCCAGAGCAGCGCAAGTTAGAGAGTAAAATGACTTCTTGGGTTTTAGTGCTGTTCCGTACTTTCAATTTCTTCTATGTGACTTTCCGGATGTTTTTTGTCAGGGCTCCCTTATATTCATTAGGCTTTTCGCAAATGGGGCCTTTATTCGTGAGTGTCATTACTCATTTTCCTATGTAGTGATGCGGCTGTTATCCTGTCTTTTTTCCATGTTATTACTCTTATGTATTATCTTACAGTGATAAAGTAGGAGTCAAGTTAAAATGCTAAATTAACAGAATATTAAAGAAAATAAAAAAGCCGATCAGGCTTTTCCTGATTACGGCATGTAAAGTGGCTTATCTTTTTAAATAGTTTTCTGTGTAATACGGCTTTTCATCTTCTTCAAAGGCGACGCCCACTCCCAGTGAAGAAAAGTCTTTTTGTAATTTATTTTCCCTGTGACCGATGGAATTCATTAAGCCTTCGTGGGCGAAGATACTGCTGTTCTGACCAGCGGCAAGGTTCTCTCCGGCCATGCGGAAAGAGATTTTGTCACTTTCCATCCGATCGAAGGGGGATTCCCCATCAAGATTAGTATGGTTAAAGTATTGGTTGACGGCCATGTCTTTACTGTGATCTTGGGCCGTCACTTTCACCTGCTTATCCCATGACAGGACGGAAAGATCATGATTGACCCTTGAGGCATTGGTCAAGTCGAATAGTTGATATTCAAATCCCTTTTTAAGCTCCGGGCTGGAGGGGGCAAAATAGGTGCTTTTTTGCTGTTCAAGACCTGCACTGATGATTTGGATCGATGTGACTGTATTATCCTCGTGTTTATCATAAAAAATCGTGACGAAGCTGTTATCCATTTTGAACGTATCATATTCACCATTGCTTTGAATCTGGTAATATACATTTCCTTTAAGCAGTTTTGTTATTGGTTTACCCAATTTTTTCGTCACGGTTTCCTTGGGTGTATTTCGTTTGATTCCTTGCTTGGATGAAATCAAATCCTGGTTTGTATAGAGACCAACGACTCTATTCTTGCTGTCGTAGGCCACCATGAAGAAATTTTGATAATTTTCATGATAGGCAAACCACTCTACTCCATATTCGTTCAGGGAATGGCGTTTGGCCTCACCTGCCTGCTTTTCGACGGATTCCTTTGTGTCGCCAAGCTCGATATTACGGACCGAAAAGGAGGATTCAGCAGGGGCCTTCAAGTCAGGTTTATCCACCTTTTTCGTTTCGGTTTGTTCCTCATCTCTTGCTTGATCGAATGTATCCGTCAATTTGCCTATCAACTGGTTGACTCTGGTATTCAGTTTTTCAATGGCATTTGATACTTCAGGTTTGGTTAAGAGAGAGCGAACATCCGTCGTGAAAGATCCGATTCCCGCCTTTAATCCCGACTCCTGAATGTCTTTTCCATACCCATACCAAAATCCGCCGAGAAGAAGAAAGAGAATCAATAGATTAATCACACTCCGCACATCGTTCACCCCAACTCACATATAATTACGTTCCCAATGATTAGCTCATAAGCTGTAATAGGGGAGGTAAAGATAACAATACGATGGAGAATAAGAAAAGGACCTGGGTAACCCTTTTTGGCAGCTTTTCTTTTTTCCCTTTGTACCACCCACTGAATTGCAACTTGTTTCTATATAAAACAAACAATAATATAAGTATGGCCACAGAACCGAAGTAGCTATACTGATTATAATCTATTCCGAAACTCTGATACACATTCTCTAACAGAACGGAACACAATGCCCCGACAATACCGAATAATAAAAGAATCCGGATTAACTCAAATAGTACTCTCATGTTTTCCTCCTATTAATCATTTCCTAATGTTCCCCCGCTGTATATAGTTTTCTACATGGGACATAAGGGTTCCTTCCTTTGTCAATCTTCAGTTTCTCGCTCAACACTTTCTTTCAAGCACTGTAAATCATCATACGTCTTATCCTTTAAAGTACATTACTGTATTTTACTACTAAAATATATCATAATGGATGGTGAGGTGGATGATGCCTCAAAAGCAGTAGACATTTCTTATAGTGGATAATAAAAATTGGAGGTTTCTGATTATGGTCAATAGTTTACAAGCAACAACAACATTACATAATGGCGTCGAAATGCCTTGGTTCGGTTTAGGTGTATTTAAAGTGGAGGAAGGCCCAGAGTTAGTGAATGCAGTCAAAGTAGCCATTAAACACGGGTATCGCAGCATTGATACTGCAGCCATTTATGCGAATGAAGAGGGAGTAGGGCAAGGAATCCGCGAAGGTCTAGAGGTAGCGGGCATTGTAAGAGAGGATTTGTTTGTAACGTCAAAAGTTTGGAATTCCGAACTAGGCTACGAATCGACAATCGCTGCTTACGAGACTAGCTTAAAGAAGCTAGGTTTGGATTATCTTGATCTTTACTTGATTCATTGGCCAGTCGAAGGGAAATATAAAGAGGCTTGGAGAGCAATGGAGACTCTTTATAAAGAAGGAAAGGTAAAAGCGATCGGGGTAAGTAATTTCCAAATCCACCATCTGAAGGATTTATTGAATGAGGCAGAAGTGAAGCCAATGGTCAATCAAGTTGAATGTCATCCGCGCTTAACTCAAAGGGAATTGCTGGAATTTTGCCGACAAGAAGGCATTCAATTGGAAGCTTGGTCTCCATTAATGCAAGGTGAATTATTAGATAATAAGGACCTTCAAGAGATTGCATCCAAGTATGGAAAATCCGTGGCCCAGGTCATCTTACGTTGGGATTTACAAAATGGAATCGTGACGATTCCAAAGTCGACAAAAGAGCATCGAATCGTGGAGAACTCCTCGGTATTTGATTTTGAACTAACGGAAGAAGATATGGCGCGAATGAATGAAATGAATCAGAATCATCGAGTCGGACCAGATCCTGACAACTTCGATTTTTAAGGAAAGGCAGAGATAGACGAGCTTGCAGTCTATCTCTTTTTTTCATTCAATCGTCCTTACTCGATGATTGACCATTCATGAAAAAAGCAAGGGCTGTACCCATGTCACTGTTGGATAATGATGTGTTAAGCGTTTCGTTAACCGTTTCCAACATTTCGCGAAGGCGCTGCTCACCCTTATCCGTGATGAGGGCACATACGCCACGTCGGTCATCTTCATATCCGAGCCGTTTTATTACCCCGCAACTTTTGTTTTCCATCCTGACGGAAAGCCTGGACATGGCACTTTGGCTTAACCCGACAAGCCGCTGTAATTCCAAAAGCCTCAATTTTTTTTCGGGTGCCTGAGATAAGTACAATAAAACGTAAAACTCATTCAAGGGCATTTGGTGCTTTTCCTGCAAGGCTCTATCAAGGTCATTGGAGAGCTCGGCATGTATATGTGTAAAGGATAACCAAGTATTTATAAGGGATTGTTCATGGGACATATCTTTTTGCCTCCCTCTGTTTACCTATTTTACATGTACCATTCGTTAAATTAAATGTACCAATAGGATGGATCAATGACAATAGCCGATTTGAGCATCGGTCGATTTGAATTAGTTGACACTACTTTTTGTGCATGATATAAATGCATGTGCATGCATTATAATACTTTGAGAAGGAGTTAGATACTATGAAAGATTTATTTTCCCCTTATTCTATAAAAAATCTCGATCTTAAAAATAGAGTCGTCATGCCACCTATGTGTCAGTATTCAGTCATGGCTGAAGATGGCGTACCGACAAGCTGGCACCAACATCATTATGTAAGCAGAGCGATTGGCGGCACAGGTTTGATCATCGTGGAAATGACCGATGTGGAACCGGATGGCCGGATTTCCAATCGCGACCTTGGTCTATGGTCTGACGATCAAGTTGGTGCTTTCACTAAGATTGTCGATGAAGTGCATCAATATGGAGCAAAAATCGGCATCCAAATCGCCCATGCAGGACGCAAAGCCGAAGATGCAGAGACACCTGTTGCCCCATCGGCGATTGCCTTTGATGAAACGTATAAAACGCCGAGAGCCTTGGAAACGGAAGAAGTGAAGGGAATGGTCGAGAAGTTCCGTCTATCTGTCAGAAGAGCGGTACAAGCTGGATTCGACGTCATTGAGTTGCATGGTGCACATGGCTATTTAATTCACCAGTTCACCTCTCCACTTACGAATAAGCGGGAAGACGAATACGGGAAAGACCTGACCAAGTTCGGAGTGGAAGTCATTAAAGCGGCGAAAAGTGAAATGCCTGCCGATATGCCTTTGATCATGCGCATCTCTGCTAAAGAGTATGTGGATGGAGGATATGGAATTGAAGAGAGCATCGAGTTTTCGAAAGTCTTTAAAGAAGCGGGTGTGGATATGTTCCATGTCAGCTCCGGTGGAGAAGGTCCGATTGGCGCTGATGGAAGACCGGGCACGCATGCCAATTATCAAACGCCATTAGCGAGAGAAATCAAAAAAGCGCTGGACGTCCCAGTAATTGCTGTAGGCCGATTGGAAGACCCGATCCTTGCCAACTCGATCATTGGTAACGAAGAAGCCGACTTGGTGGCAGTGGGAAGAGGGATGCTCCGTCATCCTTACTGGACATTAGAGGCTTCTAAAACGCTGAATAAACAGATTGAGCTTCCAAAGCAATATCAACTAGCATTCAAACATTAAAAGTATGGACCGGTGGCCGCAGCATTTGCTTGCGGTCTTTTTTTGTATGCACCATCATTGGGGCATTTTTGGAAAATAAGTGCTTGCAGGTAACGTTACGTAACCTTTTAAACTGAAGATAACGTTTAGAGGGGGAATGGTCTTGCATACATATTTTGAAAGTAGAGCATGGTCCTGGAGGGAACTTGTTTCCATCCTTGTACTTGTTTTAGTCCTGGTACCGTTTTTTATCGAGTTTTTATTGGCGAATTTCTTATTGGAATTATTTCAAGACGATTTATATTCCGGAACATTGGTCGGTTTCATCATGTCAATCATCTTTATGCTGGCCGTCTATTCACTTGCTTTACAGCCGAAACGCCTAAGATGGAATGAAGTGGGGTTACGTAAGTTTCAGAGAAGCTATTGGAAGAATATCATCGGCTGGTCATTTGTATTGATTGTGGTCAGCATCCTGATTCTCATCGTGATGGATATAGTGGGGATAGGCTATGAAAATAGCAAAACGGAAAGTGTTCAGGCTCATTTGACCCCCATCCATTTCGTTCTCGGTTTCGTGTCGGCGGCAATCATTTCACCTATTTACGAAGAAATCTTATATCGGGGTTTTCTTTATAGGTGGCTAAGGAGTAAATACGGCTTGAAGGCTGGATTATTTCTCAGTTCCTTCATCTTCATGATCGTTCATATCCCAAACTATAATGTCTTGCCGGTCACTTTTATATCCGGCCTCCTCTTTTCTTGGACTTATGAAAAAACCAAATCAGTCGTTCCCGGCATGATCATCCACGGTACATTCAATGCCATTGCCCTGATCCTTACCGCCTTTGGTTGAGAAGTGGTAAAAGAAGTGCTGTGCTCACAAGTGGTTGGAAAAATAAAGAGACTTTCAATGGAAGTCCCTTTTTTTTATTTTGATTACATTTTACCAATTGTTGTGATTTGGCAAGTTTTCATGTGAAATGTAAAGCATTTTCCTTTATTGTTAAAAAAGGATTCAAAACCAATGTATGGGTTTTCCTACCTGTTCATTGGTTTTGTTCGTGTCGTTATTTATGGGTTATGAATGAAAGGGGATAAGCGTAGATGTTTACAGCTAGATTCAATCATGCAACCGAGTGTAATGAAATGGTAGGAGGAAAAGCGCTAAATCTAATCAAAATGTCAAAATTGGGCATGCCTGTACCTGATGGTTTCGTCATCACAAGTGAGGCCTTTTCACACTTCCTCGAAAAGAATCAATTAGATATAAAGAGCGAATCCATCCAAACGGAGGTTATGGAGGCGGTCATCCCGGATGATTTAGTAAGGGATGTATTGACCGCTTTCCAGGAATTGAGGAAACGTTATCCTGCCGTGGCCGTTCGTTCTTCTTCTGGTGCGGAAGATTTGGAAGGGGCCTCCTTTGCGGGTCAATATGAAACCTATTTGAATGTAAAAACGGAAGAGGATTTCTTAGGTAAGGTAAAATCATGCTGGGCATCTTGCTTTGAGAACAGGGTACAGCAATATACCGAGAATATTTTTGAAGGGTCAGATAGCATTTCAATGGGGATTGTCGTTCAAGGTCAAATCTATTCAGATATTTCAGGGGTAATTTTCAGTCAAGATCCTGTTACATATAACCCGGAGTGTATCTTGATCAATGCCAGTTATGGATTGGGTGAGGCCGTCGTATCGGGCTTGGTCACACCGGATACCTATTTGGTCAGTCGAGATGGAACGAAAATAGAAAGAACCAAGGGCAGTAAAGAAATGAAAATCATTTCCGACTCCTCTGGAACAATGGAAGTGGCGACGAACCGGACTGAACGGAATGCCTATTGCTTATCAGATAAGTTGATTCATACATTAATAGAAATGACCTTGAAAGTGGAAAACTATTATAATCATCCTGTAGATTTGGAGTTCGGCATTCATGACCAACAAGTCTACCTTTTACAAGCAAGGCCGATTACGACTGAAGTAAAGAAAAAGGAATCCGTGCCAGAAGCCAGGAAAGGTTACCTGTTGGAACGGAAAGACGAGGATGAATTCTGGTTTTTGCTTGATACGTTTTTCCCGAATCCAATCTCGCCATTGTTCACTTCCATCGTCACCCAGCCTTTTTATGAAGGCATGGCCATGGCCGTTGATGCATTGAAGGAACCTACGGGGTATACCAATATGAAAGCTCAGAACGGATACTATTATGGGAAACAGACTTTCTTTGAAACCGACCCAAACCAATTGTTAGCAGAACAAGAGAAACTAATGGAGGAAATGTATCCGCAAATGAGGGATCGGATGTATGAAATCATCTTTGATAAATTGATTCCCATCTATCGGTATTTAGATGGGGAAAGGGCTCAAGCATTTACGGTCGACAAAGTGAAAAAGGGATTAGTAGAGTTAGAGGCCTTTTATAAGGATGTGTATTTCTGGCACTTCATGATTGTCTTCCCGAGCAATCATATTAACAGGAAATTGGAGAGCATTTATCAAAAGGCAACGGGAGATGCACATTTACATGAACTCTATCAATCTTTGGCTGGCGTCATGAATAAGTCACTGGAATCCGACCGTTTGCTTTGGGAGTTATCATTGAAAGTAAAAGCGGAACCGTCCTTGATGAAGGTGTTCATGGAATCGGAAGAAGGAAGCCTGTTACAGAACCTCAATACCATCGGCAGGGGCAAGGACTTCCTGAACCGTGTGGAAAGTTTCGTCAGTGTGTACGGATACCGTTCCACCAAGTCACACGATTTTATAGAAGATACATGGATTGAGAATCATGAGCATGTGTTACAAATCATCAAGAACTTTGTACTGAATGATCATGATTTTGACAAAGAATTCGAGTCGGCTGTCACGGCCAGAAAACAGATGTATCAAAAGATCATCAACGGAATCAAGGATCCCAATGATCTGGAAGCATTTGAAGAACAGTACAAATTGGCTTTGGATGCGGCTGTTATCACAGATGATCATCACTTTTATATCGATGCCATGTTTGACGCGAAGGCTCGGTTATATTTATTGAAAGTGAGTGAGCTTCTAGTGCAGCAGCAAGTGCTGGACGATAAGGAAGATATCTGGTTTGTATATAAAGATGAGATCCTCGCTGCACTGGATGAGCCTCACTCCTTGATGGAAGTCGTGAAGGAACGAAAGAAACAATATGAGATTCAAGGTAAAATAAAAGCTCCTTCTTATTTTGGGAAACCGTCGGAAGAAGAGCGGAACTTCGTGGAAATGGTATTCGGCTCACTCGAAGAAGATAAGGAGAATACGGGGAATGTGATGAAAGGTATCGCGGCTTCCGGAGGTATTAGCGAAGGCCCGGTCCGAGTGATCTCCAGCATGCAGGAAGCATCCAAGTTCCAAAAGGGAGATATATTGGTCTGTAAAAACACGACTCCTGTCTGGACGACTTTCTTCCAGGATGCAGAAGCGATCGTTACGGACACAGGGGGCATGCTATCTCATTCCGCAATTATTGCAAGGGAGTATCAGATTCCCGCCGTTTTAGGAACGAAAGTGGGAACGGAACGATTACAAGATGGGGAATGGGTCATTGTAGACGGCAATACAGGAACCGTTACGAGGATCGAGTAATTACCCTGCTGCTTAGAGAATTTTAGAGGTGAAAGTAATGAGTAAACAAAAAGAATTTCTGATGATAGCACTAACATTGATGGGGGCGTTCCTCGTGCCCATCAATTCAACGATGATATCCATTGCGCTCGGTTCCATATCGGGATTTTATGGATTGGATATACATAGTACGACCTGGGTGGTTACGATTTATCTGATTGTCATGGCCGTCACTCAGCCGATTGCGGGCAAATTGGGTGATATTTATGGAAACCGCAAGATCTATATAGTCGGTGCAGCTCTATTTCTTGTGGCTTCCATAGGATGTGCACTGGCTCCAAATATGATCATGCTTGTTGTCTTTCGATCTCTTCAAGCAATCGGTGGAGGATTGCTGATACCGAATGTGGTCGCCTTGATTCGGCATACGGTGTCACGTGAACGTTTATCTAGCGTCATGGGACTATTCGGGATGGGGATGGGTCTTGGCGCAGCTGTCGGTCCTCTCGTAGGATCGTTGTTAATCGCGGTACTTAGTTGGAAAGCGATCTTTTGGGTCAATGTCCCCTTTTTAGTCGGTGCCCTTGCTGGCGGTATGTTCCTCATACCTAAGCTTGAGAAAAAGTCATCCAATAAACCGTTGGACGTACTCGGTTCCATCTATTTGGCCATATCAATAACCTTATTAATATCGTTGACACATACAAACTCGACAAGGGTGTCTATCATTCTTGCAATCGTGAGCCTTTTATTCATTGTGTTATTCGTGAAGCGCGAGCGTTCCGTTCCGTCGCCGATCATCGATTTCCAATTGTTTAAGAGTCCTATCTTTGCGAATGCCAATATATCGGTCTTGCTAAACAATTTCATCATGTATGCAATCTTGCTTGTCATGCCGTTGATCATGACGACAAAAATGAACATGTCAACATCCATGAGCGGAATTATGCTATCCCTGTTCTCGATTTCCATGGCACTCAGCAATATGATGGGTGGGCAACTAAACCGAAAATTCGTATCGGCAAAAGTCATCTTCTTTTCTTTCGCCGTAACGGTGGTAACGAATTTCTTATTATTTTTCGTGATTTCCTCCCAGTCTCTTATCTACTTGGCCATTACACTCGTGTTAAATGGGTTGGCTATCGGGTTGGGACTGACCAGTATGCAGGTTGCCTCGCTTGAAGCGGTGGATGAGTCAGTCTCCGGTTCGGCATCGGGCATCTTCTCGACGTTCCGATATTTCGGAAGCATCGCCTCTTCCACGCTCATAGGGATTGTTGCGAGTTATTCCATCCTATTTGGCATTCTCATGATAGCAGCCTTGTTAGGTGCACTTTTGGCAAGGATGGTTTACAGAAAAAAGGCCGTTAGCACGATATAAGAATCGTATGGTGTGCCCAACTGTATAATGGGACTGGTATCCTTGAATGAAGAAGGGGGGCCGCATAAGTGAATAGAAAACACTATATGGTGGTAACTGGTTTTTTGACGTTTTTCTTGGTTTTGTCTCTGCTGTTTATCCATACATACTTCAACCACCGGGCATTCATGGAAGCAACCAATCAATGTTACGATAACGATGGCATGCCAGAGGTGGAGAAAAGTATCCTTTCAATGAACTGGTCTGTGATATGCCATCCATAATAGTCATGTTTTCCTGAAAGTTTTGTTATAATATACAAGACAAATTAAACGATAACTTGGGGTGCTTATAATGGAACAAATTAAAATTTTTACGCCAGAAGAAATTGAAGCAAAAGTTGAGGCAGGAGAAGCGATTGAGCTTGTCGATGTCCGTGAAGACGAAGAAGTGCAAGAAGGCATGATTGAAGGAGCGAAGCACATTCGCATGAATGATATCCCGGCCAACCTTGACTACTTCGATAAGGATAAAGAATATATCTTCATCTGCCGTTCAGGACGCCGCAGTGAGAATGTATGCCATTATCTTCAGGAGCAAGGCTATAAAGTGGCAAACATGGATGGCGGAATGATGCATTGGACAGGAGAAGTAATCGTTAAGTGATGGGGTTTTTCAAGAAGCCTTGTTACTTTTGCAAACGGAAGACGAAAGACGTCACGACCTATCTGAACGAAGATCGAAAAAAGATACATGTTTGTGCACAGTGTAAGGGGTATGCGGAAAGACGCGCATATTTCCGAGCTAAATGAGTGGGGCCCTTCTTTCGGAGGGCTCTTTTTTCTGGGGATATGTTAAAATAAGGGTGTTTAAGTCAGAATATATAGACAAAGGGGAATCTGTCAAGTGCATGTACATAAAGTAGCGGTCATCTCGGGAGATGGAATTGGTCCTGAAGTAATTGATGAAGGTATAAAAGTATTGAATAAAGTAGCTGAATTAGCGGGCGACTTTTCGTTTGAATTCACCTATTTTCCATGGGGGTGCGAATATTACCTGGAGCATGGGAAGATGCTTCCTGATGATGGGCTGGAACGGTTGAAGGAATTCGAGGCCGTCTATCTTGGGGCAGTCGGTTATCCTGGTGTTCCGGATCATATTTCCTTACGGGAACTGTTATTGAAAATAAGGAAGCAATTCGATCAATACGTGAATGTCCGTCCCATTAAGTTGCTGAAGGGTGCACCTTGTCCACTGAAGGATGTGACCCACGACCAAATCGATATGGTGGTCATCCGCGAAAACAGCGAGGGAGAATATGCCGGTGCAGGGGATTGGCTATTTAAAGGAAAGCCAGAGGAAGTGGTGTTACAGACAGGCGTCTTTTCCCGTAAAGGTACGGAACGGATCATCCGTTACGCCTATGAATTGGCACGGAAGTCGGGAAGAACGCTAACGAGCATCAGTAAAGCGAATGCCTTGAATTATTCGATGGTTTTTTGGGATGAGGTGTTCGAGGAAATTGGACAGGAATATCCGGAAGTGGAAACGCATTCTTACCTGGTTGATGCGGCGAGCATGTTCTTTGTCAAACAGCCTGAAAGGTTTCAAATCGTCGTCACCTCCAATTTGTTCGGTGACATCATCACCGATTTAGGCGCCGCCATTGCTGGAGGGATGGGGCTGGCTGCCGGGGCTAATTTAAATCCTGAACGAACGTATCCGTCCATGTTCGAACCCATCCATGGTTCTGCACCGGATATAGCGCAGCAAGGCATCGCCAATCCGCTTGCCGCCATTTGGTCTGCGTGCCAGATGCTTGATTTCTTCGGTCATGAAGATTGGGGCAAGAAGGTACTGGGTGTCATTGAACAAGTGATGGTCGATAAAAAGGTGCTCACTCCTGATATGGGAGGAAATAGTTCTACTGAAGAAGTCGGCAATGAAGCGGTGGCTTTACTATCGGATTTATAAGTAACACGTATAATCCATGAATAAAATGGGCACCCTGCTCAATAACCATCAATCGTTTAAAAAGGCAGGGGAGAGCCAATGATTCAAGTGAAGTTGTTTGATTATGAGCATGAAAAGGACTTGGAAGAGGAGATGAATGACTTTCTCGTCGATATCCGTGATAGTCAAATCGTCGATATTAAATACAATGTCGCCACGACCGGTGAAGAGGAACATGAACAGATTTATTGTTTTAGTGCGATGATCATTTATAAAAAAAGGTGAAATCCGACCCATATGACTTGGTGTCGGGTTTTTTTACATGTAAAAAAACAGGCCATACTGTTCAAGGAATTTGTCTTCTGCGAAGAGAATAGGTAAAGTTAGACGTAATACAGTGTGATGGTGTATTAAAAGGGGAGATCCATTTTGGATAACAAAATAAAGCAACTCATGAAAGAACTACAGAAATCAAACGGAGGCCATGTGTTCTACTGTTTCGATGAACTGGAGACTTATATTCATAACGAAACCTTATTCATTATTTCCGGTGTTGAACAGGGAAACGATATAATGGTCGTCGAAAATGATCGAATCTTTCCTTTCGTATATAAGAAATTACAAGGACAATTAAATGACGAACAGCTGAAGAAAGTGCACCATATTAATAATTTTGATTTTTACTGCTTTGAAGGAAACTTTCATCCTAACACGATGGTCGATTATTTTTTAAGGAATGTGGAGGAATACATGGCGAATGATGTTTCCCTGCAAACCTGGGGCCACGTTGAATGGGGGGGAAGTGAGGAAGTCGTGTTCGAGAGCATTAGCGAATATGAAAAGGGCGTCAATCAAATCATTGCAAAAAAGGGCATGGTTTCTGTTTGTGCCTATGATGAATGTAGGCTGACCCCGACACTGAAATCCATGTTAATGAAGCACCATGGCGTGTTCATGACGGATGAAACGTGCACAATCATAGCTAACTAAACCAGGCAGAGGTGAGATAGTTGGAGCGCTTTACTGAAGAGGTAATCGGTATCATACAACATATTCCCCCTGGGAAAGTCATGACGTATGGGCAAATCGGCCAACTGGCTGGACACCCGCGAGGTGCAAGGCAAGTCGTCCGCATTCTTCATTCAAGCAGCAAGAAATATAACCTTCCTTGGCATCGGGTGATCAATGCGAAGGGTGAAATTGGCTTAAAACAGGAAGGGCTGGCTTCCCAACAAATCTTCTTACTAGAGAGTGAAGGAATCCACATCACGGAACATGGCAAGGTCGACCTTGAGGTGTACCGCCATCACCCTGAGGAAGCCGAGGGACGGAATATGGATCGTGGTTGAAAAAACGCAAATCTGGTTGAATTAAGGCTAGGCGTGGTTGAATAAATCGGCGTTGTGGTTGAATAATGGCCATTTGTGGTTGAATTCCTATCAAGGACAAATCATAGCTACACAAAAGAGGCTGATCCCGTAACGAACGGGATCAGCCTCTTTACATTCTATG
The DNA here is from genome assembly GCF_050277925.1 of Peribacillus sp. NPDC097264. Taxonomy (NCBI): domain Bacteria; kingdom Bacillati; phylum Bacillota; class Bacilli; order Caryophanales; family Bacillaceae; genus Peribacillus; species Peribacillus sp. NPDC097264. The sequence goes on from NZ_JBNNSR010000008.1 coordinate 143,709, forward strand.
AACGAGCATATAATGCAGCATTCATGCCGGCAAGTCGACCGGTCACTAATGCAGAAGTGATGTTATAGCCACCCGTGTATCCGTGGATGTCCAAAATCTCGCCACAGAAATACAGCCCGTCCATTAGTTTGGAGGCCATTTCCTTAGGTTGGATTTCTTTGACGGATACGCCGCCACCCGTTACGAAGGCCTTTTCAATCGACTGGGTTCCATGGACACCAAATTGAAAATCCTTACATAGTTCGGCGAAGCGGCGGATTTTTTCATTGGAGATCGTCGCACCTTGTTCTTGAAGGTCGATTCCACTTCGTTCCAGCAAGAAGTGGAGATACCGTTCCGGTACAAGTCCTTTTAACGTGTTTTTAATTGCCTTTTTCGGTTCGGACTTGATTTCCTTTGAGATATCTTGGAAGACTTCTTCTTTGTTCCGATCCGGAAGGGCATCGATTTTCATCGTCACTTCAGCGAGGTTCCACTTTTTCATTGCCTTGACGACGAATTGGCTGCACCGAAGAACGGCTGGTCCGGATACTCCGAAGTGTGTAAAGAGCATGTCCATTTTATGCGTAATCAACGTTTTGCCTTTTGGGTTCAGTACGCTTAATGAAACATCTCGAAGTGCGAGCCCTTGTAGCGTCTTTTCTTTAATGAATGTTTCATTACTTAGGACCGGGACTTCCGTCGGGAACAGCTCGGTGATTGTATGTCCGGCCTTACGTGCCCAAGCATAGCCGTCACCGGTTGAGCCTGTTTGCGGGACTGATTTCCCCCCGACGGCAATCACGACCGCATCCGTTTCGAAGATTTGACCATCTTTCAAGCGAACGCCGCTCGTTTTCCCATTATCATAGAGAACCTCAGCGACAGGGGAATTCTTATAGATCTTCACCTTCAAATCGGCCAGGCGCGTCAATAGGGCATCGACAACGCTTTGTGCTTTATCGTTGACCGGGAACATCCTTCCATGATCTTCTTCCTTTAGGGCCACGCCTAACTTTTCGAAGAACTGTATGATGTCTTCATTGTTGAATTCAGAAAACGCACTATATAAAAATCGCCCGTTTCCAGGGATATGCTGAATGATTTCATCGATGGAGAGCCTGTTCGTCACGTTGCAGCGCCCGCCACCTGATATCGCTAGTTTCCTGCCTAATTTCTCGCCTTTATCCACTAATAATACGTGGGCACCTTTTTCGCCAGCCGCAATGGCTGCCATCAATCCGGAAGGGCCACCGCCAATTACTATTACATCATATTTCAAAATGATCACGCCTTTATTTTTTTCAGTCTCTTCATTATATAGCAAGACCCTGTCAGAATGCGAACTACAATAAAAAGGAATGATTTGTTTGTATAAAATCCGTGAAAACGATAAACTTGAGTGTAGTTTTCTATAGAAAAAATCCTTTATTATGTTAAGATAAAGAGCGTGTGAAACGTAACTGAAAGAGGCAGGAAGGGATAAAATGTCGTCTAAGTTTTTAAAAGGGGCTTTTATATTAACCCTGGGAGCGATTATTTCCAAGGTTCTTGGTTTATTTTACGTCATCCCATTTGAACATATGGTTGGAAATAAAGGGGCTACACTCTATCAATATGGATATGTTCCCTATACGATATTCATTAGTTTCGCCACGGCTGGCATGCCGCTTGCCGTTTCTAAATTTATATCGAAGTATAATGCGCTCGAGGAATATGCAGTGGGGGAGAAGCTATTCAAATCGAGCTTGAAGTTAATGATGATCACCGGGTTCCTCGCCTTTGTGGTGCTTTTTACAATGGCACCGGTTTTCACTACCATGCTTGGCGTCAATAAGAACAGCGTGAGCGATATCACCTCTGTCATACGGGCGATCAGCTTCGCTTTGATCCTTGTGCCATTCATGAGCATCATCCGCGGGTACTTCCAAGGGCATGAAGCCATGGAGCCAACGGCGATTTCCCAGGTCGTCGAACAAATCGTCCGAATCGTATTTCTACTGGCCGGTGTGTATATTGTCCTGCATGTCCTTGACGGTGAATTGGTGAGAGCCATCCAGATCGCAACATTTGCGGCGACTGTCGGAGCACTCGGCGGTTTAGTCGTTTTGTTTTGGTATTGGAAGAAACAAAAACCGTATTTGGACAGCTTGAAGGAGAGAGACCGGGGGACGATGTCCATCTCTTTGATCCAGATTTATAAAGAGATTTTCTTATCATCGATTCCATTCATCTTTGTCGGGATCGCGATGCCTCTGTTCCAATTCGCGGACTTGATGACCTTCAACAGGGCAATGTCTTCGATTGGCTTACTGCATGTGGCCGAGGAGGCACTAGGGGTTCTCAACGTATATGCCCAAAAGCTTGTCGTGATTCCGATGACGCTTGCTACCGGATTTTCGATGGCGTTATTGCCAACGGTGACGAAAGCTTTTGTAAGCGAGGATCAAACCGAGTTCACCCGCCAGCTTGATCAGGCTTTTCAAATCTTATTATTCATAACCATTCCGGCGGTCGTTGGGATGTCGGTGCTTGCCGATCCGATTTATAGTGCCTTTTACAGTCACGATTTGCTTGGGATTAGTGTACTTAAGGCTTATGCGCCCGTGTCGGTTCTATTTGCGCTCTTTTCGATTTCCGCCGCTGTATTACAAGGAATCAATCAGCAAAAATACACGGTGCTCAGTTTGCTAGTCGGATTTTTGGTGAAGTTGAGCTTGAACATTCCGATGATCAAATTATTTGAAACGGAAGGTTCCGTATATGCGACGGCACTGGGCTATCTGGCCGCAGTCCTATTGAATTTGTACGTCATCTCCTACTTTACGGGCTATCGTTACAGCCTTACGATAAGAAGGACCGTCTTGATGGCGACTTTTTCCGCGATAATGGGACTTGCCGTTTGGGGTCTGCACAGCTTGTTATCCCTTTGGTTAACTTCGGAAGGCCGATTCCAGGCAATCTTGATTTCCGCCGTATGTGCGATTTTTGGGGCACTGATCTACGCGGCGCTCTCCTTGAAGAGCAAACTTGCCCATCGCCTATTCGGTACGAGGATTGATAGGTTGAAGAAGAAGTTGGGATTATAAAAAGATTGTGTTTTAAATGTAAGAAAAAGGGTAATGTTATATTATCCCCTGATTTAAAATATATTGGCCTTGCCTGTCATGAAAATGGGCAAGGCTTTTTACTGAAAAGGCTTTAGGAGGAAACAATGAGAATTGATAAGATTTTATCCAATATTGGGTACGGAAGCAGGAAAGAAGTGAAGAAGCTCCTGAAGTCCGGAGCCGTGAAGGTCAACGACCGGATATTGAAGGACGGGAAGGAACAGGTGAACCCTGATGTTGAAATCGTAACAGTTCATGACGAACGGGTTGAATATAGAGAATTCATTTACCTAATGATGAATAAGCCTCCGGGCGTATTGTCGGCAACGGAAGACAAACACCAAGAGACGGTCATCGACATCCTTGAGCCGGAGGATGCGGTCTTTGAACCATTCCCGGTCGGCAGATTGGATAAAGATACAGAGGGGCTATTGTTGATCACGAATGACGGCAAGCTTGCACACCAGCTGCTATCCCCGAAAAAACATGTGCCGAAAACATATTTTGCGGTCATTGATGGTGAAGTCACGGAACGGGATATTGAAGCATTCCGTAACGGTGTCACCCTGGACGATGGGTATGAAACGAAACCAGGCGAATTGAACATTTTAAAATCGGGCCTGACTTCTGATATCGAGTTGACGATAATGGAAGGGAAGTTCCATCAAGTGAAGCGGATGTTTGAATCTGTCGGAAAGAAAGTCGTATATCTGAAGCGTCTTTCGATGGGAAGCCTGCAACTAGACGAGGATCTTGAACTTGGGGAATACCGGGAGTTAACGGCAGAAGAACTTGAACAGCTGAAGGCAGGTCAGCCTGCTGAATAAATAACAAAAAATGAGGCGGACTAGTAGTCCGCCTCAAATTACTTTTTACATATCGATTTTGTTCGGGTGGTCATTCTTTTTTTAAGATGACATCTTCACTTTTTTGCTTGTTGTTGTCCAAACACCACGGCTTGGGCTTTGAACAAGGTCATTGTACTCTAGGACATTTAAATCGCGTTGCACTGTTCGAGGAGTGATGCCAAATTCTTCTACAAGCTCTTGAGTAGAAACCGTACCGTTGTTACTAATGAACATATAAACGGATTTAATACGGGTTAACATGCGATTTGTTGAAGGTTTCAAACAAAATCACTCCTATTCTTTTCATTGTTATTCTGAACAAATGAAAACAACCGATATGTCGGACAGCATTTCAGCTGCCACTATGTACGTACTATACCCACCCTTTAACTCCTCGGAAACATTAAGAAAAAACAAGATGCCATATGCTTTATTTTACCCCTATACATATCTAAATTCCATACCAAATTTTAGAATTAACTAAATATTACATCTATTATATAGTTTTTTTAACCAAAATATTCATTTACATTCAAAAATAAATGAATTTCAGGGTAGAATGAAAGCATGCCTTTATTTTGTCAAAAATTCCAAGGAATATTCATGGGTAAGGGAAAAATTCACTCCACTTCTAAACGATCATGTCCTTTTGTGAAGATAACCTTTCCTCGGCAACCAACATATACTATGATATTTACAGTACCATTATCATAGAGTATGAGATGAACTTGATGGTTTGTAAGGAAGTACACTTCAAGATGATTCTTTTAGAATTGAAATATAACCATATACGAGGTAGAGCATATGAACGAAAGATTAATGGAGTTTCTATTGCGGGACGAAGTGTCCAGACTTACGGGCATGAAGCGGCAAGTATATGAATTTATCGTGTATGAAGAAGATTACCTGGCTTCAAAAGCGGAAACGGTCGATCAATTTATGAGATTATTAGTGAAGCATTCTCCGCCGCGACTCGCGGCCCGACATTTTAATATGCCTTATGAAGAAATCATTCGGTTCATGTGTGAGATCGAAGAAGAGTTGAACGCACGGCTAGAAGAACGATGTAAAAAAGTGAAATGGCTGGATTTTACGGAAAAGAGCCAGCGAACGCTTGATGATCATGATAAGAAGTTGTATCTATTTGTGAATTGAATAAGAAAAAACGGTGCAACGCCTAGCCGCTGCACCGTTTTTTGTATGGGGTTGAATGATCAATAAACTTTATCACCATTAAAAATTGAATTTTTCACGATGACATAATCTACAGTTCGAATCGCTTCTAATTTCGTTCCACCAGCATAAGAAATGGAGGATTGAAGATCTTGTTCCATTTCTTTTAATGTGTCTTTTAACGCACCTTTGTGCTCCACAAACATTTTCTTGCCTTCTACATTCTTCTTTTCACCTTTTTGAAACTCTGAAGCTGAACCAAAGTACTCTTTATAGATCTTTCCATCTTTCTCAACTATTTCGCCTGGAGATTCATCATGGCCAGCGAATAATGAACCAATCATCACCATAGTGGCACCAAATCTAATAGATTTCGCTATATCCCCATGTGTACGAATGCCACCGTCCGCAATAATCGGTTTACTTGCGGCCTTTGCACATAGACGCACCGCTGCTAACTGCCAGCCACCCGTACCAAATCCTGTCTTGATCTTCGTGATGCAAACCTTACCTGGTCCAATTCCAACTTTTGTAGCATCGGCCCCGGCATGTTCTAATTCTCTTACGGCTTCTGGAGTACCGACGTTACCTGCAATTACGAAACTATCAGGTAAGTGATGTTTGATATGTTGGATCATATTGATTACAGCATTGGAATGGCCATGCGCGATATCTATCGTAATGTAGTCCGGTACAATACGCTCTTCAGCCAATTCTTGTATGAATCCATATTCTTCTTCTTTGACTCCGACACTGATGGAAGCGATACACTCACACGCATGCATATCTTGAATAAAAGCTTTGCGCTTTTCTGGTTCAAAACGATGCATGATATAGAAGTACCCATTCTTAGCCAAGGATGTAGCGACTTTCTCATCTATAATGGTCTGCATATTCGCAGGTACCACAGGTAACTTGAAGGTATGTTTGCCTAACTTTACAGTAGTATCACATTCTGAACGACTATTAACTATACATTTAGCGGGAATTAATTGAATATCTTCGTAATCAAACACATTTTCCATTGTTTACACCTCTATATACGAATGTTGTAATATTTTTTTATGAAATTGTTCGCCCATTGGTAATTTACATCATTTTCATCATTAAGTCAAAGCTTTTATTTTTAAATAAATCGAAAAATTGCAAAAAGAAGCGGTTCTGCATCCTATGAATCTCCTTATCACGTACAATCTGAGCCAAAGGTGCAACAGGTTTAAGCGACGACAAGTAAAAAAAGAGAAAAGAACTTTAGTAGATAAAATTGTAAAAAAGAAGAAAAGAGTGTACATTTAATTTATGAGAATGAGAATCAATTACATTTGGTTTCCGAGGAGTGGTCATGAGTGAAACAGTACGATGTCTATGATGTAACCGTAATTGGGGGAGGGCCTGCTGGCCTTTATTCCGCTTTTTATAGTGGATTAAGAGAAATGAAGACAAAGATCATTGAATATCAGCCACAATTAGGTGGGAAGATCCATGTATATCCTGAGAAGATGATTTGGGATGTTGGGGGACAGACACCTATTACGGGAGCTAAGTTAATTGATCAACTTGTGGAACAGGGATTAACCTTTAATCCAACGGTAGTATTGAATGAAAAGGTGGAGTCGATCAAGCGGGATGAAGAGGGGATGTTTGTCTTGCTTACGTCTTCCGGCGGCCTGCACTATTCGAAAACGATCATCGTGGCCGTCGGTGGCGGGATATTGAATCCACAAAAGCTGGAAATCGATGGGGCAGAGCGTTATGAAGTGTCCAATCTGAATTACACGGTAAAGTCCTTAGAACGATTCAAGGATAAAACGGTAATCATTTCAGGTGGCGGGAATTCTGCTATCGATTGGGCGAATGAATTGGAGCCTATCGCCAAAAAGGTCTATGTGGCCTATAGAAAAAATGCATTGGCGGGTCATGAATCACAGATAAGCCAATTGATGAAAAGTTCTGCGGAATGCCTGTTCAATACGTCCATTACAAAACTGGTCGCTTGTACCAATCATGAAGTCATTGAACGTGTAGAACTAACGAGTCATGAAACAGGGGAGGTTTCCCATTTATCAATCGATGAAGTGATCATCAACCATGGGTATGAGCGTGATGCCTCGCTCCTGGAAAACAGTGAAGTGAAGGTGGATATGGCCGATCATTATTATATTGCAGGCAATGCAACCAGCGAATCCTCTGTAGAAGGGATGTATGCCGCAGGGGATATTCTTCAGTATGATGGGAAAGTGAACTTAATAGCGGGTACCTTCCAGGATGCCGCAAATGCAGTCAATCAAGCAAAACAGTTCATCCAGCCTGATGCGCACAAGGTGGGAATGGTTTCTTCACATAATGAAATATTCAAAAGACGTAATAGGGAAATCGTTCAACAGATGATGACGCGATAAGACATGCAGAAAGCTCCAGTCCCCTTATGGGCTGGAGCTTTTTGCGTGTATTTAAAGGGATTCCTTAATCACCTTTTTGTAATGGAAAACGGAAAGGATACCGAAGATCGAGTACAGTATCGTATAGAGGACCATGACAATGATCATAGGTGTCCAGACTTCCGTACCAAAGAAGAACCAGCCGGATTTAACGGCAAAATAGCTATGGAATAACCCAACGACTAGAGGAATCCCAAAGTTAAAGACCTGTTTGGCCTGAATCCCTTTTAACAAATCACCTTGTGTGAAACCAAGTTTTCGTAAGATGGTATAGTTCGCTTTTTCATTTTCGCTCTCATCCATCTGTTTGAAATAAAGGATGCATCCTGATGTGATCAAGAACGTTAATCCTAAAAAGCCGACGATGAACATCGTAAGACCCATGTTTATTTTTATACTTTGCAGTTCTTGGTATTGTGAACCACTATATTCTTTATCCTGGAAGGAAATCGTATCGAAAATCTCATTCGCCTTTTCGATATCACCCTTATTCTTTAAGTCAATCCCATAATAAACGGGAGAATCCAGTTGGAGTTCAGGGTCCAAATCCTTTTTAAGACGGTCAAAAACTGCTTGATCCACAATGGCTACTGGCATTCCGCCATTCGTTAAATAATAGGGAAGGATGGAGTCATCTTCTGGCCCTAAATAGTTTTGGGGAATGCTCATGTTTTTTCCCTTCAATTCGATTTGCCCGGAATCTTTAAGAGATGTTAAACTCTGTAGCGTTGGACTATACCCGCTGAAGATGGTCTCTTTCGGTGTGACATCGATCCTCTTCACCGACCGATCACTGACAATGGCAAGATTCATGATATTCGGGTCAAAGCCCGCTTCTTCTATGGCGCTATCCAGTATATCTTTTATATTGACCTTTGCCCGAATGACCTCTATCTTATTTTCGTTATATCCGATTGATTTTGCTGCCAATGCCTCTTTTAACTTGTTTGAATCCTCGCCATTGGACAGGGAAAAGTCAGTAGGTACATAGGATGTGGCCATTTTCTCCGATGAGTAATAGGAGATATAGGTCAAGGATAATAATCCGATTGCAAGAGCGGAAACGGTCGTGATGATGGTCAGTAAAACGGAATTGGATTTCATCCGGAACATGATGGATGAAAGCGAAAGCACTTCATTGATGTTCAGGTATCCATTCTTCCTCTTGCGGACAATATTAAAGAGGAAAGACACCGATCCCTTATAAAATAGGTAGGTTCCGATGATGACGGACCCCAGAATGAATAGCATGGCTATTAAAAGGGAATTCGCCTGAGAGAAAGAACCATCAAATAACTTCGTTGAAACATAATAGCCAGCAATGATAAGAATGATTCCAGCTATCCCAAGGATCATTTCAAAAATCGAAACCCTCTTCAATTTTCCTTCCGTGTTCGAAGTCACCCTAAAAAGTGATAAGATGGTCTGTCTTTTGATGAAACCAAAGTTCATCAACATGATGAATAGATAGATGATACTGAATACGATAAGTGTCTGAATGAATGGTTGCATGGTAAAGTGAAGGGCGGCGATCGCCTGGACTCCCGTAAGCTTGAATAATATCATGATGATCAATTTTGAAGCCGCAAACCCTACGAATATCCCCAGGAATACGGAACAGAAATACAGGATTAAATTTTCGACGCTCAGGATGCGGAAAATCCTGTTTTTGGTCATGCCTATTAATTGAAATAAGCCAATTTCCTTGCTGCGACGTTTAATGAAAATGCTATTCGCATATAAAAGAAAGATGGAAACGATGGCAATCAACAGGACGGAGGCTGCTTGAATGGCAGCTCCCCCTTTAATCCCCCCGCTTACTTGATCCATTGACGGATCGTATTGCAAGGTAACAAAAGCATAATAAAGGGAGGCGCTGAAGACCAAAGCGAAAACGTATAGATAATAATTCTTCAGGTTCTTTTTCAGACTGCGAAAGATGAGTTGATTAATGCTCATTATGCACCCCTCCTAGTACACCTTGTGTTTTCATGATATCTCTGAAGAAGGATTGTCTCGTTTCTTCCCCTTTATTCAATTGAGAATAGATCTGTCCATCTTTGATGAAGATGACGCGGCTACAGTAACTGGCTGCCACTGAGTCATGCGTAACCATGATGATGGTGGCATTACGCTTTTTGTTCAATTCGCTCATCTTGTTCAATAAATCGGAAGCGGCTTTTGAATCAAGGGCGCCTGTCGGCTCATCGGCAAAAATGATGCTTGGTTCATGGATGAAGGCCCGTGCCGCAGAGGTACGCTGTTTTTGGCCGCCGGAAATTTCATTCGGATATTTGTCCTTGATTTCATATATGCCAAGTTCATTTGCGAGTGTTTCGAACTTTTGCTCGGCTTCTTTTTTCGGCGTTTTGGTGATTGATAATGGTAATAGAATATTTTCCTTGACCGTCAGAGTGTCCAATAAGTTATAATCCTGGAAGATGAATCCTAGGTGATTCTTACGAAATTCAGCCAGTTTCTTTTCTTTCATGCCAGAAATTTCTTTTCCTTCGATGACGATGGTTCCATTACTAATCTTATCAATCGAGGAAAGGACATTCAGAAGCGTGGTTTTTCCTGAACCGGACGCTCCCATGATACTGACGAATTCCCCTTCGTGTATGTTGATATCCAAGCCTTTCAAGACTTCTTGTTTATTGAATTTATTGCCGTAGCTTTTATGGATCTTTTTCGCTTCTAGTATATTCATTCCAATACACTCCCTTTATTTCGATATCTTTATTATAAAAGCCTTTCCCTTTCTTTTCCTTCGATTGGCCGAACAAAGAACAAAAGCATGTGACATCTTTGTCACATGCTAAGGAATTTAACGAATTGATTTTTTTGCGGGAAAGTCAGGATGAAAGTGGTCCCGATTCCGGGAGTGGACCGGACGGTTATATCGATGAATAAGGAATCCGCCACTTTCTTGGTTAAGTATAACCCCATTCCCGTCGCCCCTTGGTCTTGATGATTGGTCGTTGATGTGAATCCTTTATCAAAAATGCGGGGAAGGTCCCTTGGGTCGATGCCGCGGCCAGCATCCTTCACTTCAAGGATCGTTTGTCCATAGGATTCGTGGCTCTGTATCAAAATATCGGATCCTTCACTATATTTGATGCTATTGGTCAATAGTTGCCGAATAATGAATGCGACCCATTTACTATCGCTTAAGCACTCGGCTTTTTCCAATTGGATATCGAATCCAATCCCTTTTTGCATGCACCAAGATTGTAACGTCTTAATCTCGTCGAAAATAATCCCTTCCAAATCGGCGTTACCGATATATAGATCATTTTCCATGAAGGGTAGCCGCCGTTGATGCAACTGTTGATCAAGCAAAAGGTGGATGCGGAGCCATTCATACGTCATATGGGATTTGAGTTCTTCATCTTGTATGCGATCAATCATTAAACGTAGGGCCGTCAAAGGCGTCTTCACTTCATGAATCCAAGATAATAGTTCGTCCTTTTCCTGCTCCAATGTCATTTGTCCGTATGAAGCCGTCCGTTTCAGGTATTCGATTTGATTGCTGATGCTACGTTCGATGATCTCTTCAAAAGGGCTTCCCGGTTCCGCTAATTGGCTTACATCCAAATTATCTTCCCGTTCCACTAAACTTCGATAGAATTTCGTTTCCTTGTGGTAGCGGACCACCAAAAAGATGATGAACATGATGAATGATAAAAAGACCATGTAGAGAATGGGGGATAAAGGAATGGCCGAATCAAGATAGGCGACGAATATGATGAATAAGTGAAAGAGGATGTAGAAAGTAATCCAGCTAAACCTTTCCCATATGAATTTCTTAATCATACATGATCCTCTTCGACCGCAATGTAACCTTGTCCTACTTTTGTTTCGATATACTGTCCCAACCCCACCTCATCGAGCCTTTTCCTCAATCGATTTACATTGACCGTCAAGGTATTATCGCTGATAAAGCGCTTATCATTCCATAAACTATTGATTAAATCATCGCGGCTCACTATTTTATTCTTCTGTTCAATCAGCCTTTTTAGGATGAACACTTCATTCTTTGTCAGCTCGATTGTTCCTGTCTCGGTTACAACGGTATTCTTCTCATAATCCAAGGTGGCGCCGCACCAGGTTTTTAGTTCGATCTTTTCTGTATTGTAATTATAGACACGACGAAGCGTCGCTTGTATCTTGGCAATCAGTACATCAAAATGAAAGGGTTTCTGGATGAAATCATCTGCCCCAAACTGCATGGACATCACGATGTCGGTCGGGTGATCGCGTGATGATAAAAAGAGAATGGGTACGTTCGAGTGGGTGCGAATCATCCTGCACCAATGGAACCCGTCGAATTTTGGCAATTGGATATCGATGAGGACCAAGTCGGGTTTAATGGCAGTGAATTCCTGCATCACCTTACTGAAATCGTTGATTCCATATACATCATAGGACCATTGTGCCAATCTATCTTTAATCTCATTGAATAATGTTGTATCATCTTCAATTAACAATAGTTTAAACAAGTAAGGGTCACCACGCTTTTCATCAATTTAATGAAAGTATATAGTAAATTCATTTAAGGTTCTAGAGGAGAAAGAGATTTAGGGTGGGATCTAGTTACAAAAGGTGACATCCATTTCCTGAAAAAAACACCCATGTTTGAATTTCATCTGAGTCTCTGTATGTAGTCCTTTTTGGTTTGTAAAGGAATCGCATAGAAAATTAGTATTGACTTACCGTCTCTTTTTTGGAATAATGTTAATAATCAAATATTGGTATCTTTAATTCAGTCCCGTGAGGCTGACAAGGACAACGGATTTTTATGATGTGGGAGACGTCCATGCATTTTTTGCCTGGCTACTACTACTCGTCATAATGCAGAAGAGGTTTATTGTCGGTTGATGACAATAGACCTCTTTTTTCTTTGTGGGTATCAGTTTAAAAATGGAGGAAACGTTATGGGAAAAGTAGATGCAGAGTTTTCATGGCAAGCTGTACCGCAAGGAAATCGTAATAATTTTTGGAAGATTCTTTCCATTATGCTGGGGTTCACTTTCTTCTCGGCAAGCATGTGGTCGGGAGGGGAATTGGGAACGGGATTAACATTGGTTCAATTCCTTCTCATCGTATTGGCGGGCAATTGTGTACTGGGCCTGTATACGGGGGCGTTGGCCCATATTGCCGCGAAGACCGGCCTTTCTACACATCTGCTTGCAAAGTATGCCTTTGGTGATAAAGGCTCTTATGTGCCCTCCTTATTGCTGGGGTTAACGCAAGTAGGTTGGTTTGGAGTGGGGGTAGCGATGTTCGCGGTTCCGGTCGAAAAGGCAACAGGGATTAATATCTATCTATTGATTTTGGGTTTCGGAATAATGATGACGATATCAGCCATCTATGGAATTAAGGCACTCGTGCTGTTAGGGTTCGTTGCTGTGCCGGCCATTGCCATTCTGGGTAGCTACTCGGTATTTGAGGCAACCGAAACAATCGGTGGGTTTCAGGGGTTATTAGATTATCAGCCTACTGAAATGATGGGAGTGGGCGCTGCCTTAACCATCTGCATTGGTTCATTCATCAGCGGGGGTACCTTGACGCCAGACTTTGCCCGCTTTGCCAAGACGACCCGGTCAGCCGTTGTCGCAACGGTGATTGCCTTTTTTCTAGGCAATTCACTTATGTTCATATTTGGGGCGATTGGGGCAATGACGTACGGTGTTTCGGATATTTCTGAAGTCATGTTCTTGCAAGAGCTGATTTTGCCGGCAATCATTGTATTGGGACTGAATATTTGGACAACGAATGATAATGCGCTATACGCTTCGGGATTGGGATTTGCCAATGTTACGAAAATTTCCAAGAAGAAACTTGTCGTGGTTAATGGAATCATCGGCACATTGCTAGCAATGTGGCTGTATACTAATTTCGTCGGTTTTTTGAATGTACTAGGAGCAGCAGTCCCGTCCATTGGGGCCATCATTTTAGCAGACTACTTTATCGTGAAACGTAGAAAATATGGGAAATTCGAAGAGATGTCTTTCAAAAAGGTCAATTGGTTATCGATGATTGCTTGGGCAGGAGGCGTCGCTTTGGCCCAGTTCGCACCTGGGATCGTGCCAATTAATGCTCTAATCGGGACCATCATCCTGTATGTTGCCTTGATGAAATATGTACCTGTCAACAAAATACTAAGAAGAGGTGTACAGTCAGATGCTTATTAAACATGCTAAATTAAGAGGAAAAGAAGGTCTTTGGAATATTGTCGTCAGAGAAGGAATGATAGAATCGGTTACGCAGAGCCTAAATGAGAACGTTGAGAACGAGTTGAATCAGCCGATTTATGATGTGGAGGGGTCACTTGTTCTCCCTCCCTTTATTGAACCGCATATCCACCTTGACACGACGTTGACTGCAGGAGAGCCAGAGTGGAACCAAAGTGGGACGTTATTTGAAGGAATCCAGCGGTGGTCCCAACGAAAAGAGTCTTTGACGAATGAAGATGTGAAAACCAGGGCAAAAACGGCTTTAAAATGGCAAATCGCTCAAGGAATCCAGCATGTCCGTACACATATCGATGTGACCGATCCGGAACTTACGGCACTAAAAGCCATGCTCGAAGTAAAAGAAGAAATGTCGGATTTCGTTGATTTGCAGTTAGTGGCTTTTCCACAGGAAGGAATTCTCTCTTATCCGAATGGAACGGGATTACTGGAAGAAGCGCTAAAAATGGGGGCCGATGTTGTAGGGGGCATCCCCCACTTTGAGTTCACTCGCGAATATGGCGTGGAATCGATGAAGATTGCGTTTGATTTAGCGGAAAAATACGATCGCCTCGTGGATATACATTGTGATGAAATCGATGACGAGCAATCACGTTTTGTCGAAGTCGTCGCAAAAGAAGCTTACGAGCGGGGACTAGGTACACGAACGACAGCCAGCCATACGACGGCAATGGGTTCGTATAATGATGCCTATACCTATAAGTTGTTTCGCTTATTGAAGCTTTCGTCCATTAACTTCGTATCCAATCCATTGGTGAATATTCATCTTCAAGGAAGATTCGATACATATCCGAAACGAAGAGGCTTAACACGTGTCAAAGAATTACAGGAATCAGGACTAAACGTATGCTTTGGTCACGATGACATATTCGACCCATGGTATCCACTAGGAACGGGAAACATGCTGCAAGTGCTGCATATGGGCATTCATGCTTCTCAACTAATGGGTTACGAGCAAATCGTCAATTCTATCGATTTAATTACCGCCAATAGTGCAAAAACCTTGCAAATCGAGGACCACTATGGAATCGAGGCGGGAAAACCTGCCAACTTTATTGTTTTAGCGGCAGAAAATGAATACGAAGCAGTCCGTAAACAGGCCATGGTACGCTATTCCTTCAGAAACGGGAACGTGATAGCCGAAACAAAGCCAAGGGAAACGACCATTAATCTGGGACAAGGTACAGAGAACATTGCTTTTAATAAATGATGGAAAAGCTAGGCACACAGGGTGTCTAGTTTTTTTGCGCTTGTAGGCGCTCTTCACTAATTGGTAGCAATTCCATAAATTGCCGTGTACGAAAGTGCGTAGTTGATTGGTCATGTATGATTCCAAAAATAAATGGCTACTGCAGATGTGAACGTCCACACTGCAACAGCCATATTTGTTATTTGTTCAAAATACTGTGCTTTTTACCGTAAGTAAAGTAAATGATTATACCGATGATCATCCAAATAAGGCACGCAATCCAGGTGTGTGCGGATAGTTGGGTCATCAGGAATATGCATAGGATAAATGAAATGACTGGAATGGCTGGGAAGAAAGGTACCTTAAATCCATCATTCGGAATCTCTTTGTTTTTTCGTAAGTAAATGACGCCGATTGATACAACAGTGAAGGCTAAAAGAGTACCCATGTTTACAAGCTCTGTTAACTTATCCAATGGGACGAAGCCTGCGCATAAGGCAATGAGAGTCGCAAAAATCCATGTGTTTTTTACTGGTGTTTTACGTTTCGGATGAACTTCGCATAATAATTTTGGTAGTAAGCCGTCACGACCGAATGCGAATACTAGGCGAGTACCACCGTAAAGCATAACAAGGATTACGGTCATCATCCCAACGACGGCACCTATGGAGATAATACCGGCCACCCAATCTTGGTTAACCACTTTCATGGCAAAGCTTACAGGGTCACTTACATTTAACTGTGTGTAAGAAACCATACCCGTCAATACAAGGGATACAGCAACATACAATAAGGTACAGATAAAGAGCGAACCAATAATACCGATTGGCATGTTACGCTGTGGATTTTTAACTTCTTCGGCTGCAGATGATACTGCATCGAAGCCAAGATAGGCGAAAAATACTAAGGCCGCGGCACTTAGGACCCCGCTTGTACCAAATGGGGTGAATGGCTTCCAGTTTGTCGGTTCAACGTAGAATGCGCCGACTATAATAAATAGTAAAATAACGGCCACTTTCACACATACCATAATCGTATTGAATTTTGTCGATTCTTTAATGCCTAATGTCAACAAGGCGGCAATAAGGAAAATGATCAATATAGCTGGCAGGTTAATGTATGTGCCGTTGGCCGGATCAAATGAACCGGATATTTCGTGAGGAAGCAAAATATTAAACCCGGCAAGTAGCGAGCTAAAATAGGATGACCAGCCTGTAGCAACGGCAGCAACAGCCAAGCCGTATTCAAGTAATAGGGACCAGCCGACTAGCCAAGCAATGATCTCCCCAAAGACAATGTAGGAGTATGTGTATGCACTCCCTGTAACTGGAACGGATGAAGAAAATTCAGAGTAGCACATTGCGGCAAATGCACAAACAAAGGCGGCAATGATAAAAGAGAACACAATCCCAGGTCCTGCATGCTGGGCTGCAACGGTACCTGGAAGGATGAAAATTCCTGTACCCACAATGGCACCGACACCGAGTAGGATTAAATCAAACGCTCCTAGTGTCTTTTGTAATTGTACTTTTCCATGATTTTGTAAAAGTTGATTCACGGATTTTTTTCGAAATAAGTTCGTTTTCATTTTAAACACTCAATTCTTTTTTTGAATATCATAAAGATTCTAAACATTAACGGATTAAATGTCAAATAGATTTGTCGATATAGTGCATTTTTTGTCGAATTATGTGTACGTTTTATAAATCTTCAAAGCCTCACATGGATAGTATTCCATATTTCGGATCAATTAAGCGAGCCATATGAAATGAGCTTTATTTCTTAAATAAACTCTTAAACCGTATAAAAAAGGATTAGAAGGGTGAGTTCTAATCCTTTTTATATTTCATTGCACGTTATTTCATTTGATCTAATATTTGATGGTAAGCAAAGGCCTCTTTAACCATCCCTTTGTTTTGATACATTTTGGACAGCTGCGATACGGGAGCGGGGTCATCCGGGTACAATTCCATCTCCCATGAGAAACATTCGATGGCTTCATCGTATTGCTTAAACTCTGCATAATATTGTCCGAGTTCCATCATTTGATCGGGATCATCCAGCAAGGTCATCATCTTGTTTATTTTCCGGAACACCGGAGAATGGGGAGCTGATTTTTGGATAGGCAGCAGCTTTTCATGTACCTCTTTAAGATCATAGGTTTCAAGCAATTTACCAATAAGTTGTAGTAACCTTTGTTCGGATTGCTTCTCGCCATCTTCTAGGACGAGCTGTTGAATCATAACCATGAAGGTATCTATATGGGTGGCAATAAACGTCGGATCTAAATGTTCCCATAATGTATGCAAGATCTCCTCATAGGTATCCGGGAGGGCATTAAGGAAATTCATTAAATAGAGAGCGGCTGTTTCATAGTGTTCCTCCTGAAGCATCTCTTCAATCATGGATTTGGTTTGTGGTAGCACCTGAAATGGGTTGATGTGTAAATAGTCTAAGGTTACGATCCACTTTTCCATGGATACGAATTGCAAGGCCATCGTGGTATATGCTTCAATGGAAGTCACCTTCGAATACTTTTCGACTTTCTCCATCCAGAATAAGAGAAGGGTCAAGAAAGAGTCCTGTTTCCTCAATAAACCTTCTAACATTTTTCCTTCATCAGGTTGTAAGCGATATTTGAAGCAATGCCATTCAACAAAAAGGGAATCTTTCTCCTGGATGGTAGATAGTGACGAGGATGTGTAAAATTCCATATAGGAATGGAACTCCAATGAGTTTTTAATCTCTCTCGCAGAATTCAGGTCGGGAGCGAAGTTTGCCAAGATCTTAATGATTTGAAAGGCCTGCATGAAGTTGCCGTTTCTTCTATAGTGGTAAAAGATTTTGTATATGACATTGCTCAGTTGTTTCTTTGTGAAAAATGAGTCGAGCGTCGTAGCGATGTAGGCTACTTCCTGGAGGGAATATTGATTTTGAAGTTGGGAGAAAAGCTTATTCTTATTTGGAATAGTGGCGGTTTGGCTGGGGATTATTGCGGAGAGGAACGGATGGTCTGAGTGTAAGACGATACCCATTTTCCGTATTTTATCGATAAATGAATGTTTCTCTATCTTTTCTACCTTTTCACCATATACAAGATTATTCTTATAGTAAATGAGATAATAATTTTCATTTAATGATGATTCTACTTCAATCATCGTACATCGTGAGAATACGACGACTTGCATCACTTTCCCTTGTGAGAGTTTCTTTTTTTCTTTGATGGAAATTTCAACTGGCATAATAAGTTCATTATTCATATGTAACACAGCCCCTTTTGATCGTATGCGAATTCATGTGATTTTTATTATCCATTATAACATAGCATTTACTGGATTTTCTTTTAGAAAAGCCACTACGATTGAACTTTGTGATGTTATCAATAGTATGAAACTACTTTTCCCTTTTGAGAAAACTTTAGGGTTGCTGGTGAAAAAATGCGTAAATGGTATACTTGATGGGTGAGTTTTTAGCACCTGAAAGGAAGTAACGATAATAATGAAGTACTTCAAGACGCAAATGAAACAGCTAATGAAAGAACACTCGGAACTACAAACGCAACTGAAAGTGTTGATGAAAGAACACAATCTAGAGAAGAATTTTGCCCTTAAGGCTTTATATCATGCAGAGGTTGCTGATGGCGGAAAGTACCAGAAGGCCTATCAAGCCCTTGATTCTCCTAGGGACTAGAGGGTGTTTCCAAATATTACAAAGAGCAATTAATGTTATGAAGAATAAATCAGACTGTAGACAAATTCGTTGAAAATCGACTTTGCTACAGTCTTTTTGTTTTAAAGTAGAAGTATTATAACTTGGAGTGAGGAGATGCAGTCGAAATATAATTCTATTCAACGAGATCAACTTGATAAAAGAGGGATATCGGAAGTGTACAACTCTCCCAAATAGATTTGTAAGACGTATTCATTTTTATCGCAGGACCGAAGCAAAGATCCACAAAAAATGGTGACGCGGTATATCTGGTAAGGAAATACTGAAAAGAAAAGTCCATTTTATACCGACTTAATTCAATTATGAGAAGAAATAGGAATAATGAAAATAGGCTTTGGGTATGATACTTATTACTATTTTTTTCCATTGAAATGAATTCTATTAAAGTTATAATTATATTGAAATGATAATTTTATACAATATAATAGCTCTTTTTAAGACTCAAGATTGACGTCTTTTTTTTATTGTGGGCTAAACTTGTAAAAAAGTATTTAAGGGGTGCTAAATATTAAAACGGTTAAAGAACGTGATCCATTTTATGATAACGCTAGATTTATTCTCGTATTTCTAGTTGTATTAGGTCACTTTATTGTACAAGTGAAACATCATCATTGGTTAATCTTCGAATTCAATAATTTCCTCTCTTTAATTAGAATGCCTTCGCTAGTAGTCATTACAGGTTTTTTATCCAAGGGTTTTAATCGGCCAGGGTATATTGAGAAAAATGTCAAAGCAATTCTTGTGCCCTACTTATTATTTCAAATAATATTTGCATATTATTATTATATTTTATATGACAAAAGTATCTTTACATATGACTTTTTCCAACCGCAATTTTCTTTATGGTTTATATTTAGTTTATTTATGTGGAAAATGCTTCTATTCATATTTACTAGGCTCTCGCATCCACTCATTTGGGCATTTGTTTTTGGGGTTGGAATAGGATATGTTGAATCAGCTGGTCATTATATGAATATCCAGAGAACATTCACCTATTTCCCGTACTTCCTGCTAGGTTTTTATTTGAAGAAGGAACAATTCGAAATCGTTAAAAAGAAATCGTCTAAATTAATAGGAATGGTCATCGTTTTAATAGTGTGGTTTCTTGTATCTCAAATCCCACCAGCAGAAGTCCAATCTTGGTTGGCAGCAAACCGTTCATATGTTGCGAATGGACACGAAGAATGGTATATCGGCTTGAAGCGGGCGATGTTCTATTCATTTTCACTTTTAGTGGGCTTTGCCTTTTTATGTTTTGTTCCGAAGAAAAAGACATTCTTTACTAAATTAGGGCAAAGAACGGCTTATATTTATATACTTCACGGTGCTATTGTTAAAACACTTTATGTGCATTACATTAGACCGGAAGATTTCAATTCAATTTGGGATTATATACAGCTTCCTGTTTATGCCGTTCTACTAGTACTAATACTCAGCTCGAAGCCTGTGACTTGGATTATGAGGCCGTTAATTGAAGGGAAAATAGTAGACTATTGTATATTGCCTTTCAAATGGATTATCAATAAATATAAACCCGTCTTTCAAAGAAATGAAGAAATTGAAAAAAGCGCCTGACTTAACATAGTCTTTGAATAATTTTAGTGTATCTCCCCTGCATAACAAAAGGCTTATGTAATCATTTTTGCTACGTAGGGGGGGGCTATGCCTGAAAATGGGAACATATTTGTTCTACAGGGGAACTCGCCATCTAACATAAAGGATTGACCCCATCCATAAAATGATTGGTGGGTGAATATAATAAACGACTCGGAGGTGAAAGGGAGGTTCGTGTATGATTATATGGAGAGGACTAGGTTTTTTAGTATTTGTCATTATGGTGCCATTGGTGTTCTTATTCGGTTGGATCTTGGAGATGACGGTTGACCGGTCGCTGCCCGAAGATACTTCATTAATCATCGGTTTGTTTGTGGCCGGGATCATTGTCTGGTTTCTGGGTAGAAAACTAAATGGGGGTTCTGAAAAGGTTCTTGTCGATCAAGAAACAGGTACTGCCTATAGAATGGGGACCCGCCATAGTCTATTCTTCATTCCAATGCAATTTTGGGGACCGATCTTTATAACGATCGGAGTGATTCTTACCATTAAACTATTCATCTGATCAATCATCATCGAGCCTATGGTATAAAGTAGTACAGTTGACACTGTGCTGCTTTTTTTTACGGAAGGGATGACGAACCAGCTCCCTGTTCCATATGGAAAAGTACCTATTCTGAAAGATAATGCATAATTATTCAGTCAATGATATAATATGTAAGATTTTGTGAATTTTAGTTGATAAAGGAGTAGGAAAACGCATGAAGAAGATTTTATACACGGCACTATTGACCATGCTGGTCATCGTTTTGGGGGCATGTACCGGTAATCAAACAAATACCATCTCGGTGGCGGATTTGACGGATAGGGAAGAGGATATTCTTTCCCTGACCACGAGTGACGCATTCTTATTCGATTTCAATATCGATGATACATATCAAGAAGTTTCTTTTTGGATTGAAAAATATGAATCTGGTAAATTGGTTGGTAAAAAGATCAATGATGCTACTGCTCCGGTTTACGGAAATGGTTCATTGATGTTCGCCAGAACCCAAAATCCGGACAATGAGAACCAGTTTACCTTCATGACTGGAATAAAAACGGAGGGTG
This sequence comes from Peribacillus sp. NPDC097264, assembly GCF_050277925.1. Classification (NCBI taxonomy): domain Bacteria; kingdom Bacillati; phylum Bacillota; class Bacilli; order Caryophanales; family Bacillaceae; genus Peribacillus; species Peribacillus sp. NPDC097264. Next base: position 165,096 of record NZ_JBNNSR010000008.1, read on the forward strand.
ATGATGAAAGTGATCATTCGAGTTTTAGCAGTTTAGTGACAGAGCAGAGGGATCTTGAAAAGGCTTCGATTACAACGGGAAAAATATCAGAAACCCTTCCCATAAAGGATGAAATGGTGCTAGCGAGTATTTGTTATACACTTGATGAGGAAGGTGCAACTTCCCTATCCAGTGATTTTTATGAAGATCCAAAAAGCAATATGGATGAGTTAAAGGATTTCGATGTGGTGTATTTACTTAAAGGTGAATTTAAATAAGGCCAAAATGCCAAAGAAGGGAACCATATGTGCATGGTTCCCTTCTCCAATACCTATTGCCTGGAAGATGCTGTTATATTAGAATGAGCAATGTTGAATGGAGGAATGAAAATAATGTCCGATTTACCTAATTGTCCAACCTGTCATTCAGAATATACATACGAAGATGGAAGCCTCTATGTTTGCCCGGTGTGTGCACATGAGTGGTCCATAGAATCAGAAACGGAAGAGATCAAGACCATTAAAGATGCCAACGGCAATGTCTTGAATGATGGTGACTCCGTAACGGTCATCAAGGACCTTAAAGTCAAGGGAAGTTCATCCGTCTTGAAAATGGGGACAAAAGTGAAAAGTATCCGATTGGTGGAAGGCGATCATGACATCGATTGCAAAATAGATGGTTTTGGTGCGATGAAGTTAAAATCCCAATTTGTTAAAAAGGTATAACACAGGTTCACATACGTCTTTTTTCTAAGGTTGCCCAAAAGATAAAACAGCATCACAAAGGTGATGAGCCCCTTGATGGGAGAAGTATGTGAATTATTAAAAAGGTGGTTTCTTATATGAGTAAAATGCCCGTCATCATCGATACAGATCCTGGAATTGATGATGCCATGATGCTGACACTTGCCTTTGCAAGTGAGGCGATAGACGTACGTTTAGTCACAACCTGTTCAGGGAATATTTCGCAGGATAAAACGAATTACAATGCCCGGACCTTCCTCAGCTACATTGGTGCGGACGTAGAAATAGCCAGGGGACTGGAGCACCCGATATTCCGTGATCTAGAAGTGGCTGAGGATGTTCATGGTGAAAGTGGTTTTGCGAATGTTGTGTTTCCGGAGCCGACATTGCTGGTCAGTGAGCGTCCAGCCATATTCGCGATGCTAAAGACCATTATGGCGAGTGAGGAAAAAGTGACAATCGTTGCTACAGGACCGTTGACGAATGTGGCAGCCCTATTGTTGGCACACCCTGAAGTAAAACCGAAAATCAAGTGTGTTTCCTGGATGGGAGGTGCGGCAGTCGGCGGCAATATGTCACCGACCGCTGAGTTCAATGCGTATGTCGACCCGCATGCAGCCGAAATCGTTCTCCGTTCAGGTGTCCCTATCGTAATGAGCGGATTGGATGTAACGCATAAAGCCTATGTAACGTTGGAAGAAGCCCATCTCATTTTGGATATGGGGACGGACTTTTCGGATAAAGTGTACCAAATGCTAACATTCTACCTGAATGTTGCGGAACAAACGCCATTTAACGAAGACCATTTTGCAGAAGTGTTACGTTTTCACGACCTTTGTGCCATGATGTATGTAATAAAGCCAGAGCTGTTCATGGGACAGGACTATTATGTGCAAGTTGAATTGGAAGGTCGTTTAACGGCAGGGACAACCGTCGTGGATTATGCAAGGCGCAGTGGCAAAACGCCAAATGTCCATGTGCTGCACGGTGTCGACCGGGAAGGTTTTGTCTCCGAATTCATGAATGCCGTAGAGTTTGTTGGAGAAAGAATAAGAGTGAACTAATAAGGAAAACCGCACCGGATGATGAGGGGCGGTTTTTTTATGTGATGGCCTGGATGTTTTTAGGATGCAATCGGGGTTACCCGAATTGGAGTTTCATGCTTTTTATTTGTGCAATATGCCGTTGCTCATGTAAGGATAATAATTCGATCCATTGATCTAAAGAAAGATGGCCGAATAGTGGATGCTTTGCTTTTTTTCTACGGAAAACGCTCCGGTCTTCCTGTTCGAAAATTACATTCAATAAATGGTTTCTTGATTCAAATAGACGATCCAGTAATTTTGGTAATTCCAAACGTTCTTTTGAAGGGACCACCATTTTGGGGGCTTTGAATCTTTTTGTCAGATCGGCAGTTAAATAGATGTCTTTTTGGATGATCTGTTTATAGTCCCGATCTTTTAAGCCGCGGATAATGGCCTCGGTAAAAACAGTTTCAGAAAGGAATAGATGATGACAAATTTGGGCGATGCTCCAGCTTTCAGGTGAAGCCTTGTAATCCATCATGGGACTGTTCAATCCTGAAATTTCCTCGATTAATTGATTCCTTGTTTCAAATAATAGACTAATCTCTAGAAAACCCATGAGAACCTCCTGTGTTCAGATGATGTAAGGAAAGTAAATGGAATGTAAGCGTTACCTTCATTGTACAACAGGGTGGGAATCTAGTGTTGAAAGAAATGAATAATGGATGAAATGCCTTTGGCTTTTTCTCCAGGATGATAAAAAGCTTGCTGCCTTAAATGTGCCAGCAAGCCATTTATTTGAGAATATCAGGTGGGCTATCCGAATCGTCAACTGGGTATCGAGTGTATGAACGATTGGGGTGTGGAGTCCGTCCTTTGTTCTTTTCTTGGCCATTCTTCGGTGAATTCTACTTGGTCATAGTCAAAGAATGTTGTGAGGATGTCTGTTCGATTGTCGGTGAAGAGCTGTTCAGCTACCGCCGCTACGAGTTTTGGTATGCTGAACTTCAATCCTGAAAGTGCTGAAGCTGAAATGCCGCAACTGATCAAGGCGGAATAGTTAAAGGCGAAAATTCCATGCAGTCGCCCTTTTCCTTTATCATCACGGCTTTGGAAAGCAAAGCCGGGGCTTAGGTAAGGGTGTGCATCAATTGTAGGATTAGCCAGATTTTCCGGGGCGTGATAGCGGTCGCTCCAGCGGACAATGTGCTCTTCCACAAGCCGTAATTCCGGCCGTAAAGAAGGATCTGTGAGAAGGCCGGTACTGATGATCAAGAAATCAAAAGTGAATGTCCCCTTAGGCGTTGTCACGACAGCTTGATCATTTACGTTCTTTACTTGAAGCCATGGGGAGCCCAGGTGCATGTCGAATCCGGGCCATGAGGAGGCACGTTGAAACATATCTGTGGTCGGTGGTTGATTATGCTTAAAGAAATGGCTCATCACGGCATACTTATCAGCATCGGGTAGGGTATGGAAACGCTCGATTATGCCGGAAGCCTCCATATGCCGGATCGGATTGATGCGGGGAATCTCTTTGCGCCTGATGAAGACATGGGCTTTTGCGACGCCTTCAGAGAGGGCAAAATGGGCATTATCAAAAGCAGAGGCTCCGCCACCCAAAATAGCGACCCTTTTCCCTTTGAGGGTGGAAAAGTCAATCGGTTCCGAGGTATGTGCATAGAGGTGGCGAGGCAAGTTCTCTGTTATCATGGGTGGAATATGCCATTCGCCCCCACCTTGAATCCCAGTGGCTAAAATGACCTTGCGAGCAAGCAGTAGGGGCGTGTGGGCTCCTTGGCCTTCGATATGCAATTTGTGGATTCCTTCTTCTGTAGGCTCTACCAGCTTTAATTTCACCTTATTGATGACAGGCAATTGGAGGACTTCCCGATACCACTGAAGATAATTCATCCATTCCTGCCGGGGTATCTTATCCATCGCTTCCCAGCTTTCTTGACCAAATTGCGCTTCCCACCATGCACGGAAAGTCAAGGAAGGGATGCCGAGGTCGATGGTAGTCAAATGCTTGGGCGTCCGCAATGTCACCATGCGAGCATAGGTTCTCCATGGTCCTTCCAACCCTTCGCTATTTTCATCGATGACAAGAATGTTGGATATCTTCTCACGGAAAAGTCCAAAAGCCGTACCTAACCCACTTTGTCCGCCCCCAACAATGATTGCATCATAGATATGTCCTGCCGGTTGCTTGGATGGATCCACTCGATCGTTGCTACCAATCGAAAGGTAGGACAAATCAGTTCTAACTTGTTTGGTTAATGTTTCTATGCTCATGATCTATTCATTCCTTTCATGGACGATTTTTATCAATATATGTTTTGTTAAGTAACTTTTCATGTAAGTTTATATAACATACTATTAGATTATCATGGATCCATTGGAAATTCTTTAGATGAATTGTCTGAAATTTCTTTTTATTATTGGTCACAATCACTAATCGAATAAGTGGTTAGTGTAAAATGGGGTTTTTTTACATGCGTTTCATTAAAAAAGTCCATACTACTACATAGTCGGATGGCTGTTACGTTCGGGATGATAGGTTAATTTCGGGTAACGATAAAAAAGGAGAAGAGCTGATGGCTTTACTTGCTTTGCAAGAGATAGCGGTAGCGTATAACAAACAAAGGATTTTAAAAGATCTCACACTTGAAGTTGAAAAAGGACAGCTGGTTTCCCTACTGGGGCCAAGCGGATGTGGGAAGACAACGACATTGCGTTTAATTGCGGGGCTTGTACAAGCTAGTGAAGGGAAGGTTCTATATAACGAGAAAGATTATACGAAAGTCCCTGTTACGAAGCGGAATGTTGGCTTTGTGTTTCAAAACTATATCTTATTTCCGCATATGACGATCTTTCATAATATTGCATTCGGACTGAGGCTTAGGAAATGTTCCAAGATGGAGATAGAAAAACGTGTCATGGATGTGCTGGAAATCGTAAATATGTCAGGGTTTGAAATGAGGTATCCGCATGAGCTTTCCGGTGGACAAAAGCAACGCATTGCGATTGCAAGGGCCATCGTCATCGAACCGGATATCCTTTTATTTGACGAACCATTGAGTAACCTCGATGCAAACTTACGGGTGAACATGAGGACGGAAATACGGCGGATTCAACAAAATTTAGGGATTACCACGGTGTACGTATCTCATGATCAGGAAGAATGTTTAGCGATATCCGATCAGGTGGCGATCATGAATCAAGGTGCCATCGAGCAGTTTAATAGTCCGGCGGCGATTTACAATTATCCTCGAACAAAATTTGTCGCAGACTTTATCGGGTATAAGAATTTCATTTCCTTCGATGAGCGGAATGATGACGGAGACCATATCGTACTGATTAAATCAGGGTACGTATTTGTTCTCCAAAAGGATGCGCATATGTCTAACTTGACTGGGAAAACAGGTACGATCAGGCCGGATGCTTTAATGATGCAAGCAAAAAGTCCTTCGGGAAATCTGCAACATAATTGTTTACCGGGAAGAATTAAGGTTCGTACATATCTAGGAAGAAGTTATCAATATAGTGTGGGGACACCTTTCGGGGATTTTATCGTGAATAGGGAGATGACAGAACCATATTATGTAGGTCAAGAAATCGTTCTGGTCTTTCCAAAAAACCAGATGGTGCTGGTTGATTAGAGTGGGAGGTTGTCATGAGGCAGAGACGTTGGTGAGGTGAGTCAACGTTTCTGCCTTTTTTATTCATATATAAATGCGTTTAACATTTGTACAGCTAATGATAGTCCGGGTAATCGGTGAAAAAGGGATGGAAAAGCTAATTTTATAGAAGAATCCTTTTTACCAGCCGTACAAATGCGAGATTGGTCGTTAATATACTAGGCACATGTTCCGTCACTTGTCATAAGATAAGGGTATATGGAATGGGGAGGTCTTTTTAGATGTATGATTATATAGCGAATGATCAGGAAGAGAATCGCCAGCAGGACTTGATACACAAGTTAGAACAGACGATTAATGGGGAGTATAGCGCCATCTTGTGTTACGAGAAACTAGCTAGGATGGCTCCTAACGAAACAGAGCGGAAGCAAATCCTTGAGATCAGGGAAGATGAGATGAAACATTTTCAGGTGTTTTCACAAATCTACATCAATCTGACAGGATACCAGCCAACACCGAAAGTGACGGAAACATGCCCGGATTCATATAAAGCAGGCTTGGAGTTTGCCCTTGTGGATGAACAGAAAACCGTGGATTTTTATTTGGAAACAGCAGATGGTGCAGCAGACCGGTCGGTAAGAAAGGCATTTCGTCGTGCTGCCGCAGATGAGCAAAACCACGCCGTGTGGTTTTTGTATTATATGGTGAAAAATAAATAGAAAGAGCGCCGAAAGCGGTGCTCTTTCTATTTATGATAGGGAAGTCTTCTCGATTGGAGCAGGTGCCTTCGGTGAAAAGGTCAGTGAAACAATTCCACATAAAAGCAGTCCAACACCAAACCAGTTCAACAAGCTCAGGCTCTCGCCGACAAGAAAGACACCAAGAAGTGCCGCTACCAATGGTTCCGCCAATGACAGCGATACGGCAGTTGATGATGGGACGGATAGAAGACCTTTGTTAAAAAGCAAGTAAGCCAAAGCTGTCGCAAAAAGGCCAAGGTGAAGGCTGATGGCCAACCCATTAGTGGTTATGATCCAGCTACTATCAAAGATGAATAGCATAGGCGACAATAGCAAGGCGCTTAAAGTAAAGATGACCGCAGCCGTTGCTTCTGGAGGCTGTTTGCCCAGAATTTTCTTGCTTACGAGTGTATACACGCTAAAGGACGCCCCGGCACCAAGTGCAAGTAGGATGCCGATTGGGTCAATTGGTCCTTGCCCTTCATTGGCAAACAGAAGTAAGCATCCCGCAATCGATAAACCTGTCGCCAACCACCAAATCATGGAAGGTTGTTTTTTTTCAATCACCCATTCAAGGAAACCGGCAATGATCGGAGCGCTGCTCAGTGTAATGATGGTACCAATGGCGATTCCGGTGAGGCTGACACCCATGAAAAAAAGCGGTTGATAACAAGCCATGCCTAGCGTGGCCAAGAGTGTTTCCTTTACTGGCCAATTATGGACCGTTACTTTCCTTTGCAAGAAAGCGATAAGTACGAGAACAATTCCTCCGAAAGCGAGGCGGACCGCACCAATTGCAAAGGGATGGGCGCCATCCGGGGCGAATGATTGGGCGGTACCCGTCGTTCCCCACAGCATGGCACCCATGATGACGAACAGATACCCAGACTTATCCCTCATTTACTCTCTCCTATTGGTATAGATTCATTATTCTGATAATTTTACCATACTATTTGAGCGAAAATCGAAGAGAAAGGCCATTTGTTCGGGAGATAGGAACATAGTATACTAGTCTCACAGTAGTTCATAGAAGATATAGGAGGAAATAGTGATGTCATCAAGTACTAAAAATAACCAAATCGGTCCCGCTCGGTTTGCCGTTGCTATTCACTCTCTGGTTTGGCTGGCGCAAAGTGGGAAGCTGCTGACGAGTTCCGTGATTGCATCAAAGGTCCATTCACATGCTACGTTTTTACGGAGGGTGATGGCCCAGCTTGCGGTAGCTGGAATCGTCGAGACCAAGGAAGGGCGTGAAGGTGGATATAGTCTTCATGTACCCGCCGATATCCTGACCTTGGCAGATGTATATCTGGCAGTGCGACCGGAATGTCTTGATTTCCTGGATACGAGTGAATGCGGGGAAGTCGGGAAACAGCTTGATCGTGCTTTGGAAGAAATCATGAATGAGGCAGAACAGGAAACCCTGAAGCTCTTGAAAGGGTACACGCTAGAACAGTTCATGGACAAAATTGATTTTTCCGAAAGTGCGTACCTAGGCTAATATCCTTGCAGAAGGATATTCTGCCCTATATAATGTGCTTAAAGTAATTGCATTTAATTCAAGGAGGGTCTTAACATGAAGGTGGAAATTTGGTCGGATTATCAATGTCCGTTTTGTTATATTGGAAAGCGTCGTTTCGAGGATGCGTTGAATCAATTTGAAAATAAGGATCAGGTCGAGGTTGAATTCCGTAGTTTTGAGTTGAATCCGGAAGCGGAACGGGATATCAATATGAGCCAAAGTGAGATGTTGGCGAAGAAATACGGCATGTCACAGGCTCAGGTGGAAGCCAACAGCCAAAATATGACCCAACAAGCTGCAGAGTTGGGGCTTGACTATCATTTAGACAAAGTCGTCTTGACGAATTCCTTTGATGCTCACCGCTTGATGCATTTTGCCGAATCAAAAGGAAAAGGGAAAGAAATGAATGAACGTCTGTTCAAAGCATACTTCACGGAAGGCAAGCATATCGGCGACCATGCCACATTGGCGGATTTGGCAGAAGAAGTCGGTCTTGATCAGTCTGAAGTGGAAAAGATGTTAGCGGGCACAGCCTTCACGGCGGAAGTAAGGGGCAACGAACAAGAAGGAAGTTTGCTTGGGATTACGGGAGTTCCATTCTATGTGATCAACCGAAAGTACGGCGTCTCAGGAGCTCAGCCTGCCGAAGCGTTTTTAGATACATTGAGGAAGGTATGGGCAGAGGAAAACCCGTTGCAAATGGTGAATGAAACAGGGGATGCTTGCACGGATGGTTCTTGTAGCGTACCGGAAAAGTAAACGCTACGAATGGAGACTTGGACATGTTCTGAGTCTCTTTTTTTATGTAAAGGATCCCGGGATACGGAAAGAAGCTTCTTTTTTATAGTTTCATAGACTGAAAATTTGTATAATGGGGATAAGACTATAGATGAAGCATACATATGGAGGGTCATGAATGAGTAAGCTTAACGGCAGGACAGTTGCTCTTTTGGGAGCAAGGAAAATGGAAGAACTCAGTAAAATCGTTGATAATCTAGGGGGCGTCCCGCTTGTCCGGTCAGCACAAGGCACGGTATATCTGGATGATTCCCATCTGGAGGAGGATGTTACCCGTTTAATAGAAGGAGAGTTCGATTGGATCATTCTTACGACGGGAGTGGGCACGGAACTCTTATATAATACCGCTGTAAGAATGGAAGCGGGGGACCGTTTTATAGAAGCTTTGCAAAAAATGAAGATTGCCGTTCGTGGGTATAAAACGAAAAACCTGCTTAAGAAGTTTGGCCTGGAGCCTGACGTCCGTGATGATGATGGCAGTACGGCAGGATTGGTTCGCAATCTTGATGGACATTTGCTCGGCGGTGTGAAAGTCGCCTTGCAACTGCATGGAGATCCGGCACCGCTTTTGATGAACTGGTTGGATGAACAAAAAGTCGAACATAAAGAGATATTGCCCTATGAACATATTGCCCCGGAAACCGAAACGATGCATCTCTTAATTGGGGAAATCCTCGATGGGAAAATAGATGCCGTTGTGTTCACGAGTGCGCCCCAGCCTCGAAATTTGATGAGATTTGCCCGTGAACTAGGTGTGGAAAAACGCTTAATTGACCGCTTTGCAACGGATGTCGTGGCCCTGGCTGTCGGTAAAGTGACGGCGCAAGTCATCATCGAGGCAGGGATTGACCGGGTCATCTATCCAGAAGATCAACGGATGGGCAGTGCGATGGTCGAGCTGGTGAAGTTTTATACGAGTTAAATGAAATCTATCGTAAAGCGTTAGTCTTCTAATCTTTCATTCAGTAAGCCGTCGATTGATGACAGGGGGGAAGCCTTATATGGAATGGACTATTGGTGATGTATTGTGGCAATTATTTTTCCTGGGACTTCTTGTATTACTGGTTGTGATGATCGTGAAAATCATTCGTTTTTTTCAAAAACATACGAAAGGCGTTTCCAGCGTGGAAAAGAAGACGAAAGAACTTGAGGGACGCATCGATAAAGACAAAAAGTGAAGAGGACCCGGTTATATTACATACAATCTTTACTTCCTTCCTAAATGGGGTAGAGTACCTAAGTAACTTTTTCTTGGGGGGAAGTATATATGAAACGTACCGGTGAATTTGTGTTAAGCATTATTGGAGTATCGATCGCAACCATTTCCTTACTTGTGGGAATCATTACGGCTGTCTACACCAGCACGGTCGACCTAACGGAACTGGTTGAATACTCATTAGGTTCCGACGTGGAGATGGCGGCTTCCGAAATGGAGATGACACTCCAACTGTTCCATGTACTATTGTGGGGAGGAATTGTATCGTTGGCGTTTGCTCTGCTAGGTGGACTGATTGCCATCATTCTCTTGAAAAAAGGCAGAGTGAAAGCGGCCGGTATTGTATTCATCATTATCGGCATTCTTACTATATTCCATATATGGCCACTGATCTTCTTCATCGTGCCGGGAATTATGTGCCTGGTAAGGAAAGAAAGAATTCAAAATGAAGAGATTGAATATAACCAGTATTAAATATCATTCTCCATGTCTAGTTGCTTACATCAAATGAAGGGGCGCATTCGATTTACTTTATCGAATGCGCTTCTTGCTAGGTTGCATAAAGTACCAAACTGAACGGAGGAATCGAACCAATTGTTCCTTTGTCTGTTTATTATCTGTTGCCTCATTCTACCATCTGAAAGGATAATTCAACCGCTATAACGAATAATTCAATAATATGCCAAAGTTAGGGGGAAATGTGGGCATTTGTATGAAGTGATTATGTCCTTACTGTGATATAATGACTAGACTAAAACACAAGAGAGAGGGACTTCGATTGGAAAAAAGCAAAGAGGTTTTTTCGTGGGTTAAAGCGATTGGGATTGCGGTCGTATTGGCTTTTCTGATTCGAACATATATATTTGCCCCTATAGTCGTGGATGGGGAATCTATGATGCCGACTTTACAAGATCATGAAAGAATTGTGCTCACTAAGTTTGGCACGAGTATTGGTAGCATTGACCGATTTGATATTGTCGTCTTCCATGCAACGGAAGATAAAGATTACATAAAACGGGTGATTGGCCTACCGGGTGATCATATTGAATATAAGGATGACACGCTTTATATTAATGGCAAGAAATATGATGAACCCTATTTAGATGAATATAAAGAAGAAATGGGCGGGGAGCCATTGACTGGTTCTTTCAAGCTTGAGGAAGTGTCAGGCAGCATGACCGTACCGGATGACCACCTGTTCGTGATGGGGGACAACCGCCAGAATAGTCTGGACAGCCGTGAAATCGGACCCGTTTCCATAGAGGAAATAGTCGGTAAGGCGAATTTGGTGTATTGGCCGATCAAGGAATTTAAAATCGTGAAATAAAAGGAACGGACTCGACAATCGAGTCCGTTCTTTCGTTATGTTTTAGAAATCCGCGTTTCGCCTGCACCATCTTGGATGATGCGTGTTTTGAAATCGACTTCTATCATGAGAGGATGGATTTCTGCATATTGCTCTGAAAAAATCCACCGTCGTCCTGGTTTGCCCAACAATAGAAATGCCCCTTCGCTACCCATGAAAGTAAGACCATCGGGATTCAAGGATTCATCATCCCGGATTGGGATATCCTTGTTGATCAGCTGTTGGCCAACCCCCTCGACATCCGGAGTCGTCAGATTGATTTCCCCGATGTTTAATAAAGAGTTCATTGAAAAAGGCTCATTGCTCTCAGGTGCGATGGAATGCCTTGCAATGAACTCGACAACATTATGGCTAGGGTCGGTGAAATATAGCGAATGGGCATGGATATGGCTGAAGTACACTTCGTCAATCCCCTCTTCCCTATTTAAAGGAGTGCGTGCGGCGATCCATTTCTTCGCTTCCTTGAATTGATTAGAAGGGATGTTGAAGGCAAAATGATAGAATGGCTTGCTACCGCCAGTGGCTTCAGTGAAAATCAATTCACTTGCCCCTATCTTTATCGAAAAGCTATTAGGTGTCTCCCCGAGTAATTTGGCGCCAAGCCGGTTCAGATAAAAAGCTTTTGTTTTTGCTAGAGAATTTGAAGCGAGGTTTACTTTGTTGATCAGCATAACTTCACACCCCTTTTCCTTATTTCTTCCATTATAAAATAATTCGGCTGGATAAGCGCCAAAAGGAAATTTATCTGCAAATTTTGAAGTTTTTTTTAGAAAAACCACTCATTTGGGTTAAATTGGGTTATTCTATAAGGTAGAAGTAATCACGTTAACCAGACCCGTACCGAAATTGGATTACTTCTTACATAGGGTGTCTGAGATGGAGTACGAAGAATGGACATGGTAAAAGAGTTAATTTCAAACTATGGTTATTTTGCGATATATGGACTTTTAGCATTAGGGATCATCGGGTTGCCTGTTCCCGATGAGTTCATGATGACGTTTGTCGGCTATTTGGCTTCTATTTCTGTTTTGAATGTACAAGGTGCATTCTTTGTCAGCTTTCTAGGTTCGGTTTCGGGGATGTTGGTCAGTTATTTCATCGGGAAAAAAATTGGCAAGCCTTTCCTAAGGAAACATGGAAGGTGGATTCGGATGACTCCGACACGGTTGGAGAGTCTTGAGAGATGGTTTAATAAATACGGACCGTGGACCCTTATCATCGCCTATTTCATTCCGGGAATCCGCCATTTTGCCAGTTATTTTTCTGGAATGAATGGAATGGGTAAACGCAAATATTGTATCTTTGCTGGTGTAGGGGCATTCAGTTGGTGCTTGGTGTTTACTGCTGTTGGCTATTTCATTGGTGTTTTGACTTAAAGGATAATGGCAGCAAAGACTGGTTCCTTTATATATGATGGAGATCCGTTCTGTTCGTGGAAGCGGGTCTATTTTTTATGAGTGGAATGCGATTGAATCAAGTACCTGTTTTATGAGCGTCAAATTACGGGAATAAGAAAGAATGGTCTCAACACTTGGCGATAAATATAGAAATAGTGATAAAATGAGAAATATATGAAAAAGGGAGTTGTCATGATTTGAGTGAATTGAATTGGCGCGAAGAAGTAGAAAAAAGAAAAATGGACCTTTTGGTCGATACACAGAATCTATTGAAGATAAAGAGTGTATTGGATGAAAGCCAAGCAACAGAGGAGGCTCCATTTGGCGAAGGAGTCAAGGAAGCATTGGATTATATGCTCCAGTTAGCGGAAAAAGACGGATTTACCGTGAAAAATGTCGATAATGTTGCCGGGCATATTGAAATGGGCGAGGGTGAGGAGTTAATCGGGATTTTATGTCATGTCGATGTAGTTCCTGAAGGAGATGGCTGGAGCTCAGATCCATTTGGCGCCGAGATACGCAACGGACGGATCTATGCGCGTGGGGCAATCGACGATAAAGGGCCGACGATGGCGGCTTATCATGCCATGAAACTTGTCCGGGAGCTTGGCAAGCCATTGAACAAGCGTGTTCGAATGATCATTGGTACGGATGAGGAATCAGATTGGCGTTGTGTCGATCGCTATTTCGAAGTGGAGGAAATGCCGACGATGGGCTTTGCCCCGGATGCAGATTTCCCTATCATCAGTGCGGAAAAAGGAATCTGGGATTATTCCATCATTCAGCCAGCGGATGCAGGACCCGGAACGAATTCAGAAGTGAATGTTTTGGAATTTTCTTCAGGCCGAAGAACGAATATGGTACCCGATTTCGCAACGGCCATTGTGGAAGCGGCCAACCCTGCTGAAATCGTTGCAGGCTACCAGAACTATTTACAAAGATATTCGCTGAAAGGACAGGCTGTGCCACAAAAAAATCAAGTCCTACTAGAACTGAATGGGGTTTCAGCCCATGCGATGGAACCGAAAAATGGAGTCAATGCGGGTCTGCATTTAGCTGTGTTCTTGGCGGACTTATCACTAGATCCCCATGCAAAATCCTATTTCACTTTCATCAAGGATTATCTATTTGAAGATTCCCGTGGCACTAAGTTGGGTGTCGCCTATACGGATGAACAAACAGGTGAATTGACGATCAATGCGGGCACATTCAATTATTCGAAACAAGGCGATAGCTCCATCGGATTCAGTATGCGTTACCCGGTCACATATGAATGGGAAAAGCAAAAAGAAGCGTTAGAACAAAAGCTTTCCACATATAATCTACGTGTGGAATCCAATTCGCTTTCGACTCCTCACTATGTGAACAGTGATAGCTTCTTGATCAAGACGCTCCAAGAAGTGTATGAAGCGGAAACGGGTGAACAAGCGGAGCTCCTTTCCATCGGCGGCGGAACATATGCCCGCTCATTGAAGGAAGGCGTCGCATTCGGCCCTCTATTCCCAGGTAGTGAGGATATCGCGCACCAAAAGGATGAGTATATCGATATAGAAGATATGCTGAAGGCAACGGCCATTTATGCCCGTGCCATTCATGAACTAGCCAAATAAGAGGGTAAGAAGGAGTAAGACATGGGGAAGATCATTTATAACGGTGAATTGAAAGACCGGTCTGCCATCCAGATAGATGTCGAGGATCGAGGATACCAGTTCGGCGATGGTGTTTATGAAGTCATCCGTGTTTATAACGGAAAACTATTTGCTGCCGACATGCACCTAAACCGACTCATGGACAGCGCGAAACTGATTCAACTGAAGGTTCCTTTTACGGTGGCAGAGATCAAGGAAAGGACAAAAGAACTGATTACTGCAGAGAATCTGGAATATGGTATTGTCTACATGCAATTGACGAGAGGCACTTCGCCCCGTAATCACGCCTTTCCAATAGGTGAAGTAGACCCTGTTTTTGTCGCTTATACCAAGGACATGCCATATACAGGAAGTAAGCCTGGGGTCAAAGCTGTCACGGTTGAGGATATCCGTTGGTTACGTTGCAACATCAAGAGCTTGAATTTGCTAGGTAATATATTGGCTAAGCAGGAAGCCGTTGAAGCAGGCTGTGACGAAGCGATCCAACATCGGGATGGAACGGTTACGGAGGGAAGTTCATCCAATGTGGCAATCATCGTGAAGGGTACGCTGAAGACGCACCCAACGACGAACCTGATTCTGAACGGGATCACCCGCCAGATCCTACTTAAGCTGTGCAACGATAATGGCATTTCTTATGTGGAAGAACCGTTCACCCTCTCGGACATGATGGATGCGGATGAAGTCCTGTATACAAGCACAGGCGTTGAAGTCACGCCAATCACTGCAATCGATGGGCAATTGATTGGGGATGGAAAGGTCGGAAGTATCACGCTCCAACTACAAAAGTTATTTACACAGGAAATCGAGCGGCAATGTGGTAGTTTAACTGAATAGATTCCGAATCCCCCTGTCTGAATGGAGGCAGGGGGATTTCTATGTGTACATTTTTCGAAACGCAACATGCTCATGAACCCGTTCCCTATACGGTCCTTTTTTAGTAAGCATCCATTTTGACATTTTCAAACTACAGGCATATACTTTTTCATATCAAAAGTTTACCTTATGCAACTTTTTAAGCCACGTATAAAAAGGAGTTGGAGTGCATGTCTTCTTTACATGGAGATACGAGAGGCTTTAAAAAGCTGCTCCCCTTTTTAGGGCCAGCTTTTATAGCCGCCGTTGCTTACATTGATCCAGGGAATTATGCAACGAACATTGCTGCGGGTTCGAAATATGGCTATACGTTATTATGGGTTATTCTTGCCTCCAATTTAATGGCGGTCTTGATACAGTCCTTGTCTGCAAAATTAGGCATAGCAACAGGGAAAAACCTTCCTGAACTATGCCGTGAGACATTTTCCAAAAAGTCATCGTTCTTTTTATGGATTCAAGCCGAAATCGTCATAATGGCGACGGATTTAGCCGAGTTTATCGGAGCCGCACTCGGGATTTATTTACTGTTCGATCTTCCGCTTATCACTTCTGCGCTTATTGCGGCAATCGGGTCATTTGCCATTTTAGAGTTTCAGCGCAGGGGATACCGTACATTCGAAGCGTTGATCACAGGGATGATATTCGTGGTAGTGCTTGCTTTTGGCGCTCAAGTTTTTTATGCAAAACCAGATACCTCAGCACTCCTTATGGGTCTTCTCACACCCAAGTTCGAAGGAGTCGATAGCATTTTGCTATCAGCTGGGATGCTTGGGGCGACTGTCATGCCACATGCAATATACCTACATTCTTCTCTGACGCAAAAGCGAATCGTTGGGAAGGACGAAATGGAACGGAAACGGATTTTTCGTTTTGAGTTTATTGATATCGTCATTGCCATGCTCATAGCGGGTGCCATCAATGCTGCCATGCTAGTGGTTTCGGCTGCATTGTTTCATAAAAGTGGGGTGCTTGTAGAAGATTTGGATGTGGCCTATGACCAATTTGCCTTGATGCTAGGGCCATCTGTTGCCATGTTTTTTGGAATCGGCTTATTGTTTGCCGGTCTATCAAGCTCGTCCGTCGGTATGCTCACAGGGGATGTCGTCATGCAGGGGTTCATAAAAAAACATATCCCCATCTATTTGAGAAGGCTGATCACGACGATTCCTCCATTAGTGATCATTTTGATGGGAGTGAATCCGTCCAAAGCGCTCGTAATGAGTCAAGTCGTACTATCGTTTGGGATTGCATTTGCGCTCATTCCGCTCATACGGTTTACAAGTGATAAGAAAATCATGGGCAATCTAGTCAATCACAAAGTGACGTCCAGCTTTGCCTGGATCATCGCAGTCCTCATTATCGGACTGAACCTGTTTTTGCTATATGAGACGCTACTTGGGTAATGCCATTAAAATCGGGTAAAGCAAAGGGGAGGACCAGCTGATGGTCCTCCCCCTTTGCTTTCCTTTCCTATGGAAGGTGTAAGAAGCGGGGGTAGCCTAATGGAAGAGCGATGGATATACGAATGGTTGTAGTCATAAGGTGGCATGAATAATGGGGAAAAGGGGAGACTGAGAAGGTCTCCGCGTTTGATGCTACTAGGGAAGTTTTTGTGTGGGAATTATGGTAAAATTATATAGAAAACGGGAAGGGATGTTAGTGTCCGATGAATACTCATTTTTTCTTTGCTTTAGTACTGCCAGATGATATTAAGCGTCATTTACATAACCAGACAGATGAAGTGAAATCGGCGTTTCCATTTAAGAAATGGTTACATCCAGCCGATTATCATATTACGATGGCATTTCTGGGAAATGCCGAAGATACAATGAAAGAAGAAGCTTTGGAAAAAATAAAACGTGCACTCGCCAATGAACAGTCGTTTGAGCTCAAGGTAGAGGGGATCGATGTTTTTGGTAAAAAAGAGAGCCCGCGTATTTTGTGGGCAGGCGTCAAACAGGAAGAAAGGCTGACTTTCATCCAAAAGAAAATCTATGCATCATGCGTAGAGGCAGGTTTTGAATTGGACAAAAAACCGTTCAAACCGCATATTACTCTGGCCAGGAAATTCGAGGGTGAGACCCCTTTTTCCATCAATGAGGCCCGTCAGCTGGCAAATCCGGAAGCGAAAGCATTTCAAGCTTCCCAAATAGCCCTTTATCAGACACATCTTGGGGCATCCCCCTCATACGAACCAGTATATACAATAAACCTTCAATAATAGAGGAAGATGGGTGGTGGTCGAATGGCACAGCTCATAAAAATACAGGATTATATTTCCCGGTATGAGCAGGATATTTATCGATATCCGTCACAATTTGCAAAGTTAAAAAAACAACAGTGGGATAAACTGCAGGCCGCCTATCACGCAGGGGAGCTAGAACAGCTGTACAGTCAACCGGATGAAGAACAAACCCTGTTCAAAGGCACGACGACGGAGGAAGAGCCAAAGGGGCTCTTCCGTAAAGTAAAAGGATTGTTCCAAAGGTCGGACGGTCAAGAGAAAGAGGCCGAAGAAATTCATATACCGAATCCCGTGATCAATCATAATGTCTTTTCGTTAAGGGTACCTGCAAATCCAGCAAACTTGGATGAACTTAAGCAGAATTTCTTAAACCAGTTACTTCGTTTTCAGATGAAATGGGGCAGCTCGACGCTTCGTGAAAGGTCTTATGTGGACCAATCATTCTTTCTAGAAGAAAAACTCCGCTTTTTCCTGCAGCGTTTTCCTGATACATTTCTTGTTTTATATAAACCTATCTTTCTATTGAAAAATGCTCCGATCGAAGTCGATGTCATTTTGCTTACGCCGGTGGATGTGTGGTGCATCACCTTTCTCGAAGCGGAAGAGGATGCAGCCTTTATTGGATCGAGCGATCGGTTTTGGCTACGGCGGCATCATAAGTATCCGGACAAAAAAGTTCTCAATCCTTTCTTGGCCGTTAACCGGATGGGAAGTATTGTTTCCCAGTTATTTGAACTGTATGAAGTGAATCTACCGATAAAAAAAGTGGTCCTTTCGCGGAATGGCTATATGGATTACCCGGAGACTCCATACGACATTGATTTATTGGATAAGCGGACTTTTCCGGAATGGTTTGACAGGATGCGGTCGATATCTTCCCCGCTTAAGGCGCAACAGCTAAAAGGGGCACAGGCTCTCTTGGATTATTGCCAAACGACTTCAAGCCTACGTCCGGAATGGGATGCCGATCAACAACAGGATTCATAATCGTTGGAGGGGTTGGTCTGCTACACGAAGTCATAAACGGAGCGGATTCATTCCCTTATGCAACCACTGGCCCCCCATTCCAGGTGGTTCGGAAAGGACTATGTAAGAGGTGTTCAGAAACGGCTAATCGAATGAATCGCTTTCTTATTTTTTGTATGATGTCTGCAATCACCTATGGAGTGAACCGTTCCCCCCTTAAATAAATGGTTGAATTTTATAAAAACGGGTAAATTAATTTATCTATTCATTTTATCGAAAAATTATTTTTACATACCTTCAAGGGCCTAAGGACTGATGGGGAAAGAGCTCCCTTGAGCTACGAGCTACCTACAGTCGATGATATCTCCATCTTTATAAAGCATGGATTGTGCTTCCTGAACGCATGATGGAAAGGTGTAAATGAAGAACGTGGACTCTATTTCCGGTAAAGTGAGAGCCGTTTAGAATTTTCGGGTCCGCCAAAGGTCAGGCAGATGGAGAAAATGTCGGGATGAATGAGGTAGAAGTAGGGGTCCTGAAGGAGAAATTTCGGGTCATGTTCAAGGGTAGTCAATGCTTATCCGTTTCGAAATGATTCCTTTGTACTTGTTTTATGGGTATAATCGTTTTATAGTACTTGACGAAGAAACCATATTTCAACTAAAATTTAATTTATGGCTATTGTTAGATTGCTCAATAGCTATTTTTTATTTTCTTATCATAATGATGTTTTATTGCGGGATTAGTTCCGATGCACGTATACATGCAGCTACGCCAACAGGCGGGTTCTTTAATAAACATTAGGTAGTGGTATTACATACACTAGGTGAACGTACTTACATTTGTATGATTAAGCGAGGAAATCGAAGGTGAGCCAGTTGGAACATTTAATAGGTCAGGAGTGGGATATATCCCCTGCTGGAGGAGCTACGGGAGAAGCGTTCATTGCCGAGAAAGATGGGCAAAAGCTGTTCCTGAAACGAAATTCATCGCCATTTTTAGCTGTTCTTTCGGCCGAGGGCATTGTTCCAAAGTTAGTGTGGACAAAACGCCTCGCAAATGGGGATGTGATTACGGCCCAGCATTGGATGGAAGGTAGGGAGCTAACTCAAGCAGAAATGGCCAAAGAGAGGGTTGCCAAACTGCTTCAGAAAATACATCAATCCGACCCTTTATTAAGCATGCTTAAAAGGCTTGGTAAAAGTCCTTTACGGCCTGAAAGTATACTTACAGACATAGAAAACGGTTTATCTTTAGAGGTAAATAACCTAATGATCATCAAGCAGGCCATTCAATTTCTAGAGAATAACCTACTGTTGATTGAATGCGATGAGAATGTCGTGTGCCATTGCGACGTGAACCATAATAATTGGCTTATGACCGAAACCGACGGATTGTTTTTAATTGATTGGGATGCGCCGGTCATTGGTGATCCAGCCATCGATCTTGGCATGCTATTGTATTCTTATGTGCCACGCGGCGAATGGGAACAATGGTTAGCCCGTTACGGTAAAAAGCTGGATGCGGGATTGGAAATGAGGATGAAATGGCACACAGTTTCCCAACTCGTGCTTTCCATCCAGTGGCATCATAGTAGAGAGCGGTACGAGGAAAGAAATGATTTACTGATGAAACTAGAATCCCTATTAATGGACGGTTAATTAAATTGATCGATGTCATCGATCCATTGGGACAAATCGTCCTGATGGGAATTGATATGTGCCTCTGAATCCGAGGCTCCGATGCCTGTCTGGCTATATTCGTAAATTTCTTTTAGTATCGTTTTTACATTTTGATCGATATCGGCATTGACCATCAATGATTTGACAAGCCTTTCAACTTGTTCATATTCGGCGACGGAACCGCAGCAGTCCGTGTTTTGGTTGTATAAAATGTCTTTTAACAGATGTAATTGGTTTTCATGGGAAAGCGGCATATTATCGCTCCTTTCTAATTATGAAATCAACTGGATCCCTAAAGATTTTTTTGCTGTTCTCTTGATTATGGTGTGTGTTGCAAAAAGTTTTATACATGATAATCGCAGAGACTGCCGCCTGGATGGCCGGCAGTTTTTTTGTTTAATGAGGGAATGGAGCAGTCCGATTACGAGAAAATGAACTTGCAGGAATCCATAATCTCGTGTTATGGTTTGAACGATTATATTATAAATAGGGGTGTCATCATGCGTTTAAGAAATAAACCTTGGGCTGAAGACCGTTTGAATGAATATCCGCAATATGTGATTCAGCAGCCAGTGAGCCATAAAGGTAAATGGCATGAAGTATTCGGTAACGATAATCCGTTATATATTGAAGTAGGTACGGGAAAAGGCCGTTTTATTACAGAAATGGCAAAAGCCCATCCTGATGTGAATTTCATTGGAATTGAAGTATATAGAAGTGTAATCGTTGCGGCACTGGATTTGCTGATTGAAGCGGATGTGCCAAACTTAAAGCTGTTGAACGTGGATGCAGCCAATTTAGCAGATTACTTTGCAAAAGGTGACGTGGACCGCGTTTATTTGAATTTTTCCGATCCATGGCCGAAGTCGCGTCACGCGAAGCGCCGGTTAACGTATAAGACCTTCCTTGAAACGTATGAAAGCATTCTTCCGGATCAAGGGGAAATCCACTTTAAAACGGATAACCAAGGTCTGTTCGAGTCATCCTTGAAGAGCATTTCCGAGTATGGCATGCTGTTGAAATATGTGAGTCTTGATTTGCATAACAGTGATTTCGAAGGCAATATCATGACGGAATACGAAGAGAAGTTCTCAAGTAAAGGCAATGTGATCTACCGTTTAGAAGCAAAATACCGGTAACATGCAAAAAAACCAGGCGATGGGCGTCTGGTTTTTTTGTTTGGAGTAGCCTTTATTGGAAAGTAGTGATCACTCCGTATCTTTTCAACTTTTGATAGATGTTCGATCGGCTGATGCCAAGTAATTGTGCAGCTTCTGTCTTATTTCCTTTTGTTTGTGCGAGAGCTTCAAGTAAAATTTCTTTTTCGGTATCTTCAATTTGTTTCTTTGGGAAAAGGGTCTTGGTTGGATAAGATGGGTTTAGTGTGTTTTGGTTTGGCTGCGGGGTAGTGGTTTCTAATTGGATATGGTAGTCGGTTATCCAGTTTTCTGAACAAAAGTGATAGGCACGTTCTAACACATTTTCAAGCTGGCGCACATTGCCTGGCCAATTATATTTTTGTAGCTTCTGAATGGCATCCGTCGTTACACCGATGACGCCTTTAGGATTATAGCGCTGAAATTTTTGTATGAAATGCTCACATAAAATCGGTATGTCTTCCAGTCTTTTTCGGAGTGGAGGGATTTCAAGTTGGATGACATTGAGCCGGTAATAGAGATCTTCCCAAAATTTCCCTTCTTTAATGAGCTGGAGGAGGTTCCGGTTGGTCGATGCGAGAATCCGAACATCAGATTTGCGTGTTTTAGTGCCGCCGACGCGCTCATACTCTTTTTCCTGTAATACGCGTAGAAGCTTTACCTGAAGGGATAGCGGCATTTCACCAATCTCGTCAAGCAAGAGAGTGCCACCTTCCGCAAGCATTACCGGCTGGAAAGTAGGGGCACCTTTTAGGTGTCTTGTTTTTTTCTGGGAAAGAGTTACATGTTATCAATTTCAATAAATGGGAGCAGATGTTAAACTAAAGGGTGAGGAGGGGATAAAATGGAAACTTTACAAATAGGGGAAATAAAATTAACATGGCTGAATGGTGGCGTGACCCACCTGGATGGTGGAGCGATGTTCGGTGTCGTACCGAAACCACTGTGGTCCAAGAAATACCCGGTCAATGAAAATAACCAGATTGAATTGCGGACAGATCCGATACTCGTTCAAGTTAACGGATTAAATATGTTGATAGATTCCGGGATCGGGAATGGAAAGCTGAACGACAAACAGAAACGGAATTTTGGCGTGACGGACGAGTCCGGGCTCATTGAGGATTTAGGTCGGCTCGGGATCAAACCAAATGAAATCGATTACATTCTAATGACCCACCTACATTTCGACCATGCCTGTGGGTTGACTAAGCCTGAAGGAGATTCACTGGTCCCGGTTTTCGAACGTGCCGAAATCATCACGACCCAAATCGAATGGGATGAAATGCAACAACCCAATATCCGCTCAAAAAGTACATACTGGAAGGAAAACTGGGAGGCGATTGCCCACCTTGTCCGTCCTTTTGAAGGAGAACGTGAAATCACGGAAGGCATTAAAATGATTCATACCGGCGGACATAGTGATGGACATGCCATCATCCTGGTTGAAGACGGTAAGGACAAGCTGATCCATTTAGCCGATATCATGCCAACGCACGCCCATGCGAATGTCCTGTGGGTACTGGCTTATGACGACTACCCAATGACTTCGATCTCGGCAAAGGAAAAGTGGATGAAATATGGTCTGGAGAACGGGGCCTGGTACAGCTTTTATCATGATGCCCAGTATTGTGCCATCAAGTGGGATGAAACGGGTAAAGAGGTAAAGGATGAAGTGAAACGGAAACGGTAAGTCATAGAAAAAGGAGGCGATTTGGGTCGCCTCCTTTTTTTGTTCAATCATGTTGTGCATTCAATTCCAATATCGTCCCGGTAGTAGCATCTGCAATGAATTCAAATTGTTCGCGGTTACCATCGGTATTTCTAGTGATGCCGCCTTTATATACTTGGTAGTCCAAATCATTTTTTTGATAGGTTTCGGGTTTCATTAAAATCCAAGATCCATATATACTTCCATCTTTTCTGACTGTTTCCTTCACCTGCGCCAATACTTTGTCAGGAGAAGGCGTATTTGTTTGATTCAAAATTTGTTTTGTAGCATAGCCTGTAGCGAAGCCGGCTGCTGCCCCCAATAGAAACGTTTTCCAATTCATGAATTTCTCCTCCATTGCTTTTTATTACTCACTCTATCTAGTATACATAAGAAGTCTTTCTTTGACTAACGATTTGAAATTTTACCCATTTACTGATAAATTAAAACATGCTAGGTGGTAACTATCGTCTAAGTTAGGTAAAATAGATAGGAAATAAAAGTAGTTAAGGGGTAGAGATATGGATCAAGAGACTTTAACACTATTTAAAACATTGACGGAATTACCAGGGGCTTCAGGAAATGAGCATGCCGTGCGTAATTTTATGAGAAGTGAGCTTGAAAAATATTCAGATGAAATCGTTCAGGACCGCCTTGGAAGTATCTTTGGCGTAAAAAGAGGAAATGAAGAAGGCCCAACTGTAATGGTGGCTGGACATATGGACGAAGTGGGCTTCATGGTCACTTCTGTTACGGAAAATGGCATGATCCGCTTCCAAACACTTGGAGGATGGTGGAGCCAGGTTCTTTTGGCACAACGAGTGGAAATTATCACGGACAACGGGCCGGTAATCGGGGTCATTGGTTCCATACCTCCGCATTTGCTTGATGAATCGCAGCGTTCGAAACCTATGGATATCAAGAATATGTTGATAGATATCGGTGCGGATGACCAGGAGGATGTGAAGCGGATCGGGGTTAAGCCTGGTCAGCAGATTGTTCCGATTTGCCCTTTCACGCCGATGGCCAACGAAAAGAAAATCCTTGCTAAAGCATGGGATAATCGCTATGGTTGCGGTCTTGCGATTGAACTATTGAAAGACTTGAAGGATGAAAAATTACAGAATATTTTATATTCGGGTGCGACGGTTCAGGAAGAAGTGGGATTACGGGGCGCCCAAACGGCTGCTCATATGATCAAACCGGATATCTTCTTCGCTTTGGATGCAAGCCCGGCAAATGATATGTCCGGCAATAAAAGTGAATTCGGACAGCTGGGTAAAGGTGCGTTATTGCGTATTTTAGACCGGACGATGGTCACACATCGCGGAATGAGGGAATTCATCCTCGATACGGCCGAATCCAATGATATTCCTTATCAATATTTTGTTTCTCAAGGCGGAACGGATGCAGGGAAGGTCCACATTGCGAATGATGGGATTCCGAGCGGCGTGATTGGGATTTGCTCCCGTTACATTCATACCCATGCATCGATGATCCATATTGATGATTATGCGGCTGCCCGTGAATTGATTGGGAAGTTGGTCCGCGCTTGCGATAAAACGACATTTGAGACATTGAAGAATAACGGATGATAATGAAAGCTGAAATGGAGGGGACACCCTTCCATCAGCTTTTTTTGCATAGAGGGAAGGGCATACATATGAAAATTGTAGTAGGCAGTACAAACCCGGCGAAAGTGCAGGCCGTGATTAACATCTATAAAGAAGCAGAAGTCATCTCGCTACAGGTGGAAAGTGGGGTGTCGGAACAACCATTTTCAGATGAAGAGACCATGAACGGGGCTGTGAACCGGGCCAGAAATTGCTTGCTTGAAAAGGGGGCCGATATCGGAATCGGTCTCGAAGGTGGCGTGGTTAAAATGGAACGCGGCTTATTCGTATGCAACTGGGGGGCAATGGCCACGAAGGATGGCAATATCTTCATTGCCGGAGGCGCGAGAATTCCCCTCCCTGGAATGATTGCGGATCGCTTGGAAGACGGGGAAGAGCTCGGTCCGGTTATGGACGATTTCACCAAGAAAGCGAATATCCGCAAGAAAGAAGGGGCTATCGGGGTATTTACGAATGAACGGATTACCCGTGCCGATATGTTCGGAAATATCATGGAAATGCTTGCGGGGCAGTATGAATATAAGAAAAACCATCAATAAAAGAGACTGTCAGAACAAAGCAGAAACAGACAGGATTTAGGATATCGGTGCTGATAATATAGAAAACAAGGGAGGGGAAAGCCATATGGGGTGGGTAGAATCCATTCAGAAGGCCCTTGACTATATAGAGGAGCATTTAATCGACGACTTGACCATCGAGAACATTTCTAGTCAGGCGAATGCATCAGCCTTTCATTTTCAGCGGACGTTCACCATCTTGACGGACATTTCCGTTGGAGAATACACCAGGCGCCGTAGATTGACATTGGCTGCCCAGGAACTTGTAAGCACCAATGGCAAGGTCATTGATGTAGCCTATAAATATGGCTATGACACTCCCGAGGCTTTTTCAAAAGCTTTTCGGCGGCAGCATGGAGTACCTCCTAGCGAAGCCCGAAAGTATATGGGAAAGCTGACATTCTATGAACGCCTGGTTATCCAGGTGCTTCTAAAAGGGGCGGAACCGATGAAGTATAATATCGTGGAAAGAGATTCTTTTCGAGTGGTCGGTATCAAGCGGGAGTTTTCACTAGAGAACGAAGAAAATCTGATAGGAATCCCGAAGCTTTGGGACGAAGTGAACTTGGATGGTACCAGCAATCGGTTAGGAAAATTGAATAACGGCCGAATTAAAGGGTTGCTAGGGATATGTGTCGATTCCCCTGAAGATGAGCGGAATTCAATCGATTATTGGGTGGCCACGGAGTATGACGGAAGCGTCCCAAAAGATTATTCGGGCTTGACGATACCTGCATCCAAGTGGGTTGTGTTCGAGGTCAATGGACCGATGCCCGAGGCAATGCAAAAGGTTTGGAAACACATCTTTTCCGAATGGTTTCCGGCAAGCGGACATGAACATGCAGGAACACCGGAAATGGAAGTATACGTTGAAGATGATGCTTCAGCCGCAGATTATTACTCCGAGATATGGATCCCTATTAAGAGATAAAGGATGGGCTTGTAGGCAAAGACTGTGTCCTACAAGCTTTTTTTATCCATGTAAAAAGCACTCCATAAGAGTGCCTATAACTTCATTCATTTTCCATCTTCGAATATATAAGAAAGGACTTTTAAGGCTTGGTTCACCGATTCGACTGTGACGCTTGCTTTTTCAGATACTTCTTTTAGCGCGTGGTGATGGGATTCTGGGCGGATCAAGATAAGTGGTTTGCCAAGTGAGACCGCGGTGCTTGCATCCATGGCAGTATTCCACTGCTTATATTTCTCTCCAAATAGGGCAACGACAAGGTCAGCTTGCTTCATCAAAAGACCTGTACGCAAATTATTGATTTGAGAAGCTGCCATATCCTTTAAAACGGGGGTCGGCTGTTTCCCCAGAATATCTTCCCCGATATTATCGGAGCGTTCATGATTTTCCATGGGGCCGACAAATTCTAAAGGAAGCTTTAAAGCGGCCGCCTTCTCTTTTAATTCACTTCTCCAATTTGAATGGATTTCTCCAGCCAGGTAAACCGTTACTTTCATGATGATCCTCCTTATTATCTAATTTGCTTACATTGTATCATGTTTTAAGAAAATGGATGGATTTCATAAATTAGGATATAAGTAAAGACAAGAGGGTAACGGTAGATTTTTGAAAAGGAGGGGGAAGTCTTGAAGGTCCCACCCCAAAAAAAAATTCTGATCGTCTTTTTGATGAGCATCCTGGCAGTCGGTTGTTCAGGCATTGAAAGGCAGGTGGATAAGGCCGTGACAGCAACGGTTTCCGCTTTTCGGGATGAAGCGCCGCAACCGAATACAAAAGTGGGGCTTATAAAGGTGTATCTGCCTAAAAATTTCAAGATAGAAGAGGAACATGAGAATAACTTGATCCTGAAAAGTGGTCAACAGGCTTATATATTATTTGTCAATCCAAATGAAAACAGCGAAAGCTCGCAATTATTTTTGACAGCAAAGGAGCAGAAAACTCATTATTTGACACTGGAATCCTTTCAGAATGATGATAAGTTCGGTTTTATTTCCATCATGGAATTATCGGAAGAGAAATATGAGCTTTCCGTAGGAAGCGGCGGGGTCAAGCTCACAACCAAGACGGGGAAAGAGGATTTAAAGGATGAGGCGGAGAAAATGATGGAAATCGTTTCTTCCGTTCCACAGAGGTGAAAGAAGGTTCGGCGTACCCATACCGGACCTTTTGTGCTCTCTATTACAATCCGTATTGATGGTTGATTGAAGCGGAGTCTGGTATGATGGAATTATAAAATAACTAGATGGATTTCATAAGAGCTGGAGGAATAATAAGATGGAAAACTTACAAACTGTTGAACAATACGATGCATTAAAAAATGAAGGAAAACATATTTTCCTTTTCTCGGCAACATGGTGTGGCGATTGCCGAGTGATTGAACCAATCCTACCGGAAATAGAAGCGAAGTTCCCTGAATTCACGTTCATTCATGTGGATCGCGATAAATTCATCGATGTATGCGCTGCTAATGATGTTTTTGGAATTCCTAGCTTCATCGGATATGAAAACGGTAAAGAGCTAGGCAGATATGTGAGCAGGGACCGTAAAACACAAGAACAGATTGAAGAATTCATTTCATCATTATAATGAAAGGTCCCCTTCTTTAGGGGATTTTTCAATGGATAGGAGGGTCAGCCATGAAAATGGATAGCATAAAGCTGAAGAACATATTAAAAGAACGCTTAGCGGATGAAAATCGTACGTTCAAATTCGATAGCCAGAAGGACACGTTACGGATTGAAAATATAAAGACCGGTAAAGGCATCACGGTTGAACTTCCACCGGTGCTTGCAAATTACGAAAATATCCAAGAAAAAGCCATTGATGAAGTCATCTATTACGTAGATGAGGCACTGAATGTAATGG
Source organism: Peribacillus sp. NPDC097264 (assembly GCF_050277925.1). Taxonomy (NCBI): domain Bacteria; kingdom Bacillati; phylum Bacillota; class Bacilli; order Caryophanales; family Bacillaceae; genus Peribacillus; species Peribacillus sp. NPDC097264. The sequence goes on from NZ_JBNNSR010000008.1 coordinate 192,833, forward strand.
GGGAAGAACATAGCATGGAGGGCAAGGAGAAATTCATTTTTCCTGTAATCCGATCGACTTCATTTCCAATGGAGGCAGAAGAGGGCAATCCCTTCTTGTTCGACGACCATACGGCGGAGACACGTGTCTTTTATGCGTTGGATTTGGGCAAGACCTACCGTTTGATCGATGAGAAAATGCTCAAGCGCGAAGACTGGCAGGGAGATAGGATCCGGGAGATTGCCCGTTTCAACGTCCGCTCCCTCTCGACTAAATTGAAGTCGGATATCGTAGCGGGGAACACCTTTTATTTCTTGAATACAAATGATGGCTATGATGCGAGCCGGATTCTTAATGAATCATGGCTTCGTGAAATGAAGGAAAAGATATTGGGGACCATGGCAGTGGCCATTCCTCATCAAGATGTCATCATCATTGCCGATGTGCAAAATGATACTGGCTATGATGTACTCGCACAAATGGCGATGAGCTTTTTCGCCAGTGGCCACGTACCGATTACGGCGTTATCTTTCCTTTATGAGGAAGATGAGCTAGAGCCGGTCTTCATTATGGGTAAAAATAAAAAGCGTGAACAATAAGTAAGCGGATGGATGAATAATGATAGGGCTCCTGTCTCTTTGGATGGATTTCCAAACTCGGCAGGGGCTTATTTTGTTATACCCTAGGGAATATAATATTTTGTATTAAAACTTAATCTCATTGTAAACTCTGTTTAACAGAGGTGTTTTAATTAAATAGTAGACTATATAATTAGAACGTGTTTAAACTCATATGAAAAGGGGTTTAAATAGGTTAAGAGTTATGTGAAATTGGGATGTTTCCTGCGGAAATTTGCAAAAAACTACATATATATCCCTATTAACCTTAATTTCTCTCGATATTTCAAAAAATACTGGTAGAATTAGTTACATAATTACAGATAGTAGAAAGAGTGATAGGTTTGAAGTGGCTAAATAAAATGAAAAAGTGGTTCCAAGCAGAGGAAATTATTGAGATTGAAGAAATAATAATAGATGAACCGATCGATAAAGAGACGTTAAAGAAGATGGACTTTTCTAAACTTCCCAAGACAAAGAAGGAAGAAATCGAAGCATACAATCAAACGGTGGCAAAAATGTCCCAAACGAAAGATCCGGATACGAAGATCTTGTTTCAATATCCAAAAGGGGAATTTAAATTCCCTCTGATACCTGATAAGGAACAACGTGTGAGAAAGCCTAGGGAAAAGAGAAGAGAGGAGCGGGAGCATAAACAGGATACGGAATCTTATGAATCCAAAAGGCCTAAGCAGAGTCCCGAGCAGAAACGGAAGAACGCTGAACGGATCGCTACTCAAAAGATCCTGCCATCCAATACCCCGTTCCGACCGACGGAAATCCCCTCACCTGTTTATGGGTTTCGGCGACCGGAAAAAAAAGTGGTCAAATCGGTCGAATTTGAATTAGAGAGCAAATTTCCTGTTCTTAAAAAAGAAGAGCCTGAGGTTCCAAGGATTATTCCGAACGAGGTAAAGGAAGAGGTTTATGAGGAATTGACCCGTGAACCTTCCGTTCTTGTACCAGAACAGATAGAGGAAAAAAAAGAAGAAGCCATTTCCGAGGTTCCTGCCTATATGCGCCGGAATGAGGATACGGACCCCAAGGCGGCGACAAGTGAACAGGAACCAGTTGCTTCAGAATTTCCGGTAGACCAAGAAGTTGAAGAGCAAGAAACGGAGCAAGTGGAATTTGGGCAGGAAGTGGCGGTCGGGATAATGGAAGCCGTTGAACCTACTGTCGTTCCAGCCGAAGAAGGTAAGCCTGAGGCCCCGGCATATATCGCCGAGGATCCTGTTGATTCCGAAGTCCTTGATCAGGGGACGGAACCCAAAACCGAGGAATCGCCTAAACGCCCGAAAAAGCATATCCCCTTTAATGTCATGATGTTAAAGCAGGATAAAGAAAAGGCTACATTCCTAAATCCTTTTAAAGCGGAAAAAAAAAGCCCTGAAATCGAAAGGGGAGTAGTGGCTGTTGAAACGAGCCCCATTGAAAAGCCTGTAACATTATGGACTACGTTGGAAAGCGAACCCGTACCCGTTGCTACAGGAGTGAAGGTTGAGGAAGAAGCCATTCAAGAACGGACGGATACAGCCGAACCACAAAGGGCTGAGGAAGTTCGGTATGAACCCGTAACTCCTTCGCTACCTGAGCACGAGAAACAATCGCATTTCGAGACGAACGAGGTTCCCATTTCTCCGGTTATTCCAGAAGCGGAAGTTGTTGAACATGAAGAAAAACAGGAGGTAGCTGTTCCAGAGCCTATGGAAGCAGCCCATCCCGTCAGTACGGGACTAGTCGATTCTGTAGAAGATGAGGAAAATCCGTATTATGTATTCCCAAAGATCGAGTTATTGACTCCTCCCACATATGCCGAACATGATGATGAGTGGCTCGAAGAACAGACAGTATTGCTGGACGAGACACTGAAAAACTTCAATGTCCGGGCAAAAGTCGTGAACGTGACGCAAGGTCCGGCGGTCACTCGTTTCGAGGTCCATCCTGAACCGGGTGTGAAAGTGAATAAAGTGACGAACCTCATGGATGATATCAAGTTAAGTCTGGCGGCTCAGGATATGCGAATGGAAGCTCCAATTCCAGGTAAGCATACCATCGGCATTGAAATTCCGAATCGGAAGAGCAAGCCTGTATTTTTGCGTGAGGTTTTGGAGAGTACTGAGTTTCAAGAGCATGAATCACCGCTCGCTGTTGCGCTGGGACTAGATATTTCCGGCCAGCCGATCATCACCGATTTAAGAAAGATGCCGCATGGCCTGATTGCCGGGCAAACGGGATCGGGAAAAAGCGTGTGCATCAATACGATGTTGGTTAGTTTACTGTATAAAGCAACGCCTCAGGAACTGAAATTGATGTTGATTGATCCAAAAATGGTTGAGCTTGCTCCATATAACCAAATTCCCCATTTGGTTAGTCCGGTCATCACAGATGTGAAAGCTGCCACTGCGGCCTTGAAATGGGCAGTGGAGGAAATGGAACGCCGCTATGAACTATTTGTCCATGCAGGAGTTAGGGATATCAGCCGTTTTAATGACCAGGCTGAAAAAGCCGGACAATATTCCAATAAGCTGCCGTATATCTTGGTAATCATTGACGAATTGGCCGATTTAATGATGATGTCCCCGGCAGATGTCGAGGAAGCGATTTGCCGCATTGCTCAAAAGGCCCGTGCTTGTGGCATTCACTTAATTGTGGCGACACAGCGTCCGTCCGTGGATGTTATCACTGGTTTAATCAAGGCGAATATCCCGACTCGAATCGCTTTTTCCGTTTCATCCCAAGTCGACTCGCGAACCATCATTGATAGCGGTGGGGCAGAGAAACTGTTAGGAAAAGGGGATATGTTGTTTGCGGAAAACGGTTCATCAAAAACGGTCCGTCTGCAAGGGACTTTTGTAAGCGATGAAGAAATCGATCAAGTGGTCAATCATGTGAAACTGGAACAGAAGCCAAAATATTTATTTGAACAGGAAGATTTGTTGAATCGTGCCCAAGTGACGGAAGAAGCGGACGAGTTATTCTTTGAGGCATGTGAATTCGTCGTTCATCAGCAGGCCGCTTCGGCTTCTAGTGTCCAAAGGCGTTTCCGAGTAGGATACAACCGTGCAGCTCGTCTGATAGAAATGATGGAACAGCAGGGCGTCGTTTCTGAATCGAGGGGAAGCAGGCCACGGGATGTACTGATTACCGAGGAAGAACTTGAATTTTTACACGTAAATTAAGAGAACCTATACTAGGGTTCTGTATATAATGTGAAGGGCGAGATATAAATTCTAAAGCGAATGGATTAGAAAAGCCAATGATTTGATAAAATGGCATCTCCCTGACATGGATGTATGAATAAAAAGGTGATATAATATATTTTTGTCGATGAATAAATAAAAAGTACGTATAAAAACCTAGGCGAAAAGTACAATTCGAGCAAGTTTTCGTAATGAAAAAACAAATAAACATGACGTCATATACTGTCATACAGATAGACGATTGGTGGAGGTTCGTTATATGACTGCTTACCATTTTGTGGGTATCAAAGGTTCGGGAATGAGTGCGCTTGCTCAAATATTGCATGATATGAATATTCAAGTGCAAGGTTCCGACTATGAAAAAGAATTCTTTACACAAATAGCGTTAGAAAAAGCTGGGATAAAAATCCTTCCTTTCAACGAGGAAAACATTCAGCCTGGAATGACCATCATTGCAGGTAACGCGTTCCCGGATACCCATCCGGAAATCGTGAAAGCAATGGAACTTGGTTTACCAGTGATACGTTATCACCGTTTTCTTGGTGATTTCATGAAGACCTTTACAAGTGTTGCCGTTACCGGTGCACATGGTAAAACGTCGACAACAGGTTTGCTGGCCCATGTCATGGGTGGTGCCAAACCAACATCCTATCTGATTGGGGATGGAACTGGAAAAGGGATCGTGGATTCTACTTACTTCGTATTTGAAGCATGTGAATACCGCCGTCACTTCCTTTCTTATTATCCTGATTATGCAATCATGACGAATATTGATTTCGATCATCCAGATTACTATGCCAATGTGGAAGACGTGTTCGAGGCATTCCAAACGATGGCCCTACAAGTCAATAAAGGGATCATTGCATGCGGGGACGACGAGCATTTACCGCATATTCAAGCAAAAGTACCGGTCATTTTTTACGGATTTGCGGAAGGAAACGATTTTCAGGCGAAAAATGTTTCCGTCACTCCGGAGGGAACGACATTCGATGTGAATGTGAGGAACACGTATTATGATACTTTCTCCATTCCGACTTTTGGCAAGCATAGTGTGTTGAACGCTTTAGGTGTCATTGCCCTGTGTAAATATGAAAACCTGGATACGGAAGCCGTGAAGGCTCAGTTACTCACTTTTGAAGGCGTAAAACGCCGGTTCTCCGAAAAGGAAATGGAGAGTCAAATCATCATTGATGATTATGCCCATCATCCTACAGAGATTTCAGCAACCATTGACTCAGCGCGTCAAAAATATCCAGAGCGTGAAATAGTAGCGGTCTTCCAACCGCATACTTTCTCAAGAACGCAAGCATTCCTGGATGAGTTCGCCGACAGCCTGAATCTAGCCGATAAAGTATACTTATGTGAAATCTTTGGATCTGCCCGTGAACATCATGGAAAACTATCGATTGAAGATCTTCAGGAGAAAATTCCTGGTGCCGAGCTTATTACAGAAGAAACAACAACGCAATTACAAAAACATAAAAACAGTGTAGTCCTATTCATGGGTGCAGGGGATATTCAAAAATTCCAGGCTGCTTATGAGGAGTCGCTGCAAGTTAAATAAAAAATGACCAACCCATAAATGGGTTGGTCATTTTTTATGGAATCACAAGCATGATCTGCGTGAAGTAGGTCATTTTAAATTTTCTGGATTTAATGATTCAAGTTCAGGTAGAACAAAGCGTCCATCTTTTCGGATCAGCACATCGTCAAAGTAAATTTCCCCACCGCCGTATTCAGGGCGCTGGATATTGACTAAGTCCCAGTGAATACTCGAATGGTTGCCATTAAAGGCGTCATCATAACATTGTCCAGGGGTGAAGTGAAAACTTCCATCAATTTTCTCATCAAAGAGGATATCTTGCATCGGATGTAGAATATAAGGATTTACACCGATAGCAAATTCACCGACATAACGGGCGCCTTCATCTGTATCAAAGATTTTGTTGATGCGTTCAGTATCATTGGCCACCGCTTCAACAATTTTTCCATCCTTGAATGTTAACTTCACGTTTTCGAAAGTAAAGCCCTGATAAGGAGATGGAGTATTGTAAGAAATGACCCCATTAATCGAGTCCTTAACAGGTGCTGTGTACACCTCACCATCAGGAATGTTCAGTTCACCTGCACATTTGATGGCTTTAATGTCCTTGATGGAGAAAGATAAGTCTGTTCCGGGACCAGTTAAGCGGACTTTATCGGTCTTATCCATCAAATCAACAAGGCTATCCATGGCTACGCTCATTTTTCCATAATCGAGATTGCAGACTTCGAAATAGAAATCTTCGAAAGCTTCTATACTCATTTTGGCTAATTGAGCCATAGAATTCGTCGGGTAACGGAGCACGACCCATTTCGTTTTCGGAACGCGGATATTTCTATGTACTTTTCCGATCGTTTGACCATGAATAGCCATTTTGTCTGCGGGCACATCGGATTGCTCATTGATATTATCTCCGGCACGAAGCCCGATATATGCATCCATCTGGCTCATCACGTTCGCTTCGAATTCACCCATCATCTTGTATTGTTCTTCCTGTGCACCCATTAATAAGGCGCGATCCACTTGATGGTCCTTTAAGAGGACGAATGGGTACCCATCAGCTGCATACGCTTCTTTTACAAGGGCGTTGACCAGTTCGCGTTGCAATCCAAAGTTTTCTATCAAGAGTTTTTCACCCTTTTGGAGTTTCACTGAATAATTTATCAGATTATGTGCAAGTATCTCGATTCTAGGATCTTTCATGTAGAATACCTCCAATATTTAGTTTTATTATTCTATCATACCTGATTAGCTGTAGAAATTTCATCCATTGGTCCCAATTAGTCGAAATTTTTCGCTATCAATATTTCCAAAACAGGTATAGATAGGGTATATTCACAAATTAAATACGTTTATAATAACGGGGAAGGGGTAATTAATAACTAAACAGTTACTAAATATGTCGATTTTTTTTCGGAGGTGTTCCAATGGAGATCATATTATACGTAAGTGCTGCAGTGGCAGCAATCGCTTTCCTGGTCCTTGTTATCTTCTTAACAAAGGTACTCACATCACTACAAACTACCTTGGACAGCGTGGCCCGGACGCTGACGGGACTTGAAAGCCAAATGCAAGGCATAACGGTTGAAACTACCCAGCTACTACATAAAACAAACTCGTTAGCAGAAGACTTGCAACAGAAATCTGAAAATCTGAACACAGTGGTGGATGCAGTGAAAGATGTAGGGACTTCCATCTCTAGCTTCAATACATCCGTCCAAAAGGTTTCTAATAAAGTGCAGGCAGAAATCGATAACAACCAAGAACGAATTTCCCAAATCGTTCAATGGAGTAACGTGGCCATGGAAATCCGTGATAAATGGAAGGCCAGAAACAAGCAATCCGCTCCAACTGCATATGAACAGGCAGAGATAGAAAGAGAAGCACTTGAAACAGATAACCTACCAAAAAAAAGGTTTTTACGATCTAGATCTTAACACCAGGTAAATAAAAATATTCCCAAATTTGAAAGGAGAATGTTACATGACGCAAAAAGAATATCCTACAAGCGAATATCAAAAATCATACGAGGAAGCACGCGATTCCATCAATTCGAAGGACTTCATGATCGGCGCCTTGATCGGCGGAATGATCGGAGCGGCTACAGCTTTATTCATGGCTCCAAAAACAGGCAAGGAATTAAGAAATGATTTCAACGAACAAGCTAAGAGCCTTTCCGAGAAAACAGAGAAGCTAAGACAAACCGCGATGGAAAAAGGTACGGTTTTGGCTGATACCGCTAAAGAAAAAACAGGAACGGTTACTGAATTGGTTTCTAGTAAATCTTCAGATATCGTCAATAAAGTGAAGAGCCTAAAAACGGGCAAAGAAGAAAATGGCGATGCAGCTAATGATACTACGAACTCAAGCAATAAGGATATTGATGTAACGGGAACTTCCGATTCGAAAATCGTATCCGTTGAAACCAATATGCCTGAAAGTAAAGACAATAAGTCAAAAAATACACAAGCCGACCCGACTAGCGGAAACAAAAATACGGCAAAGCTAAAATTAGATGAAGCAAAAAAAGCTTTTGATGAAACCGAAAATAAATTAAAAAAATAATGTATGCTTCAATCGCTCAATATTTGCGAAGGTATGCACAATAATTGTCAAAAAAGACGATGAAGTGGTACGATGACTTCATCGTCTTTTTTCTGAAATCGAAAGGGGTTAATATACATGACACTTACTAAAATCGAAACGGAACAACAATTCAATGAGCTCGTAACGGAAGATCTTTTTTTACTTTTTAAGCATAGTGTTACTTGCCCAGTCAGTGCGGAAGCTTTTGAGCACTATCAAAAGTTCATCGCTGAACACCCGGAGTTAAAGACGGCCTACTTGGCCGTGCAAGAAGCGCGTCCGCTTTCCAACCATGTGGCGGAAACTTTTGAAATCAAACATCAATCCCCCCAAGCCATCCTATTTAAAAATGGCACGCCTACATGGAATGAATCCCATTGGAGAATTACAGAAGACTCTCTAGGCAAAGCAATCTCTCAATAAATGATGAAAGGCAGGCGTGTTGTTGAATCAACAAGCCTGCCTTTTTCATTTTATGAGACTGTTTCTATGTCAACTAGTGGTGGGCCAAAGGATTCTTAATTGGTCACCGGGGGCAAGTTCATCGTGAAAAGTAGTTTCCTGCTCATTTTTAATGAGAATGAATCGGCTATTCCCTGTGGTAGGCATAAAGATTTCAACATGACGGAAAAGGTCTTGAAAGATAAAAGGTTCCACCTTATGTTCAATCATACTGAGGTCATCATTTGGCTGGATGATGTCCGTATCTTTCAATCGCTCGTCACCGCGTCTGAATTCTGCCAGATTTTTAGACAGAATGACTTGTTTGCCTTCAAAAAAAACAGGGACGTTGTAGGTATGCTGGATTTGTAAAGCTTCCATCACCTCTAATAAAGTAGGGGGGGCTGGATTTACCACTTCTAATTCATCGCCATCTTCAAAGGAGTACGTCCGTTTTGTTGCCAGTCCATTTTTGCTGATTTTACCCGTCCACGAGGGAAGCTGAATGGACTTTCCGTTCAATTTAATAGATAACGGTTCAAGGCAAGCAAGAAGTTCGGATAAGTGAAGCTCTTTGATCAACTCGTCAATCGTTACTGGTATCCTGCAAGTTATTTGATCATGATCCTCGATTAATTCATGGATGGAGGCGGCTTTGCCATTTCTGGTAATGGAGGCTTCGATGGTATACTCTGTACCGTTAAGGATCACGGTTTTTCTCGGAATATCATCCAATACATCGAGTATGCGCAAAATGGCCGGTTCACCGTCTTCCCCTTTTGAGGTTACGATGACGTCTTCATCCTTCACTTCATCATCTAAAGAAGCTTCCGTTCCGTTTAAGGTAATCACCGATTTCTTTCCATGATTTCCGGGAAGGGTAAATTGATTTCCGTTGATGGTGACGATTTTGGCCATGCCGGGTTTTCCATATAAAGAACTCATCTTAATACCTGCTGTGAGCAGGCAATCCCCCACTGTTGTTCGTTTCATATCAAACAAGCGGATGGGGTGCCCGTCAACGGTGATGCTCATGTATTGAATCGGGTTTTTATCGGCAGCAATGGCAATCCCAATCGGTGTTACTAATTCAGGCCCTTTTTGGATTTCAGACGAAATGCCTAGGTTCTGGATCGCATCGACGCCCCGGATTGCCACACGGTTACTTGGCAAGTTTAGTTTTTCAGCTAAAAGTCGGCATAATTCCGGTGTTTGGCTTCCACCTCCGACAAGCATCACCGCTTTTGGTGAACACTCATTATTCAAGGAGAGAATTTCTAAACGGATGGCTTCAGCCAACCTATCGAGTGCAGGATGAATATGTTCGATGATATCACTCTTGGCAATCTCGGTGGAAAATCCAAGAATATCAGTGACCATTATCGAATCTTGATCGAGCAATTCCCTTTTCGCCTTTTCTGCAAGAGGGAAGTCCAGGAGCAGGTAGTCACTTATGGCCTCGGTAATTTCATCCCCAGCGATTGGTACCATTCCATAAGCGATGACGGTCCCTGAATCGGTCAAAGCGATATCGGAAGTCCCCGCCCCTATATCGACCAAGGCGACGTTAAGGCGGCGCATGGAGGCCGGGATGAGGACATTGATGGCCGCAATCGGCTCAAGCGTAAGAGCCTGCATTTCCAATCCCGATCTTTTCAAGGCAGCTAAAAGGGATTCAACAACGACCTTGGGCAGGAAGGTGGCGATGATCTCAACTGACGCTTCTTCCCCGCTCTGATCGATCAGGCTTCCGATTTCCTGTCCATCGAGGCGATAGTATAAAACCGAATAACCAACACAATAATAAGTGGACCGGGAGTCTGATTGTTCTGCCACGGTCGCCTGGGCTTCCTGGACAGCACTGAATTCGAGGTGGAGGATATCCTCATGTGTCAGCATCGGTTTCCCAACTATATCGACAGACGTCTTCGCCCGTTCGGTTTTCAAGGCCCTACCGGCTGCAGCGACAGAAACCTTTCTTAGGGGTCCGTGAGTTTCCTCCAGTTTGCCCTTAATGTGAGAGATGACTTTAGCCACAGCTAGAACATCATGTATTTGACCGTCCAGCATGGCCCGCTCCGAATGCTCTTCTGATAGAATATCGATAATATTATAGCTTTCCTGTTCTTTTTCTAATATAATTCCTACAACGGAACGCGTTCCAATGTCCAAGGCAAACAGTTTTTCGTGCATCAGTGACACCTTCTTTTATGTAATATATTACTTTAGTACTTAAAAGCGTTTAATTAATAAAGAAAAAAGTAGTGACATTTACAAGAATTTCATTTATAATTGTTTTTAATTATACATGAATTATTATAAAATTTTCATAGCTTAAATTATCGATTGAAATGAGTGAAAATTCGAACAGGTAAAAAGTACGGGTTTTCCATCGTGAAATCGTTGATATTTTTAAAATCGAAGGGATGGATTTGGAATGAGCAATAGAGAGCTTGATGGATTGCGTAATCAATTGGATGATGTAAACCTTCAGTTATTGCAACTGATTAATCAACGGGCGGGACTAGTACAGGAAATCGGCCGCGTTAAAGAAAAACAGGGCGTAAACCGCTACGATCCAGTCCGTGAAAGAATCATGTTGGATCTTATTGAAGCGAATCATCAAGGTCCTCTTGACCTAGGTTCGATTAAACATATCTTCAAGGAAATCTTTAAATTAGGCTTAGAACTTCAAAAAGATGATCAGAAGAAGACGCTTCTTGTTTCCAGAAAACAAAAACCGGAAGATACAATCATCGACATCAAAGGTGAACTTATCGGGAACGGGATTCCTAGTTTCGTATTCGGTCCATGTGCCGTGGAATCTTATGAACAAACGGCTGCAGTTGCTGAAGTCATCAAAGCAAAAGGCCTGAAGCTTATGCGTGGTGGTGCATTCAAACCGCGTACATCGCCATACGACTTCCAAGGACTTGGTTTAGAGGGACTACAGATCCTTAAGCGGGTTGCAGATGAATATGGTTTGGCAGTCATCAGTGAAATCGTAAGTGCAAATGATATGGAAGCAGCGGTTGAACATATCGATGTCATCCAAATCGGTGCACGTAACATGCAAAACTTCGATTTATTGAAAGCGGCAGGTGCCGTAAACAAACCAGTCCTTCTAAAACGTGGACTTGCAGCTACGATCGAAGAATTCATCCATGCAGCGGAATACATCATGTCGCAGGGTAATGGAAACATCATCCTTTGTGAACGTGGTATCCGTACGTACGAAAAAGCAACAAGAAATACGCTTGATATTTCTGCTGTTCCGATCTTGAAACAAGAAACGCATTTACCTGTCATGGTGGATGTAACCCATTCTACCGGACGTCGTGACCTTCTTCTTCCAACGGCTAAAGCAGCTCTTGCCATTGGTGCAGATGGAGTGATGGCGGAAGTTCATCCAGATCCTTCTGTTGCTTTATCTGATTCTGCACAGCAGATGGACTTCAAGCAATTTGATGATTTCTATAACGAAATTAAACGATTGAACTGGGTAACGGTTTAAGAAAGAATATTTGAAATATATGTACATTCGGCCCTTACCATCTTGGCAAGGGCTTTTTTTAATGGTAAAATACTTGTTTTTGCAGAAAAAGTCCTGAAAAAGACACTATTGGATTGCAGGAAGCATTCTACTATCGTATGATAAGTTAAAAGATGAGGACTGTTTTGAGTTAGAATCATACATAATGAAGATATCTATATAAGCTATGCTTATATAAAAATTAATAGAAAGATTTCCGTTAACCGATTAATTTTCCGTATAAGAAAAATACGTATAATAGAATCTTCTTTGAAATATTTGATGCTTTATTGGAAAAAATGAAACAAATGGAGGAATGCAATAATGAATAATATAACCATTTATGATGTGGCCCGCGAAGCAAATGTTTCGATGGCCACCGTTTCTCGCGTAGTAAACGGGAATCCGAATGTTAAACCTGCGACAAGGAAAAAAGTCGCAGATGTGATTAACCGGTTAGGGTATCGCCCTAATGCAGTCGCACGTGGGCTAGCCAGCAAGAAGACAACGACGGTAGGTGTCGTGATTCCGGATATCTCCAGCATCTTTTTTGCGGAGTTGGCACGTGGTATTGAAGATATAGCGTCCATGTATAAATACAATATCATTCTCAGCAGTTCTGACGAAAACATAGATAAGGAATTTCATTTATTGAATACGATGCTAGGTAAACAAGTAGATGGTATCGTATTCATGAGTGGAAACATCACGGACGAGCATGTCAAGGAGTTTAAGAACTCACCGGTTCCCATCGTATTGGCCGGTTCCGTCGAAGAAAGCGGGCAAGTGCCATCGGTCAATATTGATTATGAAGCGGCAGCGTTTGATGCCGTGATGTCCTTTGCCAAAAATGGCCACAAGCGAATAGGTTATGTGAGCGGGAATCTGTCCGCGCCTATTAATGAGAAGAAATTAACTGGTTACAAACAGGGATTGAAAGAAGCGGGGCTTTCTTTCGATGAAAGTTTACTGGTGGAAGGCGATTATACATATGATTCAGGAATAGAATCATTTGATAAGTTTCTTGAAGCCGAAGATCGGCCGACAGCAATCATAGTCGGAGCCGATGAAATGGCACTTGGCATCGTTCATGCTGCTCAGGATAAAGGGTTTAATGTACCAGGGGACTTTGAGGTAATCAGCTTCGACAATACACGGTTAACCTTGATGGTCCGCCCGCAGATCACGACCATCGTTCAGCCTTTATACGATATCGGGGCCGTATCCATGAGGTTGCTAACTAAATTGATGAACCAGGAATTGGTGGAGGGGCAAGAAAAAGTGATTCTGCCGCACCGCATCGAAAAACGTCAATCAACGAAATAATCCAGTATGAGAGTGTCCTTATGGGCACTCTCTTTTTCATAAGGTGAAACTTGTCTTGAAATGGAGAATGGAAACACTCTTTTTTTGGCCATTTAATCCTCCGTGCTGGTGGTCGTTTGTCTGTTAGAACGGATGGGGTAGAGCGCTTTTTCGAGCGTTTGGGCATTTTTCTCGGTAATGGCCGGCTTCCGGGGAATGGGTTCATAAATATCCTGTAGGTCATCCCACTCATCCGGAAGGGTCACAGGAGCCTCAGGCTGCCACGTGTCGATCCATTCCCTTGATAAGGGCCCAGATATATCATTATTGGTCATTTCGAGCCAGACCCTGGACCAGGCGCGTGGTACGACGCGCCAGATATCGTAGCCACCGCCACCGACGGCAATCCAGCGCCCATCACAATACTTATGGGCCATTTCATGCGCTAATTTCGGGATTTCCCTATAAATCTTCATGGTAGCCGACAAGTGGGTGAGTGGGTCATAATAATGAGAATCAGCACCGTTTTGCGTCAAGATGACGTCTGGCTTAAAGAATTCAATCACTTCCTTGAATGCGGCTGTATAGCATTCGAGCCATGATTCATCTTCCGTGAATGCATCCACCGGGATGTTGAACGAATAGCCATAGCCTTTGCCCTGCCCCCGTTCATTGATATTGCCTGTACCGGGAAACAAATAGCGTCCCGTTTCATGGATGGATAGGGTGCAGACTTCAGGGTCATCATAAAAGGACCACTGTACACCATCACCATGATGGGCATCCGTATCGACATAGAGGACGCGTGCACCATATTTTTTTTGTAAATATTTAATCGCGACCGAGCTATCATTATAAATGCAAAAGCCTGAAGCTTTGCCTCGAAAACCATGATGGAGCCCCCCGCCAAGGTTAAGGGCATGTAGGGACTGACCAGTCATGACGGCATCCACCGCCGTAAGGGTTCCGCCAACAAGCAGGGCACTTGCTTCGTGCATATTAGGAAAGATGGGGGTATCTTCTGTACCTAAACCATAGTTTCCCGCTTTTTCGGGAAGAAGCTTTCCCTGTCCAGCCAGTCTGACAGCGTTTACATAATGCTGGTCATGAACCAGTTGTAATTCCTCATCGGTCGCCATTCGCGGCTTGATGATCTGATCTTCACGGATGGCATGGTGTTTTTTTAGGAGGTCCAGCGTGAGCTGAAGCCGTTTTTGATTGAATGGGTGCTCGTCATTGAATTTGTAGGTCAGCAATTCATCGGAATAGACAAACAAGGATTCATCAGTCATGAGACGCACCTGGCAGGCAAGGCCATAAAACGGTATAGCCTTCTTTCTTTAAGTCTTCCACGACCATGAATGGATTCATGGTTTGTACCCGGACAACGAGAATCTTGTAATCGGATTCATCTTTTTCGGGATAGACAAGCGTGCTGAGAATGTTCGCTTTGCGCAATTTGAAGATGGAGGTAATGTCGTGTAGCGTTCCCGCCGTATTGGGAATCCTGATTTCAATTTGGGAACCGGGCTGATTGACTCCCGTCAGTTCAACGAAAGAATGAAGCAAATCAGTTCCGGTTATGATGCCCACTAACCTTTTTTCCTTTAGGATGGGAAGACAGCTGATGTTATTTTCACAAAAAACGGCACCAATCTCTTCTACAAAGTCTAGGGGATGTCCTGTGATGATATCGGTTTTCATGATACTTCCCAGTGATTTTTCTAAATCCTTTTTGTATTCTTCGGTGCGAAAAATAGAAGGAGAAGCGTCTCGTATGTCACGGTCACTAACTAATCCGACGAGGTGAAAGCTTTCATCGACAATCGGTATATGGCGAATCCGTTTCTCTTTTAAGATTAAGACAGCACTATGAATGGTATCTGTTGGTGTTAAGGCAATGACATCTTCATTCATTATTTTTTCAACAATCATACGTAGTTCCTCCTCTTTACTCGCCTCTTTAATACATGAAACGATTCATGAAACGTAATTGGTCAAACTTTTCGATGGACTCCGGAGGCACTCTCTTTCCTATACGCGCCATCAGGCAGTTTGCTGGATGTGAACTGATTTCCGGGTCATCCGTTGCATAATAAACCAGCCCGCCAGCACTCATCATTTTTTCCATGACCTTTCGATAGTCCCAAACGTTCAATCCCGTCCCCCTCAAGTCCCAATGCCAATAATATTCAGTCGTGATGATAATGAAGTCCTCTACCGAATCATCCTCCGTAGACAGCTGAACTAAATTCTTTCCTACAGCGGCACCACGGTATTTGGGAATGACTTCAATTGCACCAAGCTCGATCAGGTCATCCATCTTGATTTCTGACCAGCGCTCCAATGGGTCGGGATATAGATAGGTCACATAACCAACGATGGTCCGTTCCTCGCGGGCTATAAAGATTCGGCCCTCAGGTAAATCGGCGATTTCAATCAATGCCTTATGCTGTTGTGCAGGAGGGCGAAAGGCGACCAAGTCTTCATGAAAATCGTATCCGGCCATCATTTCTCCGGTTAGGGGCCCTTCAATCAGAAGTGTTCCGCTTGATGTCTGGAGTTCTTTTTTGTAATAGGTCTTGCTATATTCCATTTCTTCACCGCCCTAGTAAAATACCAATCTTGTATACTGATTCATCCAAATAGATGGAAACCTTACATGAATTATACATAAAAAACAAGTGACAAGATGATGAAAGCTCTCTCATTTTTGAACCTTTTGTTACAGTTGAGCCTGAAGAATGAAAGGATAAAGCCATTCCTAACTAACTATACCAAGATTTACCCTGAATGTTCAAAAATATCAAGAAATATTTTCCTTGAATTTATAAAAAGGTAAATATTTTAAAAATTGAGAAAAATAGTTTTTTATACTATAATAAGAGCTATAAAGCAAAAAGAAGGGGGATTATTTGTATGAATATGAAAGCGCTACCAGCAGTGCAGGGCAATTATAATTTATTGAATTACGATGAGAAGTACAAGCATTTTGACTGGTCTGAAACGGAGAAGGAATTCTCCTGGTCCGAAACCGGAAAAGTGAACCTTGCTTATGAAGCCATTGACCGACATGCTGAGACATACAGAAAGAATAAAATCGCCCTTTATTTTAAAGATGAAAAAAGAAACGAGAAGTATACCTTTAAGGAAATGAAAGAATACACAAACCAAGCGGCCAATGTATTTCAGAACCTTGCTGAAGTGAAGAAGGGAGACCGCGTTTTCATTTTCATGCCACGGTCCCCGGAACTTTATTTTGCGTTGCTCGGTGCAATCAAAACGGGAGCTGTCGTCGGGCCACTATTCGAAGCCTTCATGGAGGGGGCGGTGCGGGATCGCCTTGAAGACAGTGAAGCGAGCGTATTGGTGACGACACCTGAATTGTTGCCTCGTGTACCGGTAGACGACCTGCCCCATTTAAAACATATTTTCTTAGTGGGGGAGAACATCCAGGAGGAAGGGAAATACCATAACTTCAATAAAAAAGTAAAAGAAGCCGACAAGCACTTTGACATTGAATGGGTGGATCGTGAAGATGGATTGATTCTTCACTACACATCCGGGTCAACGGGTAAGCCAAAAGGGGTGCTTCATGTACATAATGCGATGATCCAGCATTATCAAACGGCTAAATGGGTCCTCGATTTACAGGAGGATGACGTATATTGGTGCACAGCGGATCCCGGATGGGTGACAGGGACGTCCTATGGTATTTTCGGACCATGGCTAACCGGTACTTCAAATGTGGTCGTAGGTGGTCGTTTCAAGCCTGAGTCATGGTACAAGACGCTTGAGGAATTCGGGGTTTCGGTCTGGTATAGCGCACCGACTGCCTTCAGGATGTTGATGGGGGCAGGGGATGAGATCGTCAAACGTTTCGATTTGGGTTCACTTCGTCATGTCCTTAGTGTAGGGGAGCCGTTGAATCCTGAAGTGGTGCGTTGGGGAATGAAAGTATTTAATCGACGCATACATGATACGTGGTGGATGACGGAGACTGGCGCCCAGCTTATCTGTAATTACCCCTGCCTGGAAATCAAACCCGGTTCGATGGGTAAACCGATTCCAGGCGTGGAGGCGGCTATCGTGGATGATCAAGGAAACGTACTGCCTCCACATCGAATGGGGAACCTTGCTATTAAAAAAGGGTGGCCATCCATGATGAAGACGGTCTGGAATAATGAGTCGAAGTTTGAATCGTACTTCATGCCAGGTGACTGGTATGTATCAGGGGACTCTGCCTTCATGGATGAAGAGGGATTCTTCTGGTTTCAAGGTCGTGTCGATGACGTCATCATGACAGCTGGTGAAAGGGTCGGTCCGTTTGAGGTGGAAAGTAAGCTGCTTGAGCATCCGGCCGTTGCGGAAGCAGGGGTCATTGGAAAGCCGGATCCAGTCCGTGGCGAGATTATTAAAGCATTCATTGCCCTCCGTGATGGGTATGTTGCGAATGATGGATTAATAGATGAAATCCGGCAATTTGTGAAGCATGGATTGGCGGCCCATGCAGCACCTCGTGAAATCGAGTTCCGTGATAAGCTTCCTAAGACCAGAAGCGGTAAAATCATGCGTCGTGTCCTGAAAGCTTGGGAACTGGATTTGCCGACTGGTGATTTATCATCCATGGAAGACTAAAAGTGCTACATTATCAAAAAAAGAGGCAACCGGAAACTTCCCGGTTGCCTCTTTTTCAGATGGGAAGCAGGGGTGTTTCATTCCTCTTCTTCCGCTATATCCTTTTCGACTTTATCAGTAATGTCGTGATCTTTATCTTTTGTATCTTCTTTTTTTTCGTCTTTTTCTTGATCGCTGGAATCAGTTTCCGTATCCTTCTTATTCACGAAGGTGCTCGACTTTTTAGCGACAGTCTGAACGCTTTGTGATGGAGCGGATTCTTTCCCGACAATGTCTACGGCGGTTACGTAATAAGAACCTCCATCAGCACTTGCCTTATAGACCAAATCTGAACCGGCACTGATGCTGGCGACTTTCTGTCCATTACGGTAAACGCGATAGCCAACCACATCTCCTTCAGGATGGAGACCCCAGGTAATGATCGTATCAGTCACCGTGACGGAAAGGGGATCGGGCACTTTTCCATTATCGTTGAGCGTCGCACTTGTACCCGCGATATCTCCCCATTTCTCGCCACCTGGTATCAAGGCGCCGGGATCATCCACGTATTTTAATCCGATTTCATCAATGGACTTGGGATCCAACATAAACCCTCCACTTGTGAATTCACTTGGTGTTTCTGAAAGGGCAGCATAACGTCTGCTTCCGACTGAAACATATTGACCATCTATCAAACTAGCGTCGCCTTTAGCTGGGACTTGGTTTGAAATGAATAAGTCTGTCTTAACAAGCCCTGCTTTTTGACAGGAGTCTGATGGCAGAAGTCCTGTTGCTGCACAGAAGGAACGACTGACGATTCCCCCAGGCATTTCAAAGCGTTTGTCAGGATCCACCAGCTTCGAATCCACTTCATAGGCAGCATTCATTAAGTCGGCCCAATAATAGATATTACGGTTATTGTACTGGAGGCCATTGTATGTTCCTTGCAAAGATTTAGGTGTATCATAACCAATCCAAGTGCCGAACGTCACATTCGGGTTAGTGGCTACGAACCATGCATCCTTATAATCCTGTCCGGTCCCGGTCTTGCCAGCCCAGTCACTGGAGAAGGCAAGGCGGTTTTTGACGGAAGCGGCCGTACCGCTGTTTACGACATCCCGCATCATATCAAGTGTCAAGTAGGCAGCCTGTGGTGAGAAAACTTCAACTGGCTTCACTTTATGCTGGTAGATGACTTCGCCGTCTTTGGATTCGATTTTATCGATCATGTAGGCATCGATGAATTCACCCGAGTTGGCAAAAGTGGTATAGGCATTGACATTTTCTTCTACGGTTACGCCATTTGTCATTGCGCCCAAAGACAGGGATGGATTGCTGTAATCGGATTTGGATAGGCTTGTGAAGCCCATTTTTTCTAAATAGGAAACAGGATTCTGGTTAAGAATTTTCATATAAAATAGCGCGGTCGGGATATTATACGAGTTCTTTAGAGTCTCCCGGGCTGTCGCTATACCAGTAAGGCTTCCACCGCCGTAGTTCCTAGGCTTCCATAACCTTCCGCTTCCATCCGGTATGGAGACAGGGACATTGGACGTCACGCTTCCTGGTGAGATCTTCCCGAGATCGATGCCTGGGCCAAATACGAGAAGCGGCTTCATCGTCGATCCATTTGGGCGGAGTGCTGCGGTTGCATGGTTGGTCTGTTCCCGTTTAAAGTCTCGTCCGCCGACAAAACTGATGATTTTACCTGTCTTGTTTTCGATGAGGACGGCACCAGTCTCAACCGGTTCCTGAACGATTTTCGATTCTTTCGTATCGGGATCGATGATGGTTTGGTTTTTATCATATCCGAAGTTCGGGTAGTTTTTCGTCACTTTCTGCATTTTATTATAGATTTTCTTATTGATGGTCGAATAGATTTTATAGCCGTTTTGACGCAAGTTTCGATCTGCTAGCGCTAGGTATTGCTCGTGCAAATCATCATTTTTTAAATCTTTTTCTTCATATCCATCTTCTTTTGCAAGGTAGACTGATAGGATATCGATAGATCGTTTTTCAATTTCATAGGTAAGCCATGGATATTTCTCGGTAGGTAATGTTTTCTTGCCAATAAAGTCTTTTGTGATATCGTATGTTTTGGCTTTTTCGTATTGTTTCTTTGTTATGTATCCGTTGCTGTGCATCCTTTTCAATACGGTTTTCATCCGGTTGATGCCTGGTTCGAGATCATCCTTGATCTCTCCCTGTTGCGTATAGGGAGTATAGCCAAAAGGACTTTGTGGCAACCCGGCAATGAAAGCAGATTGTGCGAGATTCAAGTCTTTGGCGTCTTTACCAAAAATCCCTTCCGCTGCTGCTTGGACACCAGCAATGTTTCTGCCTGATGAATTTCTTCCCAAAGTGGAGACATTTAGGTAAGTCTCTAATATCTCTTCTTTTTCAAAGAACTTTTCCACCCGGAGTGCTAGTAAAATTTCTTTTGCTTTTCGTTCGAAGGAGACTTCGTTTGTCAACACTTGGTTCTTGATGAGTTGCTGTGTTAACGTACTTCCCCCGGATTGGACGGCCGCGTTCGAAAATTCTTGATAAACCGCCCGGAGAATCGCTTTTGGTACAACGCCATCGTGTTCATAAAAGTACTCGTCTTCCGTAGCGATGACGGCGTTCTTCAGGTGATCGGAAACTTTATCGATGGACACTTCTTCACGCTCAAGATCGCTTGTGAGCTTGCCTAGATATACTTTATCTGCAAAATATATCTCAGAGGTCTCTTCATAATTATAAATATCCTTTTTTAAATCTTCTTTTGAGCGCACTGGCTCATCCTTGACGAGGGCAGCGAAATAGCCGGCTCCAACACCACCGGCGAATGAAAAGCCTAGAATTCCAACAATAATTACGATCAATGTCAAATTCCAAACCACTTGGTAGGAGACTCTGGCATTCCTTATTGTTTTTTCACTTTTGAAAAATCGGTTCACTTGTTTCCATGCCGATTGAATTCTATCTTTTTGATTATTATTCATCGTATCAACCCCCTGAAATCACATATATTATAGCATATAACATCTAGGTAAAAAGGAAACTTCTACATTTTTCTGGCTTCAGCTAGGGTGCTGTTGACAATGTACGGCAGGTATGATAAAAATTTAGTATTATCTTTATTGAATTAGCGATGATAGGACCCAGTAGTTAAGCTATCCCTGTTTTAGAGAGCCGGTGGTTGGTGAAAACCGGTACAAATAGTGAGATGAATTACTTCCTTGAGCATTTGTTGTGAACCTAAATTAGTAGCGACAAACGGGTGACGACCGTTATTCGTCTCGAGCGGAGGGCATATTTTTGTCCTCAAGTTGGGTGGTACCGCGAATTTATTCGTCCCTTCATTTATATGAAGGGGCGTTTTTGTATGGTTTTTGCGGAAATTTTCAGGATATATATGAAGGAGGAAAAATGGAATGGAATTACTTAAGGATCTCGAGTGGCGGGGAATCATGTACCAACAAACGGATGAAGAAGGACTCAAGGATATTTTGGATAAAGAAAAGATTTCCCTATATTGCGGGGTGGATCCAACTGCAGATAGCATGCATATTGGGCATTTGCTTCCATTCTTAACATTGCGCCGGTTCCAAAAGCATGGACACCGTCCTGTTGTGCTTGTGGGCGGAGCGACTGGTCTCATCGGAGATCCAAGTGGTAAGAAAGAAGAAAGACAGCTGCAAACGTTGGAAAAGGTTCTTTATAATGCAGACTGCATTAAGGGACAGCTTTCCCAAATCTTCGAATTTGAAGGTGAAAATGGTGCAGTGATGGTTAATAACTATGACTGGATCGGCAAAATTGATATGGTGACGTTCCTGCGTGATTATGGAAAATATATTGGTGTGAATTACATGCTTGCCAAAGATACGGTTGCTTCTCGTTTGGAAACAGGAATTTCCTTTACTGAATTTGCGTACACAATTTTACAAGGCATTGATTTCAACCACTTGTACGACAATCATAACTGTAAGCTGCAAATTGGTGGAAGCGATCAGTGGGGGAATATCACCACAGGACTTGAAATGATCCGCAAGTCGCATGATGAAGAGACAAAAGCTTACGGCATGACAATTCCACTTGTAACTAAAGCGGATGGCACGAAGTTTGGGAAAACGGAAGGCGGAGCAATCTGGTTGGATCCAGAAAAAACGACGCCTTATGAATTTTACCAATTCTGGATTAACACAGCGGACGCTGATGTCGTGAAATACTTGAAGTTCTTCACATTCTTGTCACGTGAAGTCATTGAGGACTTAGAGAAATCCATGGAAACCGAACCGCACTTACGTAAAGCGCAAAAAGCTTTAGGAGAAGAAATGACACGGATGATCCATGGTCAAGAAGCTCTAGATCAAGCGATCAAAATCTCTGCTGCTTTATTCAGTGGTGACGTGAAGAATCTAAGTGCGGCCGAAATTAAAGTCGGGTTTAAAGATTTTCCAAGTTTTGAACGTGAAAGTGACGAAGATATTTCGTTAGTGGACTTAATTGTAGAAGCGAAGATTTCTCCATCTAAACGTCAAGCACGTGAAGATATCCAGAATGGGGCCATCTCCATCAACGGAGAAAAAGTCACTGATTTACAATATATCGTTAACGAAGAGGCTAAGATTGAAGGGGAATTCATCCTAATACGTCGTGGGAAAAAGAAATACACATTAGTGAAATAAGATAGAGAAAGCCGGCTGAATCCCAGCCGGCTTTTATTTGTATTGAATTCCAAGCATAAAAAAAACCCCATCCAAGGATGAGGTTCCGAAGGTATTAACGAGAGTAGAACTCAACGATAAGAGCTTCGTTAATTTCAGCTGGCAATTCAGAACGTTCTGGTAAACGAGTGAATGTACCTTCTAATTTCTCAGCATCGAAAGTAAGGAAGTCAGGAACGAAGTTAGTCGCTTCAACTGATTCTTTGATGATTGAGAAGTTACGTGATTTTTCACGAACGCTGATTACTTGTCCAAGAGACACTTTGTAAGAAGGAATGTCTACGCGTTTTCCATCTACAGTGATGTGACCGTGGTTAACAAGTTGACGTGCTTGACGACGTGTACGAGCTAAACCAAGACGGTAAACAAGGTTATCAAGACGTGATTCAAGAAGAACCATGAAGTTTTCACCATGAACACCTTTGATTTTGCCAGCGCGGTCGAACATTGAACGGAATTGACGTTCAGTGATTCCGTACATGTGACGAAGTTTTTGTTTCTCTTGTAGTTGCATTCCGTATTCAGAAATTTTTCTACGTTGGTTAGGACCGTGTTGTCCTGGTGCGTAAGGACGTTTTTCTAATTCTTTACCAGTACCTGTTAGGGAAATCCCTAAACGACGGGATAGTTTCCAGCTTGGGCCAGTATAACGAGCCATAGGATGACTCCTCCTTCGAATGTTTTTATTTTGGTAAAATAAAAACCGTGTGTGAATGAACAATCATGACCATTTTGTTTTCATGTACCTTCGCCCTAGCAGCAGAGAGTTACGAGATACACCTCTGTATGGAGGAACAAAATGAGAACATAAAGGCTGTCACATAGGCTGCAATATTTTACACAAGGAATATTGTATAATACTCTGCCAAGTGAGTCAAGCGGAATCGGATGATAATTATGATTTAGGTAGAGAATGAAATTCAAAATCTTATAAAAAATACTAGAATAAGGGAGAAATTTCAGGGTAGAAGCGTTATAATAAAGTAATAACCTAAAATGAATATTGTCAATCGTTTCCATTATTTCAGGGAGATATGGTATGATCTTGATTACATGTAGTTCTTTTGGACTAATAATTTTTAAATATTTCGTATTTATAAGTTTGCTTAAAAATAGGCTGTGATATAGGGATGATGGAGATGAAGATTAAAACAGTGCAGTTATTGAATGAATTAAGGATACTTTTCTTTCAGCATATGAAAAGTTCGGAAGGGGACCTCCATTTCCAGAAGTTTTTAGAAGTTTTTTTAATAGAGACAAAAGAGCAGCTTTATATGGAAGAGGTATCTTTCTTTAAATTTGATGAGTGGAAGCTACAATATTATAAAGAGGCTTCGACAGGCAGTGTTGAGGACTATATTATGAAGGCGCCCGCACAGGAACATATTGAGAAGGCAATGAACGAAAATAAGAATGACGAAGCATCGTTTGTATTTATGCCGAAGGATTTCCGAGATTTCCAAACGATCATTCCTCTTTGGGATCAGGGGAAGGTCAACGGATTGATAGCCCTGAAAGAACAAGGGATTTCTTTCAGGAGTCTGACAGAGGAGCAAGGGACTGATTTTGCAGGAGAATTCGCAACCATCTTGAAATCGGCTTTATCAATTTCCAAGATGTCAGTCGAGGAGAAACGGAATAAACGGTTGTTCAAGGTCACGGAAAAGTTCCATTCTTCGATGAATATGGATGCGGTCTTGGGAGAAATCATTTCGACCTTGCATACCGTGTATCCAACCTTTGATTATTTCCTGCTTCTCTCCCATGATAATGATAGTCATGAAAATCTACCGATTAAGGATCTAGAATATGATAGCGAGAATGTGGCGGCCCTGCAAGCTTATGTAACAGGCACCATACAATTCGATGATCACCCCTCTGACGATCATTCTATCTTATATGCACCTCTAAAAGGTAAACAGGGGGTATATGGGGTTTTGCAAGTCATTGCGCCTAACACGCTCATGTTTCCTGAAAGCGAAATCGAGTTCATTGCGTTATTGGCGAATACTGCCGGAAGTGCCCTGGAAAATGCCCAATTGTATCAGCAATCGAAACGTCTCGTATCGGATTTGCAGTTGATTAACGAAACATCTCACCATTTGAATTCCAATCTACGCTTAAGTGAGACGATGGAGTATATGAAACAGCAAATCATGAAGTCCTTTGACGCAGACCAGACAGGTTTTATCTTGCTTCTGCCAGGGGAAAACGTGAATTTATTGACAGGAAGCTCTGATTTTTTTGATTCAGAGGAATCGGAACTGTATGTATCATTCATGAAAGACAAGATTGATAAAGACAAGGAATCATTATTTATAGGGGACTTAAGCGTGAAATGCCCGGGTGTTGATGTGAGGTATCACTCCCTGATGGCTGTTCCGATGATGGAAAGCAACGATGTTAAGGGTTTTGCCTTAGTATTACACGAAGAACCCTATTTCTTTTCCTTTGAAATGTTCAAACTTTTGCAATCACTCATACATCATTCAAGTTTGGCCATGGCGAATTCCATGCTCCGTGAAGAATTGGAAAAGATGGTCATAACAGATCATCTGACTCGGCTATATTCAAGGAGTTATCTCGATGATAAGATGTCCCAGTCGATGGAAGTGGATGAAGAAGGGACATTCATCCTTATTGACATTGATAACTTTAAGAAAGTGAATGACACGTATGGGCACCAAGTTGGGGATGATATCCTCATCCAGGTTGCCAATCTCATTCAGCATAACATCCGTGATACAGATATAGGGGCTAGGTGGGGTGGCGAAGAAATGGCCATTTACCTCCCACGCATACCCTTGGAAACTGGCGTCAAGATTGCGGAACGTTTAAAAGATAAGGTTGGGGAGGAATCCAGTCCGAAAGTGACCATTTCCTGTGGCGTCTCTTACTGGGCAAAAGAGCAGTTCGATAACGTTAAGGAAGTATTCAAACGGGCGGATGAAGCGTTGTATATGGCGAAGAACTCCGGGAAAAATAGGGTGAATGTAAAGGAATCGCGACTTTAAAAGACGAAGGGGCTGTCTAATAAGTCCCTAAAATAAAACAGGTGGAGAAAAACGAGTTGTTTTTCTCCACCTGTTTTTCTATTTCTATAATAATTTACTGA
>NZ_JBNNSR010000009.1:0-201701 GCF_050277925.1 Peribacillus sp. NPDC097264
TTCAGTAAATTATTATAGAAATAGAAAAACAGGTGGAGAAAAACAACTCGTTTTTCTCCACCTGTTTTATTTTAGGGACTTATTAGACAGCCCCTCGTTTTATATTTTTTTGCCTGCATCACTTTTCCAGACGAGGATTAAAAACAGTAAACTTATGTATCCAAATACCGGATAGAGATAACCCAGGAGTCTTCCATATCCGTACGTGCCGATAATCAACGCCACAATAAAGCTGAAGGCGATGATGAATATGCCAGGCACTTTAATATAGTTGCTGATTTGCCTCTGCAATCCGTAAATATTTCCGATGACTGAAGTGAAGATTTCGCCGTATATCACCAAGATGAACATCCAATGTAAATGACCGCCCACCATTTTCATAAGGACCGCCGATGGAATTTCATAGCTCATCACATCCGGAAGGGTCATAAGTGATAAATGCCCAGTGAGTAGAATAATCGTAAGGAATACCCCACCCAAAATAGCACCTTGCTTTATAATTCTTTCATCCTTAACCTCATACGCCACCGGAACAAGCACCGCCTGCGCTAAAGCCAGGTTAAAAGCGGTATAGGCAAACGGGGAGAATATCATCTTCAAGCTGATCCGTTCTTCTGGGAATTGCGTTAGAGAAGATAAAAATTCACCCGTCCCTAAAGTCGAGAAGAACAGAATCAAGCTAAATAGAATCATGATGGGAACAACAAAAGAATTCACTGTAAAAAGCCCACGCATTCCTAGCATCAAAACCAATGAAGCCAGAAGGGCCGTTGTCCAGCTCCCAACGTTTTTCGAGATGCCAAGCTGTTCCTCGAAAACGGCACCTGATCCCGAAATCATGACCGCTGTAACACCTAGCAGCATGATAAGGAAAAAAACATTGATGACGCCCGCTAATTTCTTCCCAAATAAAAATTGATTGAATTCTTCATAGGAAGCTGCCTTGATCCTTGAGGAAATCAACATGATCTTCGTACCACTGAAAATGAAAATATAGCCTGCTATTAAAATCCCGATAAAGCCATAAAAGCCATAACGGGTAAAGAACTCAACAACCTCCTTTCCAGTTGCAAAACCCGCTCCGACAACTGTACCTACATAAACGGCTGCAACCTGAAAGATTCCTGACCACCTAGAAAGCATGTACACCCCTCCTCCCTACATCTATATGTAAGAGGGAGAATTTTAAGACAGTCCAAGTCAGTTTAACCTAAATTAATGGGAAAGCTTCGGTCCTCCCATTTTAAAAACGCTCCCTCTAAAGGGAGCGCCTTTCTATAGAAGACCCGCTAACGATTCACGAGATTTCACAACTTATAAAGCTTGGTCATCGACCGAACTCAGCCATTCATCGATAACCCTTACGACAGACTGCACAGTACCTTCTGCAAATGGGGAATCAAGGTTGGCCGATTCCACGAGCCCAAGGAATGATTTACTTCCTCCAAGTTGACAAAGGTTTAAATAGTCCTTCCACGCACTCTCATCTTTTTCCACAGACTTTTTCCAAAATTGGAAAGCACATATTTGAGCCAAAGCATAGTCAATGTAATAAAATGGAGACTGATAGATATGACTTTGACGTTGCCAATAGCCTCCGCCCTCTAAAAATCCGTTCTCTTCATAATCACGATGAGGTAAGTATTCCTTCTCGATTTTGCGCCATGCCTGTCTTCTCTCAAGTGGCGATGCGTTTGGATTTTCGTAGACAAAATGTTGGAATTCATCCACAGCCACCCCATATGGCAGGAACACGAGCGAGCTACTTAAATGGGAGAACTTATACTTTTCTGTATCTTCTTTGAAGAACAGATCCATCCAAGGCCATGTAAGGAACTCCATGCTCATCGAATGGATTTCGCAAGCCTCATAGGTTGGCCAATTATATTCCGGAATATCCAGGTCACGGCTTCGATACACCTGGAAAGCGTGTCCTGCCTCATGTGTAAGAACATCGATATCACCAGATGTCCCATTGAAGTTGGAAAAAATGTAGGGAGCTTTATAATCTTCAATGAATGTACAATATCCACCACTTGCTTTTCCTTTTTTAGCAACCAGGTCCATTAAATCATTTTCAATCATAAAATTGAAAAACTCATCCGTTTCGGCAGAAAGTTCATGGTACATTTTTTGACCATTTTCCACGATCCACTCCGCTTCGCCTTTAGGAACGGCATTCCCCGTACTGAATTGGAAATTCTCATCGTAATAATAGAGTTTCTCCAGACCTAGGCGTTTCTGCTGACGTTCCTTCAAGCGGGTAACGAGCGGAACCACTTCCTCTTTCACCTGTTTACGGAAAGCTGCCACCATCTCTGCATTATAATCGGTCCGTGTCATGCGATAATAACCTAGCTCGACGAAGTTATCATACCCTAATGTCGTTGCTATGCCATGTCGCACCTTTACCAGCTCATCAAAAATCCGATCCAGTTCGTCCTGCTTCTCTGCAAAGAAACCATAGTAAGCATCACTTGCCATTTTTCTGATGGAACGGCTCTCAGACTCCATGAAGGGCTGAAGCTGTGCCAATGTCCGCTCTTCTCCCTCAAATTCAATTTTCGCGGAAGCTATTAACTGTGAGTACTCACTTGCCAGCTTATTTTCTTTTTGCAGTTGCGGGATGATTTCCGGCGAGAACGTTTTGAGCTGTGCCTCAGCCAAATCAAATAGTTGCCTTCCCCACTTGGACTCAAGTTCCCGACGGAATTTCGATTGAACGAGTTCTGTATAAAACGCGGAAGTCATTTCCTCCATTTCAGGTGAGAATTCGTCCAAATAATCATTTTCATTTTTATAAAACTCATCAGTCGTATCAATGGTATGCCGAATATAGACCAGATTGCTCATCGTACCAACATAGTTTCGAATGGCATTTATTTCACTTATGGCTTCTACTTGTTCTTCAACCTCAGTCGCATCCACAAACTGCTTAAGAGCTTTCGTGAATTTCCCTTTAATGTCATCCAATTCAGGCCGTTCATATTTATACTCATTAAATTTCATACTTACACCCCAATTTCATCATTTGTATCCCTTTTTCCCCAAAAAACACCTATCGTGTTCATTGGTTGCCAGTTAAAATAGGACATAATTACATTCGCCATATTCTTATGTAAAGCCTTCCTATTTACGAAAAAAGTAATAGGGTTCTCCGCCTTTAGTGGGCATGACCGTCAGATTCGGACGACTCATAATGAAACTACAAAAACACCTCAATTAAATTAAGGTGCTGGTTTACTGGATTATTTTTTTGCGGAGTAACCAATCTTTTTCAGTAATTCAATTGCCGTTTCTTTTTCCTCTTTCGTAAGGACGCTCATCACATCATCGATTCTTTTTTCATGATCAGGAAAGACATCCTCAATAAAGGCTTTACCTTTATCCGTAATTTTGGCAAACGTTACACGTCGGTCATCTTTACAAGCTATCCTCTGTAAAAACTCCTTCTGTTCAAGCTTGTCCACTACATAAGTAATGCTACCGCTTGCAAGCAAGATCTTTCCACCGATTTGTTGAAGAGGTTGATCACCTTTATGATATAACAGTTCAAGTACGGCAAATTCAGTAGGATTCAAGCCCGCTTCAGCTATATGTTTATTCACTATATCATTAATCGAACGGTGAGCTCTTGACATCACGATAAACAGCTTTAATGACTGTTGGATGCTATCATTCCCCATAACTTCACAACCTTAAAATTTTTAATTAAAATATCTTGAATTGAAGGTTATTATATTCTATTGCGCCTTTTTTGTCAATTTGCCTATAGGGCATGGCTATTGCTATTGTTTAATTCTCCAGTTTGATATACTAAAAGAAAAAATAAAAGTAGTGACCACATGAATTCAAGGCAGAGATTTTCGAAATACATACTTATTGTCATTTTACCATTAATCATTTTAACTATCACTTATTGGTTATATTTTGATTATTCCATCCAAGAAGAACGGAAAGCAAAGGCTGAATGGATTGGATCCGTTTATCAAAAATCGATAGACCAAGTAATCAGGGAAACCAAGGGAAATGTGGAATGGTTGAGTCGCAACCGTTCTATTCCATATATGGACGAAAAATCAAAGAATCAATTGTTAGACTCCATCAAAGATACAGACCCCAGATACGCTGACATTTATCTGCTGGATCGAGAAGGAATGACCATACATAGTACAAGCAAGCAGCCCCCCAATCCAAATTAATTGATCATGAAGATATGGACTTAGCTGTAAATACTCAAAAAGCGGTGATGGCCAACAAAACAGGAATTGATGATTTGAATTGTACGTGCTTCACCATCTTCGCCCCAATATTGGAAAAGGAAAAGGAAGTACGGGGATTTTTATTGGTTCAGATCAAATTCGATTATTTAAAGAATATCTTGAATACACTTTCACCTGAACAAACAGTAAAACTTCAAACGAATGAGAGAGAAAAGGTCGTTGATATAAATATCGGGAATGTAAACCCAAGTTCAAGATGGATGACCCTCCCCTTGACAGAAGCCGAATGGTCCATATCAGTTAAAATGCTGGAAAAAAAGGATACCCAAAACATCCATATATTCTATTCTTTTATATTTTTCACCTTCATCATCACCCATGTGATTTATATTATTGTATATGAGTTCCTCTATCGTAGGAATTCAAAAAAACAAAAACAACTCATTGATGACCAAAAGTTGAATTTCGTAGGTACACTTGCAGCAAGTACTGCACATGAAATCAAAAATCCACTCACGGGCATAAAAGGACTTGTCCAATTGCTAAATGAGAAGCATCCAGATGAACAAGACCAGTTTTATTATTCCATCATCATGAAAGAGATAGAAAGGATAAACAGTATCGTCAGTGAGTTCTTGATTCTAGGTAAGCCGATGGTGCAAAACTTATCCTCATATGATGTACGCGGTATCGTTGCTGAATTAAGACCGATAATAGAATCTGAAGCTCGTTTTTACTGTATCGAAGTCGAATGGGATATAGTTAGGTCACCACTTCCTGTATACTGTACGAAGGACCAACTCAAGCAGGTCATACTTAATATAGCAAAAAATGGCTTTGAAGCCATGGAACAAGGCAAAAACCTGACCATACATATTTATCCAAAAAACAAGAAGCTATTATAGAAATCATTGACACTGGACACGGGTTGGAATCGAACGACATCCAGAAAGTATTTGAGCCATTCTATACTTCCAAAAAGGAAGGGACCGGTTTAGGACTTTTCGTCTGCAAGAGAATCATCGAACTCTTCAATGGAACAATCGAGATTACAAGCAAGCTTTCGGAGGGTACGACGGTCATGATTCGCTTACCAATCCTAAAAGAGAACGTGAGTAAGTAATCTATATGGAAAGAATCACGTTTCAGTAAAGTAAACCCTTCTATCCTAAGATAATCATCTTGACGGACCTTAAATAAAAGGTCACTAGAATAAGATTCTAATTTAGAAAGAAGGCAAATACATATGGCAAGTACCACAGCAACTAAACCTATACCAAAGAATCAAGAGATGACCCTCAAAATAATGATTATTATTGGCATATGCCACTTAATGAATGATTCTCTTCAGGCCGTGGTACCGGCCATGTTTCCCATCCTAGAAAAATCCATGTCTTTAACTTATACACAGTTGGGCATGATTGCCTTCTGCCTGAACATCATCTCATCACTTCTACAGCCAGCTGTCGGATTTTATACCGATAAAAAGCCACTGCCTTATGCTTTGCCAGTTGGATTAACCAGCACATTAATCGGAGTCATCATCCTGGCTCTTGCACCAAACTATATAACTATACTCGGTGCTGTCGTTTTAATGGGCTTTGGATCAGCCATTTTCCACCCAGAAGGATCCAGAGTCGCCTATATGGCTGGAGGTCCCAAGCGTGGATTGGCCCAGTCAATTTATCAAGTGGGTGGAAACAGTGGACAGGCACTAGCTCCGCTCATCACGGCCATCATTCTTGTCCCGTTCGGGCAGAAGGGCGCTCTCTGGTTTGCTTTCGTTGCCTTTGCCGCGGTCATGCTATTACTGTACATAGCCAAGTGGTATTCCCAAAGGCTCGTGCATTTTCAGCCAAAAACTCTGGCGGCTAAAGTCGTTAATAAAGAGCGGTCCAATAAAGTGGCCAAAGCCATGGTCTTAATATTATTCATTATCTTCGCCCGCTCCTGGTATGTTTCCTGCATGACAAATTTTTATAGTTTTTATTTAATCGAACAGCACTCATTCACAATAAAAGCGGCACAGATCTTCCTTTTTGCCTTTTTAGCCGCTGGGGCAGTCGGGACCTTTTTCGGTGGCCCGCTCGCCGACCGCTTTGGGCGGAAAAACGTGATACTTTTTTCCTTTGCTGCAAGTACGCCGATAACCGGTCTTCTGCCATTCGTACCACCGATTGCAGCTTTCATTCTATTACTGATTGCCGGATTCATCATCATGAGCAGTTTTTCCGTTACCGTCATATATGCACAGGAATTAGTTCCCGGTAAAGTGGGGACAATGGCTGGTCTGACTGTAGGACTCGCTTTTGGTATGGGGGCGATTGGATCCGTTTCATTGGGGGCGATTGCAGATATTATCGGGATTGCAGCCATGATTAAAATCGTAGGATTTTTGCCCTTGCTAGGGATCCTCAGTGTCTTCCTACCAAGTGATTTCATGTTAAAACAATGGTATCCCGAAAAATAGGTTTCACACTGTAACCAATTTGGATAATCAAAAATACAATACATTATTGTTTTACCCAGAGAAGAAGAAAAAAGAAAGAATGAAAAAAGAACAACCATGCAAAGGAGAAATTTATGAGTGGAGTTTTATTAGGCAGTATCCTCTCTGCTATGTCTACAGGGGCCGGTGCGCTACCGATTCTTTTCATTAAAGGGTCCATGACCCATCGATTCAGGGATACACTTTTAGCATTTACAGCTGGAATCATGATGGCTGCTTCCTTGCTAAGCCTCATTCCAGAATCATTGGCAACCGGGGGGTATATCCAACTTATCATCGGGGTTTTCCTCGGAGTCTTAACTTTAACGATGATGGAAAAAAATATTCCACACATTGATCTCGGCCATACGAAAAGTGGTATTCAATTTGATGAGAAAGCTTTGCTCATCATCACGGCCATCACATTGCACAATATTCCTGAAGGTCTCTCCGTTGGGGTCAGTTATGCCTCAAATGCGCCTGATACAGGGAATTTGATAGCTTTTGCAATAGGTCTCCAAAATGCTCCCGAAGGCTTGCTCGTCGCATTGTTTCTAATCAATCAAAAAATTGGGAGATTCACGGCTTTCATAATTGCCACCTTAACTGGCGCCATAGAAATCGTCACGGGTCTATTAGGATATTACTTAACCTCTTATATTGAATTCTTGGTCCCTTATGGTCTTGCATTTGCCGCTGGGGCTATGCTATTCATCGTCTACAAAGAATTGATTCCCGAAAGTCACGGGGATGGGAATGAGCGCACCTCCACCTATTCCTTCATAGTCGGACTCTTATTTATGGTCATCTTATTGGAAATTCTATAATAATTGAACATGACAAAGGCTGGCTCCTTATGTGAGTCAGCCTTTTTCCTTTTTAAACAGCCGCAGATGATAATTTATCAAGCTGACTGTTAAGAATATATCTCCTGACATAAAACAAATCTTTGACAGGCACTCCTATGAAACTGACTCCATACCGATATGCATCTTCCATTTCCCGCTCATTTTGTATCCTGATGGTAAAATGATTCCTGGCATGATCAATCATAAAGGTGATGGTATGCAACTCGGCTTTCATTAGTTTGTTTTCACACGAAAATCCTAGGCCCTTGATGCTCAAATCAATCAACTGAACCCTTTCACTTTTTTTGGGGGACTGGATTTTTCCTTGAGCAACATACGATACCCTTGCAGCCCGTCTTCTTTCACTATCCTGAAGGGTATCGTACCATGGAACAAATAAGTATAGATTATTCTCTTGTTTTTTTATGATATTCGTTTCGAATGTTTGGGATTTATGCAGGCAGATAACGGCATCACCGGAATTAAATCGATCAGGATCCATAACAATGACATTCATCAGTTCCCCTTCGATAAAAAATAATGCCGCCTGGCTAATCTCCCCTCGTTTTACTAGTTGAATATATTCCATTCTTGACCTCTATTTCTTCATAGTCACTGCTATCCAAAGATAAATTCACGATCCATTTTCTTATATATTTTATTAAAGGAAGTAATCATTGTAGAAAGGTTCCTGTAAGATGACGACCAAGTCTTTTGTTTCCACTCTCATTTCAATAGGCGTATGATGTTGCAGAATCAAATATTCATTAATCAGTTTATCAAGCTCCTCACTGATCCGAATGGTATGATTATGACCCATTCCGTGTATTTGCGCAAAATCCATCATTTCCCACCGTTTTATTCGTATTTCGTTACAAATTTCCATTGCATTCCGACAATTCATACCTATATTCACTACTCCTGCCCTTTTTAGAGTTTGATTATATTTAAGAATTATTACAAAATATACCTTATATGTAAATAGGTTCGCAAAAAAAGACAAAACTTCTTATATTGCGATAAAATTCAAAGCAACAGAAGACAGAAAATGACGGGAACCCTTATGACCTCAAAAAAAAAACCCTTCAATTTATGAAAGATTTTAAGTACCCAACCTTGTGAAAAGAACCAGTTACCCAATTGGCATCATCCTCTAAGCTTCACTTTTAATGGGCAAATAGATATGAAAAACTGTCCCTTTATCGACTTCGCTTTCCACTTCGATATATCCATTATGTTCTTCTATGATTTTATAGCTGACCATCAATCCGAGGCCGGTCCCTCTTTCCTTTGTCGTATAAAATGGCTCACCTAACTTTTTTAACTTTTCTTTGGATATCCCGTTTCCTTGGTCAATAATCGAGATGCGAACGTGGCTATTTGACACTTGGCTCGATTGGATACGAATTGTGCCGCCGTCCGGCATGACTTCCAGTGCATTTTTAATAATATTGATAAATACTTGTTTTAACTGATTTGCTTCACAGAATATGTTGCATGCAATTCCCTCAAAATCTGTCTCAAAGCGGACATTATTAAGTAAAGCTTGTGCCGCTAAAAGCTCCAGTGTCTCTTTCAGGATGATGTGCAAGTCTTGTTCCAAATATTGAAGGGCCTGCGGTTTAGCCAAAACCAGGAACTCTGTAATAATCGTCTCGATGCGCTGTATTTCTGAAGTGATTATGTGAAAATAAGTAGAGAAATCCTCTTTGACCAAATCTTCAAGCAGTTGGATGAAACCTTTTAAAGCTGTCATTGGGTTTCTAATTTCATGGGCGATTCCGGCGGCAAGTTCACCAACAACATGTAAGGTATCCGATTTCCTGATTTGTTCTTGCATTTCAAGCCTTTCACTT
Source organism: Peribacillus sp. NPDC097264 (assembly GCF_050277925.1). Lineage (NCBI taxonomy): Bacteria > Bacillati > Bacillota > Bacilli > Caryophanales > Bacillaceae > Peribacillus > Peribacillus sp. NPDC097264. The sequence continues at coordinate 9,416 of NZ_JBNNSR010000009.1, forward strand.
ACATTGCGAAAAATGGTTAAATTCAGGTTTGAATACAGATTGCCTCTTGTTAAAAATTCAATATGCTTAATCCTTCCATCTTCGAATTTTAGTGGAATGATGGAAGAATACACTCCTTTTTTATATACCGCTTCCACATGTGCATTCAAATCAATTGCATTTTCCGGTACTTTTCCGATGAATTCCTTTACGGTTAGAGAAAGGAGTTTTTCCTTAGAGATTTCCAGTATTGCCTTACCTGATTCATTAAAGTCCGTAAATCCATCCTTGTTCCATAAGATCAACCCATCAAGTGACCCCTCAAAAATTTTCCTGAATTTCTCTTCACTTTTCCTTAATTCTTTTTCTATTTCCCAGCGTTCGGTTACATTACGAAAGATGGTTACATTATACCCATCGCCCTCATGTTTCTTTGCCGTTAATTCAAGTAATTTGATTTGATTGTTTGGCATCTTATAAAAAATATCATCCCTGACTTGGCCGTCTCTTTCAAAAGTAGCAAGCATTCTTTTAAAATAACGATTTTCCTTATAGATGAATTTCCATATGTCACTGCCAATCATTTCTTCCTTAGTGGATTCAAATATTTTACAGGCTGATTGATTGACTCGAAAAATAACACCGGCCTCATTCCAAAAAACGATTCCTTCCATTGATTGATCAAATAACTCGGCAAAAATCCTTTCGCTCGACTCTAATTTCTTTTCAATAATATTCGATTCAGTGATCTTCGAAAACGTCGTTATGAATAATTCATTTCCGACTGGTGTACGGGTTGAAAAAGTAAAACGACAAGGCTTCCCATGTAGGGTTACCTCCAATTCACCCATAGAATTCAATGTTGTAAAAATTTCACTAACCCCTTCGTCTAGCTGTGACTTATCATCATGTGTCACCAAATCTGATAGTCTTTTCCCAATAAGATCTCTTTTATTGATTTTCAAACCATTCATGAATGCGGAGTTTGCCTCTAATATAAGTCCTTTACGACTTAAAAGGAGAATACCCTCTCTTGCTGTATCGAAATTATCCAAAACCATTTGCGGTGGCATCAAATTCCCGACCTGATCGATTTCAGACACATCCTCCAAACGAAAAATCCTCTTTCCACCTGAAAGTGTCCCAACCTGTATAAACTCAAACTCCCTCATGTTTCCATTATGGAGTTGTACCGCTTTCCTTTTCTTAAGAGGCTTTTTATGCCTGCTTAATCCCTCCACATCAACTGCAAGTAAGGTACTTGCTTGAAGAAAATCACTAAGCTTCAGTTTAGCCAGTTGTTCTCTGGGCTGATCGAACAACAAGCATGCCGCCTCATTCGCATAGGTGAATCTCAGGTTTTCATCGATCATTATATGGGGCTCTATAATGGAATTAAAGATTTCTTTATATTCTTCGATGTGTTTATTCAACCTGCTGATCTCCTCATTACAGACAGCCTCGTACTCTACATTCATATTCAAACCCCTTTCCAAACCTACTTCCATTCATTTCTTTCGACACCTATCTCTTTCGACATCCACCCCAAATTCCCTCGCTATTTCAAAAAAAACAGTAGAATAGAATTAGTCATGCGTGTAAAATTTATATTGCCATTCTCTTAATTCATTTTTGAATTAAGGGAAATTTAAGCTCTTTCCATGATAATGGATTTCAATCTCTATTTTTAGGGTATAGAGATACAATGATTTCTTCTCCTAAAAATAAATATTTGGAGGCAACTATGAAACAACGTGATTTTTTCTTTGACAATGCTAAGTTCATTCTCATGGGCTTTGTCGTTTTTGGACACTTGTTGAACACCTATATAAACGATAGTGAAACGATTTATGCGCTTTACAAAACCATTTATTCCTTCCATATGCCGGCCTTCATCCTTGTTTCCGGTTTTTTTGCAAAAGGATTTTATCAAAAAGGGTATTTAGCGAAAATCACCATGAAAATGATCGTACCTTATATCATTTTCCAAATCATTTACACAGTGTACTATTATTTTCTATATGATCGTTCTTCCTTCAATGTAGACATGCTCACCCCCCATTGGTCTTTGTGGTTCTTGATCAGTTTATTTTGCTGGAATATCATGCTTCTCGGTTTCTCTAAACTGAAGCCGCTTGTCGGTATAGGTTTATCGTTCCTAATCGCCTTGCTAATTGGATATGTGGACTTCATTTCCAATTTCCTAAGCTTATCGAGAACGTTTGTATTTTTCCCCATGTTTTTAATTGGGTATCATTTAAACAAAGATCATTTAAAAAGACTATTTACACCTAAAGTCCATATAGCATCACTCTCTATCATCCTTGTTGTTTTCATCGGTTTTTATTTAAAAGCAGATATCAATTATAAATGGTTGCTTGGCTCTAAGCCCTATTCCGAGCTAGAGGAAGCGTCCATCATATCCATGTTTAAACGTCTTGGTTTTTACGGATTAAGTGTCATTACAGTGTTTAGCTTTTTATCCTTTATCCCAAGACAACAATATTTCTTTACCAACTGGGGTAAGCAAACCCTGTATGTGTACTTGCTTCACGGCTTCTTCATTCGTTTTTTCCGTGAAAGCACCCTTCAGGAATACTTTAGTAACACCGAAAGCTTCATCATGCTAGCCGGGCTTTCCTTCTTGATTACAGTTATGCTTTCAAGCGAAATCATAGGTTCCATGGCACAGCCCATTATCGAATTGAAAATATCCAGGACCAAACAGTTCGCTCGTAAAGTTAAAGAATATATAAAGCCTAGTAAAGAACATAAACAATCTACTACCAGGTTTTAGAACAAAAAGGGCAGCCATAGGGTTGTCCTTTTATTTTCTTCTATTTAACATTTTATACTGTAAGTGGTTTTCCAAAACCAAGAGACTATGGTACAATTATTCGTTAGTGCTTGTTGGCTTTTAGATAACATGTACACGAAAGGAGATAGGCGCTTTCATTGCGCCATTTTTTATGAATATAATTATTAGTACTCTTAATGCAAAATACATCCATACATCTCTATCCATACGATACCTGAAGGCTTATGCCCAACCGGAATACGATGCACAGCTTGCGGAATACACCATCAAAGATCCGATTATGAACATCGTCGGCGACCTCTATTCCAAAAAGCCGGATGTAATCGGATTCAGTTGTTATATATGGAATATCGAAGAAACCATGAAAGTCGTGGCGATGCTTAAAAAGATCAATCCTGAACTGGTTATCATCCTCGGTGGTCCTGAAGTGACCTACGATGTTCATGATTGGCTAGATCAAATTCCAGGTGCTGATTTTATTGTCATTGGCGAGGGGGAAGTAACCTTCAAGGACCTGCTTTCCGAAATAGAAGGGGAACACAACTATAAGAAAGTTAGTGGAATTGCTTATCGGCAAGATGGTAAAAAGGTGATTCAGCCCCAGAATGGCAAGGTGGACCTGAAATCCCTTCCCTCACCATACCGTTTAGAGGAAGATCGTAATGAGATATCCAAACGGGTGACGTATATCGAGACAAGCCGTGGCTGTCCGTTCAGCTGTCAGTTCTGCCTATCATCGATTGAAGTGGGTGTGCGCTATTTTGACCGCGAAAAAATTAAAGAAGACATCAGGTATTTGATGGATAATGGGGCAAGAACGATTAAGTTTGTCGATCGTACATTTAACATTAGCCGGAGCTATGCGATGGAGATGTTCAGGTTTTTAATTGATGAGCATCAACCTGGAGTCGTTTTTCAGTTCGAAATCACGGCTGACATCATGCGCCCGGAAGTCATTCAATTCTTGAACGATCATGCGCCTGCCGGATTGTTCCGTTTTGAAATCGGTGTACAGTCTACGAATGATCATACAAATGATCTCGTGATGAGAAGACAGAATTTCGAAAAGTTGACCCGAACTGTCACGATGGTAAAAGACGGACAGAAAATAGATCAGCATCTCGATTTAATTGCTGGCCTGCCTGAAGAAGATTATTTTTCATTCAGAAAGACCTTCAATGATGTTTTTGCACTACGCCCCGAAGAGATGCAACTCGGATTCTTAAAAATGTTGCGTGGCACTGGGCTGCGCATTAGAGCGGATGAACACGATTATATTTACAGTGATCATGCCCCTTACGAAATCCTGGGAAACAATGTTTTAACCTTTGATGATATTGTCCGCATTAAACAAGTCGAAGATGTCCTTGAAAAATACTGGAACGATCATCGAATGAACCATACAACCGAGTTCCTTGTAGAAACGGTATTTACCTCCCCATTCGACTTCTTCCAGGAATTCGGCACCTATTGGGATGAGCAGGGCTGGTCACGCATTGGGCATCAGCTTGAAGATTTATTCAAGCGATTAGAGCTATTTTTGATTAAAAGGGAAACCGATCAATTGAATAATGTCATCGGTCTCATGAAATTGGATTACTTTAAGAATCAAAAATATAAGCCACGTAAACCTTGGTGGGAAGCCTCTTTAGATAAACATGGCCGTTCTAAGATTTATGAAGAAATTCTTAAGCATCCCGAGCACCTAGGAACCGATTTCAGGGATTTACAACTGAACGAAAAGGAAATATATAAGCATACCTTGATTGAAGAACTTCCGTTTGATTTAGAAACCTACTTAACGGATGGGACCATAATTGAACAACCTTCCATCATGCTTGCCTATTTTGATCCAAGTGGTAAAGGTTCTCGTATCTTTTCACTATCTAAGGCTGAAAGCACAATACAATAAGAATAAGGACGGACCCCTGTTTGTGGGGTCCGTCCTTATTTACTTTTTGTTATTTTTCGCGGCCAGTATTTCATAGATCTCGGTTGCATTCATATCTTCACTAAATTCCATACCGAATTCCGTTCGTACGTACTGGGCCTTATCTTTTTTCTCTGGTTGTTTACGTGTTTGTTTATTCATTTAACTTCTTCCTTTTCTGCCTTGTTTAGAGTTACGGTTTGCACCCTTCATGACATTTTCATCGGCTGCAAATTCATTTGAAAATTCATCTATTCCTTGATTCTTCTTCGGCGTTTTACTGGCTTTTACAGCCCCATCAACATTGGCTTTCCTTTTCATTTTCATTCCACCTCTATAAAAAAAGTTAACATTATAGAATGGGGTAATTCCGTTCAAAATTATTCACGGATAATATATCGTCATTCGCGTACATTAAGACTAAAAACGGAGGAGGATATAATGAAGAAAAAACTCGATAACCCAATTTTATCAGATACTCAGCCACATCAAATCAATGCACCTAGCTTCAAGAACACTGGAATAAAACCAGAAGCACCATTTGTGAATGAGTATGGAGTGGTCATCGGGGACAGTAAGTACGCCTCAGACAATTCACCGCTTGAAAATTGGAATGAGGATACAGACCCGGAAATCATGGCTGGTGATGAATGGGTCCACCCGACAAATGATATTGGCTGGAACTCGACTGAAAATCGGGAACTATTAGAAGCCAAACGAGATCCTCAAGCCCCTTTTTTCCATCCCGATAAAGATGTCAGCTCCGAAACGGATTAAGCTCTCGCAAATTTAAGGGTATCCTGAAACTTCCAGGACACCCTCTTTCCTTATTTAATCTGCAAAATCAATTTCCCTTTCGTTTGACGCGCGTTCATTTCTTCATGAACCGCCGCTGCCTGTTCGATTGGATAAATACCTCCGATGGTCATCTTTAGTTTACCTGAGGCTACATAAGAGAAAAGCTCTTCGATACTCGGTACAAGCAAATCCGGCCTTTTCATGATCTGGGGTAGGAAAAAACCTATGACGGATTGATTACGGCGCATTAAATTCTGAGGATTCATCGTATATAGCTCACGACTAGCATTGCCAAAAACGACTATGCGACCAAAAGGAGCCAGACATTTCAGGGTCTTATTGAAAATGTCCCCTCCTGCCATTTCAAGGGCAACATCCACGCCCTTACCGTCTGTCGCCTCTCTCACTTCGAGCTCCCATCCCTCTTTCGTATAATCAATGAGTACGTCCGCCCCCATCTCTTTTGCGAGTTCCAATTTTTCTTCGGTGCTAGCTGTGGCAATTACTTTCCCTGCCCCGAAAATCTTTGCAAGCTGGACAGCAAGCGTCCCAACGCCCCCGGCTGCTGCATGGATAAGTACCACTTCCCCAGCCTGCAGGCGTCCCATCGTCTTTAAGATGTGATACGCACTTAGCCCTTGTAGGGGTAAAGCAACCGCGTCATGGAAAGAGATTTCATCCGGTAATGGAATTGCGGAGAATTCATTGGACAAGGCATATTCGGAATAGCCGCCTGATTCAATCAAACTCACAACCCTAGTTCCAGCCTTGATCTTGGTTACTTTTTCTCCTACTTCCACCACAACCCCTGCCACTTCTGCACCTGGAATAAACGGGAGCGGCGTTGGTACGACATATTGCCCTTCCCGCCGGGCTGTATCGGCATAGTTGACCCCGACACAGTCAATTTCAATCAATACTTCATATCCGGTAGGCGTCGGTTTTTCCTTTTCTGTCAACTTTAGAACTTCAGGTCCACCGTAGGCTTCAAATTGTATGGCTTTCATCTTCTTCCCCCTCTATTAGTTCCCCGTATATTTCGGCTTTCGTTTCTCTTTGAATGCAGTAACCCCTTCTATATGATCTTCAGTTGTCCCCATTAGGGTTTGGGTAATCCGTTCCTGTTCAAGAATTTCCTCAAGTGAAGCCGTAAACGAATGACTCACAAGTTTTTTCATCATTCCATAGGCTTTTGTTGGCCCATGTGCCAGCTTGTCGGCTATCTTTAACACTTCTTCTTCAAGTTGATTCAATGGAAATACATGATTGATAACGCCTAACTGATGTAAACGCTCGGCCGAAAAAGGTTCGGCCGAGAAAAAGAGTTGTTTGGCAAGATGCGGGCCCACTAATTTCGGTAAAAAGTATGAACCACCTCCATCCGAAATTAACCCTACCTTTGAAAAACTCATAGCAAATTGGCTATCCTCTGCAGCCACGATTAAATCGCAAGCAAGTGCCAAATTAAAACCGGCCCCTGCAGCAAATCCGTGTACCGCGGCGATTATGGGAACCTCGCAGGAATCCATCGCCAATATACAATCATTCAGTTTACCGACATGGTCATACATTTGTACGGCAGTGGCCTGGCCCATCGATTTGACATCCCCTCCGGCGGAGAATGACCGTCCGGCTCCCCTGATTACGATGGCTCTTATTTGAGAATTCTGCCGAACATCAACAATCGTATTGGTTAAGTCCGCTATCATATCCGGACTAAAGGCATTCAAGCTTTCAGGGCGGTTCAAAGTCACCAGCAATACATGATTGGAAACCTCCGTTAATAAATGTTCTCTTAACATGTCTTCATCCCCCTTTATTTGATTAACCATCCACCATCCACTAAGATATCGGTGCCTGTCATGTATGAGGCTTCAGGTGAAGCGACAAATGCGATGACGTTACTGATTTCCTCTGCCTTCCCTACTCTTTCGAGGACCGTGTTTCTTTGTATCGACTTCAGGAATTTCTCATTCTGCAAGCCATCCTCCGTTAATGGAGTTTCAATGAATCCCGGTGATACCGAATTAACCCGGATTCCGTATGGAGCCAGTTCAAGTGCCAATGACTTCGTCAGACTAAGTACACCAGCTTTAGCAGAACTGTAATGCGGGATATGGGCCCCTGCTTGATGGGCGGATAGTGAGGCCGTGTTGACGATGGCCCGATTGCCGGCAGAGTCAAGTTCATGGCTTGCCGCTTCTTTCATCACCTTCCCTAAATATTTTGAGACAAGAAAGACACTTTTCAAATTGACATCTTGGATCATATCCCATACTTCTGTGGAGGTATCTAAAAGTTTGGAGGACCTCGATCCTCCCGCGTTGTTTATCAAAATATGAAGATCCCGGTATTGTTCGGTAACATACATGGCCAGCTCTTTAACGTCTTCCTCATCCGTAACATCAGCAGGAAAAATGTCAGCCAGCGGGATAGTATGGCGGGCATTGATCTCAGCCGCCACTTCTTTCAGCTTCCTTTTCGTCCTTCCTACTAATAAAACCTGTGCACCCTCATCCGTTAACCTTAATGCTGTCGCTTTCCCAATACCCGAACCCGCACCTGTTATTACAGCAATGGATTGTGAGAATCTCATTGTTTCACACCTTTCTTCTTACCTTATCGACCCTTTATCTCTGCTGCCTATTCTTCACAGTTTGTATTTTTCCATTTATCAACTCCGGAACAAGGGTTATCGACCCTTTTTGAGTTGCCAACCTCAAATCGCCATTTAAATCATGATTTTCAAACAGCTGACCAACATGCGAAGTTTGGAGGATTTCAAAGGCACTGTTGATATTCGTGCTATAAAAGGCACATGCTGCTTTCGCTGCATCATTTAACAGGAACGCATCTTGTGTCCCATTGACCAAACAATGAATCAAATGGCCGGCCCCATAAAAATCTTCCATACTGAATTCACCCGAATTGCCCGAACACACAATAACAATGGTTTCCGTTTGGTGAACGTTTTTGATTTTTTCTGCAACGGATGGATTATTCAGTAAAGAGGCAATATACACCTTTTTGGCCGAACTTGATTTTTGTAGGGCCACTGTGCCATTAGTTGTCGATAAGACAAGCGTTTTACCCTGAACTAGCTTATTCAACAGCGTCGGACTCGGATAGATGAAGCCCTCAATAGGTTGGGCCCTCATTTCCCCGGCAAGGAGGCATTCCCCTTGAGTCATATCTTTGCTTTTCAATTCGGCATCGGCAGGGCTCAGGACAGGGATTACCTGCTCCGCTCCATTATGAAGAGCAGACACGATGGTCGTGGTTGCTAATAGCACATCTAGTACGATGGCGACTTTCTCCCCATCTAGAAGCTTGTCCCTGTTGATTTCTTCTTTTTTCAATAGCAAGTGTATATGCTGCATCGTCTGTTTCATCTAATCAGGCTTCCTTTGCGGCTACGTGGGCAGCATGAGTAATTAAACTTTTCACCATTTTCCCCAATGAAGAAAAGCGTATATCCTTGGTCTGCCCCAATTCATACCGATAATAGATTTGCTGAAGAATCACAGCTAACTTGAAATAGCCAAATGTCAAATAATAATCGATGGTAGAAACGTCTCTACCGCTTCTCACAGCATAGGCTTCGATAAATTCATTCCTTGATAAAAAACCATCCATAGTAGTAAGCGATGCTTGGCCCAAACCGGATTTGACCATTTCTGGGTCGCCACTTTCCGTCCAATAGCTTAAGGCAACGCCTAAATCAGCCAGCGGATCACCGACCGTCGACATTTCCCAATCAAAAAGACCGACCATCTCGCTTAAATTCTGGTTGAACATCGCATTATTGATCTTAAAGTCATAGTGAATGATCGAGGTTTGACTATAACGCGGCATATTCTTTTGTAAATAAGCAACGAGCGGTCCCACTTCCTTGATTTCATCCGTCTTTGCCCGTTCATATCTGGAAATCCACCCGTGTACCTGTCTCTCCATAAATCCATCAGGCTTTGAAATTTGAGCTAATCCCGTCTTTTCATATGGAATGGAATGAAGATCCGCAAGCTGATCCACCATAATAGTGGATAGTTGACGGCACTTTTCCACAGTCGGGACAATATCTTTAGGAAACTTGGAATCTATTACTATTCCATGTTTTCTTTCCATTAGAAAAAAAGGGGAGCCCACAACCGAGACATCATCCGAAAACAGGATGGGTTCAGGCGCTGCTTGAAAATACGGATGGATGGAAGAAAGAATATGGTACTCCCGTTTCATATCATGGGCTTTTGGAGCGACCGGACCAAGTGGAGGTCTCCTCAATACTGCTTCCCACTCACCGACTTTAAGTTGATAGGTCAAATTGGAATATCCTGTCGAGAACTGTTGCACTTCCAATGGATCATTTGGCAAATCCACTATCTTTTCCTGGAGGAATGCCTCTAGTCTTTTAACACCGAGCTCCTCCCCTGAACGAACAGGAATGGTATCATCCATCGTTCCCTTCACCCCTCGTACTTTAGTAAACTAGCTATGGACAATATGCGAGACTAATCTTTCTTTAATCGTTTCAGGAATGGGTTCGCTTTTTTGTTCCCCGAAATTAAAGCAAACCAATATCGCCGTTCCTTTTGCGATGGTCTCTCCCGTTTGCGAACAAATAATATCATGGCTCATCTCACAGCTTTTCGTCCCTACCTTAGTCAAATAAGTTCGAACGGATAAGAGTTGGTTAAAGTACCCTTGGGTAATAAAATCGCATTTTGTCGAAGCAAGTAAGAAATTCCAGTCTTCGATATTCGAGGCCAATCCCAGCGCTTCAAAGAATTTCATCCGGGCCTCTTCAAGATAAATAAAATAGCTGGTGTTATTGATATGTCCCAATGCATCCGTTTCAGAAAAACGCACGTTTACATTTAGTTCATGCATAATATACCTCCTAATTTTTAGCGATGGGAGAACGCGGGTTTCCGCTTTTCCAAAAATGCTGCAACTCCTTCTTTCACATCTTCCGTTTGAAAGATTTCCTCAAAAAGATTCGTTTCAAGCTCCAACCCTTGTTCAAGTGTCGATTCGCTCCCTTCATCGATGGCCTTCTTAATCCTTGATAGGGCCTGTAATGAATGCCTCGTCATTCGGGATGCCAACTTTTTAGACTCGTTTAATGCGCTTCCCTCATCCACGACTTTATTGACGAGCCCAATTTTTTCTGCTTCCTGAGCAGAAAGTGGATCTCCAGTAAAGATCATTTCCTTTGCTTTAGCATTTCCTACAAGTCTCGACAAACGCTGCGTGCCCCCAGCTCCTGGAAATAACCCTAATTTCACTTCCGGTAAACCGATTTGCACGCCTACTTCGGCCACGCGCAAATCACAAGCCAGTGCCAATTCACATCCACCCCCTAAAGTCATTCCATTCAAAACAGCGATGGTCGGTTTAGGAAATTGGTCAATCTGAGTTAAAACCCCATGGCTTTCTCTTACCGTCTCCTTCATATTTGGATTGCCCATCATTTGTGGGAATTCTTTTATGTCCGCACCTGCGGCAAACGCCATATCTCCAGACCCGGTAATGAGCACGGCAACAATTTCATTATCATCTTTAAGTTGTGTGAAAACTTCGGACAACCCTTGAAATACCTGTCTGCTGATCACATTCAACGGCGGATTATCAATTGTCACAATCGCAAGCTGATTTTCTTTTTCCACTCTCACTAAGTTTGTCATACATTCTTCACTCCTTGATTTGTATAGTCGTACCAGCCTTTTCCAGTTTTCCTTCCTAAATTACCTTGTTTCACCTTTTCCTCTATACAGGCATTAGGTTTATCTTCTGGATTACCTGTTTCTTTATAACGTTGCTGCATAACGTAGTAACCCACATCAATACCAGACAAATCCATCAATTCAAATGGGCCAATGGGGTGACTTAAAGCTTTACGGCAAATCAAATCGATGTCCTTATAATCCGCTATCCCTTCTTCATATAAATAAAGGGCTTCCCGTTGCAACGCCCCCAATATGCGATTTGCGACGAACCCGGAAATTTCCTTGCGTAGTAAAATGCCTGTCCGATTCATTTTCTCCGTGACTTCTAATGCAAGCTTCGCTGTTTCTTCGGATGTTTGATCACTCATGACCACTTCCACGCAATCCATGACAAGAGGCGGGAAAAAGAAATGCATATTGATGAACTTATCCGGACGGTTCGTCACCCCGGAAAGTAAACTATTCACGATAGTCGAACTATTTGTCGCAAAAATGGTGTTTGCCGGTGCAAATTGCTCTAGCTTAGCGAAGACTTCCTGCTTCACTTCAATTTTTTCGACTACTGCCTCAATAATCAAATCGGCATTGCTGGCGGCTTTATTCAAATCGGTCGTAAATTGAAGACGGGTGAAGGCTGCCAATCTACTGTCTTCACTCAGCTTTCCTTTTTGCACCCATTTATTCATGATTGCCTCTAACTTTTCCTTTGCCGATTGCAAAGCAGTGTCCTGGACATCCTGTAATACCGTATTGAATCCGCCTAGGGCAGCAAGCATCGCAATTTGATGTCCCATCTGTCCTGCCCCGATTACCGATATCGACTGTATCTTATTGGTCGACATTGAGTCACCCTCCCTTTTTAACTCGTTTATTCATTAATTCCATGTAAAATCATTTCCATGAATATTTCGGCTACTTCCCGATCTGTCTTTTTTCCATCAGGGTCGAACCATTGATAACTCCAATTGACCACACCCAAAATGGCAAATGAGATAATAGAGGTATCAAGAGTAGAACGGAATTCCCCCCGTTTGCCCCCCTCTATCAACAATCCTTCTATTTTATTGCGGAATTCATCCCGCTTCGGAAGGATTTGATCCAATTTATCTTTGCTGAGGTTTTTCATTTCGCGGAAAAAGATGGTTGCACTCGACTTTTTGGACTTGATGCTTTTTAAAAGCATATAAACCATATCGAACAGCTTATCCTTACATCCTTTACTAGTATCCTGAAGAATCGTTTCCTGCCCAGTTAGCAGTTCATTGATATAAGCGAGATGAATATCCATCAGTAGCTGTTCTTTACTTGTAAAGTAATAATAAAACGTTCCTTTTGTCACCCCTACCGATTCGACAATATCCTGAATGGACGTTTCGCTGAAGCCTTTCTGTTCGAATAAGCGTATGCCATGTTCCGTCATTTTATCTTTCATGTGTGTAATCCCCGCATTCTGTTAAACTATCAGTTGAATTGATACCATAGGCTTTCGTACAATCATGCCTCTTCTTATTTCCTAGTCATTTCTTCTCTTAAAGCGCGCCTTAAAATCTTCCCGACATTTGTTTTTGGAAGTGCATCTCGAAATTCAACTAATTGAGGGACTTTATAAGCCGATAAGTTTTTCCGGCAATAATCGATGATTTCCTGTTCGCTGGTTTCCTGGTTACTTTTAAGAACAAGTACCGCTTTTACGCTTTCTCCCCTATACGCATCTGGAACTCCGATTACCACCGCTTCCTGGACGGCTGGATGCTCATAAAGTACCTCTTCCACATCACGCGGATAAATGTTATATCCGCTAGCAATGATTAAATCCTTTTTCCGATCTACAATATAGAGATATCCATCCTCATCCACTTTGGCGATGTCCCCCGTATAAAGCCATCCATCTCTCAATGTGACCGCTGTCTCCTCCGGCATGTTCCAGTACCCTTTCATCACTTGTGGGCCTTTAACCACCAGTTCTCCCAATTCTCCTGGTGATACTTCACTCAATCCCTCCCCCAGGTCCACTACTTTATAATCCGTCGATGGGAAACCAATCCCCACGCTCCCTGGCTTTCTTTCAGCAAACGCCGGATTGCAATGTGTGGTTGGGGATGCTTCCGAAAGTCCATATCCTTCCAATATCTTCGCACCTGATTTCCTCTCGAATTCACGAAGCAACTCAACGGGCATCGGTGCACTGCCACTATTACAAAGGTGTATAGAATCCATGCCGTATTCTTCGGCTTTAGGATGATTCGTCAAAGCGACGTACATTGTCGGTACACCTGGAAAAGTAGTTGGCTGTTCACGCTTGATTGTTTCAAGTACTTCTTCTATTTCAAAACGAGGGAGCATAATCGAATCCCCCGCAGTATAAATGGACAAATTCATTGCAGACTGCATCCCAAACACATGGAAAAGCGGGATGACCGTCAACGTTCGTTCCCTTCCCATTTTTAACTCATGTTTAAAAAATTCATAAGACTGAATGACATTGGCCAAAATGTTGCGATGCGTCAGCATGGCACCCTTGGATCGTCCCGTTGTTCCTCCTGTATATTGAAGGACGGCTATATCATTTACAGAATCAAATGAAACAGGGATTATGTTACCGTCACCCGTTTTCAAAAACTGGTCAAAAGCAACATCGGGTTGAAAATCTGCTTCAGATGTCTGGAGACTGACTACAATGACATTTTTCACATTCCCATTAGGCTGTACGCTCTTCACTTTTGGATACAATCCATCTAAAACGACAATGGTCTCGGCTCCCGAATCCTGTAGAATTTGCTGAAGCTCCCTTTCGACCAACATTGGATTGACTTGGGTAATGATTGCTCCTGCCGTCAAGGCCCCATAATAGGCGATAACGTATTGAGGACAGTTAGGTAGCATGAGGGCAACTCGATCACCCTTTTGCACTCCCTTTTTTTGAAGGGCGGAAGCAAAAGCCTGTGATGCAAAGAAGAGCTCTTTGTACGAAATCTTTCTCCCATAAAAGGTGATCGCTGTGTTGCCTGGATAAGACTCAAATGCCTTTTGGAGGATCTGTTGCACCGGGACTTCAGGGACTTCAATTTCCTTCAAGATTGAATCAGGATAAACGGACAGCCATCTTTTATTATTCATTACATACCCTCCAGCCATTTTTGATTCTATTTTCTACATGACATGAGAACCGCCATCAACAATCAGGATATTGCCCGTCACATAATCTGAAGCTTTTGAGGCGAGGTATACAGCAGCACCCTTCAAGTCATCCTCGTTGCCTAATCTTTTGAGCGGAGTGGAATCGAGAATAGGACTTTCCCCTTTAGCTAGCACGCCTTTCGTCATGGTTGTGGGAAAGAAACCCGGGGCTATCGCATTTATGTTGATATTATGTTGACCCCATTTAGCGGCTAAATCTTTTGTCAAGGTTATGACCGCTCCCTTGCTCGTATTATAGCCAACGGCATCCAGTATGTTTGGATTCGTACCGCCCAGACCGGCAACCGAGGCGATGTTTATGATTTTTCCATATCCCTGCTCAATCATGATCCTGCCAACAGTCTGGCACATGATAAAGGTACCCGTTACATTCACATTCATCACTTTGTTCCAGGCCTCAAGGGGCATGTCGATGGCCGATGCTCCCCAGGATGCACCGCTATTATTCACCAAGATATCGATGGAGCCAAATTTCCGGACCGTTTCATTCACGACTTCTTGTACGTCGGCAGGATTTGTGATATCGCATTTAAAGGAAAGCGCCTTTACGCCAAGTTCCTCCATGCGGGCTGCAACTTCATCACATGCGGCCTTCTTTCTTGAACACAGGACGACATTGGCCCCAGCCTCGGCAAAACCGGTCGCTATCTGTTCGCCCAATCCCCTTCCACCGCCAGTAATTATCGCCGTCTTTCCAGTTAAGTCGAATAACTCGGTTATTTTCATATTTTCACCTCATCCTTTTGATACTTACGAAGTTCGATTTTAGCCACCTGTTGACGGTGTACCTCATCTGGGCCATCCGCTAGCCGCAATGTTCTAGCATTGGCCCAATGGGCAGCAAGCGGGAAGTCACCTGAAACCCCTGCAGCACCAAAGCCTTGGATTGCACGGTCTATCACCTTCAATACCATATTGGGAGCTACTACCTTTATCATGGCTATTTCAGCTTTCGCTTCTTTATTTCCAACAGTATCCATCATATAAGCAGCTTTTAAAGTCAAAAGTCTGGCTTGTTCAATTTCAATCCTCGAATCGGCCACCCACTCCATGATCACCCCCTGTTTCGACAAAGGCTTACCGAATGCTACACGTTCTTGTATGCGCTTACATAATTCTTCAAGTGCTCTTTCAGCTGCACCGATTAGCCTCATGCAGTGATGGATCCTGCCAGGTCCGAGTCTTCCTTGAGCAATGGCAAATCCTTTCCCTTCACCCCAGAGGATGTTTTCAGAAGGGACCCTGACATTAGTAAATGTGATTTCAGCATGTCCATGTGGAGCATGGTCATAACCAAAAACAGAAAGCATACGTTCAATTTTGACGCCGGGTGTATCTAGCGGCACCAGAATCATCGATTGCTGCTCATGTTTGGGTGCTTCGGCATTGGTCTTACCCATGACAATGGCAATTTTACACCTCGGATCTCCAGCCCCAGATGACCACCACTTTCGACCATTGATGACGTATTCATCACCTTCCCTTACAATTCTGCATTCAATATTAGTTGCATCGGAAGAGGCCACTTCAGGCTCAGTCATCGAAAAACAAGACCTTATTTCCCCGGCAAGCAAGGGTTTAAGCCAGCGTTCTTTATGCTCATCCGTTCCATAACGAACCAAAACTTCCATATTTCCCGTATCCGGTGCATTACAGTTGAATATTTCGGGTCCTATCATGGATCTTCCCATGATTTCACAAAGTGGTGCATATTCAAGATTGGTTAAACCTGCTCCGTGTTCACTATCAGGTAAAAACAAATTCCAAAGTCCAGCTTCCTTCGCTTTACCCGTCAATTCAGATAAAATGGGCGGTATGGCACTCCAGCGACTGTCTTGCTTTTCTAATTCCTTTTGATAGACGGCCTCATTTGGATAGACATGTTGTTCCATGAAACCGATTAACTTTTTTTCTAAGTCCTTCACTTTTTGAGTGTGTTCGAAATTCACATTCATTCCTCCCTTTTACTAACTAACTGGTCGGTATGTTCATTATTTTCCATTATATTATTATTTTTACAATATTTTCAATAATTAAATTTTATTTTCTGAAAATTGATTCATTTTTTTAAAAGGTACCTCCTTTTTTTCACTGGTTTTGCAGGTAGGAAAGATACAAACAATTTTCGTTCCTTTTGCTCTCTCACTTGTTATGAACACTTTTCCCCCATGATTTTCAATGATCTTGAAACATACAGAAAGACCTAACCCCGTACCTGACGATTTCGTCGTGAAGAATGGTTCGCCAATTTTTTGAATCGAGTGTTCTGGTATTCCCTCCCCTTCGTCCAGTATGCCTATTGAAACCTCGTGATCCTTTTCTTGAATATTGACAAAAATGTTACCACCATTCGCCATGGACTCAATCGCATTTTTTATAAGGTTAATTAGTACCTGCTTGATTTGATTTTCATCACAGTAAATTAAAATCGGGTCTTCATCAAAGTTTTTATGAATTTGGATATTATTAAGAACAGCATTTGTCTCCAACAACGTTAATACATGATTGCAAATACCGATTAGATTTTTTTCCGAAAATTCAGTTTTACTAGGCTTCGAAAGTAACAATAATTCATTGAGGATTTGCTCGATCCGGTTAATTTCTGAGAAAATTATGTCATAATATTCCTGTTTGTTTTCAGACCCATCTTTGATTAATTTTACAAACCCCAAAATGGAAGTCATAGGATTTCGGACTTCATGGGCAATACCAGCTGCAAGTTGGGCAGCTGTAGATAACTTGCTGGAGGTAATGGCCAAATGTTCATTCAGGCTTACAAGTTTTTCTTCTGCATGTTTCCTTTCATTGATTTCCGATAATATGCCCGCCGTCCCAATGAATTCACCTCCGTCGTCATAGACTAATTTAACGAATGCTTCTACCCAAGACCCTTCATTATTTCGATTATTCATTTTAATGTCGACACGGAAATATCGCTTTCCTTCACGGAAGGAATTTGCAAACGCTTTCAAAATACGATGATAAGATGTCTTATCTATTTCTTTGGAAAAATGGAGACCCAGTGATTCATTGACAGTCCTTCCGCTCATCATTTTCCATGCTGGATTCAAGTATTGCCATTTCCCTTTTTCGTCCGTTTTAAAAATCACTTCATTGAAGCTGTTAAGCAACTCTTTAGAGGATTTAGAAATAATGCGATAACGTCCTTCGCTATCTTTCAACAATTCAATGGTCCTTTGCTTTTTATCATAGACGGCTCCTAACAACCATGCAACGACAGCAATAATGGCAAGATAGAATATTCCTACTACAGGGACTTTCCGTGACTCAGCGTAAAGCCAAACTATATAGGGTAGTTGCAATGCGGAAAATAGGGTGGGGACAACCAGTCTGCCAACATAGCTATTCAACCTTACACCTCCCATACTTACAATATAATTTTATTTATTGTCCGATTCGCTTAAGGTTTGGTTATATATGGTAAACAATCTCTTTAAAGTAAAATTCCATAAAATATCCGCAATTCCTGCTATTAACCAAAAAAACCTCTCCAATAACGGAAAGGTTCATCTTTATTATTTAATAATCAGCCAATTATGACACGCTCTTTAGGATAATGGTAGTTCTCTGTAACTTCTTTATGACCGATGATATAGAGGAAGGAGGTAATTCCAACCCGACCAATAAACATAATTATCATAATGACAACTTTGCCCACATTACTCAATTCCGGAGTAATGCCCATCGAAAGGCCTACTGAACCGAAAGCGGAACAAACTTCAAAAATGATCTGCATCAAAGTGAAGTTCTCGCTTATAGTCAAAACGAAAATCGCCAGGATACATAGCAGGGAACCCATTATCATGACAGCCGTTGCTTTTCGGGTATCATCAGGATGCACTTCCCTTTTGAATACTTTAATGGACTTTCTCCCCCGCATGAAGTTCCACAAAAAGAGAATCATGATAGCAAGGGTCGTCGTCCGTATGCCACCACCTACAGAACTAGGCGATGCTCCAATAAACATTAGAATGCTCATCAGTAATAAGGTCGGTTCCGAAAACTCGCTAACAATCATCGTGGAAAGGCCACCACTTCTCGTATTCGACGACATGAATAATGAGTAGAAAAGTGATTCATGCCAGCTTTTTCCGTGAAAAAATCCCTTGATTTCAAGGAAATAGATAAGAATGCTGCCTCCAATGATAAGACCAAAAAAAGTTACCGAGGTCAGCTTTGTAAACAAGGAAAAGTGAAACTTATAACTACGCGAACTATTCGACAAAAACTCTTTTAATTCGATTAAGACCGGAAATCCGATTGCCCCAAGAATCAGGAGGATAATCGTGATAAATTGGACGAAATAATCGCCTTTGAAAGGGATCATGGATACACCACTAATATCAAAACCAGCATTTGTAGTGGAACTGACCGCTAAAAAGAGTCCATTTACCAAGGCTGCCTTCCAATCTGGATAATAATTCAGGAAGTAAACACCTAAAATAAGAGCTCCAATTAATTCAATTACGACAAAAATCTTTATAATTTGAATCAATAACTTAACAAGACCCGAAAGATTAGTCTGATTCTGGTCAGTCATGATCAGCTGTCTTTCTTTGATCCCAATTTTCTTGCCTAAAATCAACCAAAAAAAAGTTCCAAGTGTCATTATGCCAATTCCGCCAAATTGGAGAACGAACATTAAGATGAAATAGCCCGTGTTACTGAATACGTCAGCTGTATTGACTACGGTTAATCCTGTCACACTTACTGCGCTAACCGCAGTGAAAAGTGCATCCATGAATCCCCATCTCACTCCAGGTTTTAGAGCAACTGGCAAACTAAGCAGTATTGTAGAAATACTGACGGCCATAAAGTAATAACCAACGATAAGTTGGGCTGGCGTTAATTTTGATAATAGCTTTTTAATAGCAACCATGCAGTTTTCCTTTCTTACTCTACGTAATCGATGATTGTTACAAAATCTATCTTAGTGTACTCTTTTTTCGATGATTTTTCCATTACCTTTTAGGAACTGACTTACTTACAACAATAAGGTAGGTTTACCAATAAATTTGACATCCGTCCTATAAGTAAAAACAACCGTTTTACTCATACTATAATTACAGCGGAAAAACCGCTGAACCAATAAGGGGGAAAATAAAATGGCTAATAATAGTAGCAGCAATAAACTTCTTGTGCCTGGAATTGAACAGGCATTAGATCAAATTAAATATGAAATTGCTTCAGAATTCGGTGTTCAATTGGGTTCAGATACATCAGCCCGAGCAAATGGTTCGGTTGGTGGAGAAATTACAAAACGACTTGTCCAGCAGGCACAATCTCAGCTTAAAGGTCAATAATTAACCTAACTGAATATAATGGATAAGGGCCCAGCTATTAGCTGGGCTCTATTTATGGTGAAAATCGATTTCATTTTTCTTAGGGGAATGTTCACTATTTTGTTTTGTTGCTTTTTCTTTATGGGGTGGTTGTTTCGGTGCTTTTTCCTTTGGCAGTTGCTGCCTTGACGCCTTTTCCTTTTGTGGCTGTGACTTTTGCGCTTTTTCCTTTTGCGGCTGTGGCTTTGCTGCTTTTTCCTTTTGCGGCTGTGGCTTTGGTGCTTTCACCTTTTGTGGCTTTGGCTTTGGTGCTTTCACCTTTTGTGGCTTTGGCTTTGCTACCTTTTCCTTTTGCGGCTGTGGCTTTTGTGCTTTCACCTTTTGTGGCTTTGGCTTTGCTGCCTTTTCCTTTTGCGGCTGTGGCTTTGCTGCTTTTTCCTTTTGTGGCTGTGGCTTTGCTGCTTTCACCTTTTGTGACTTTGGCTTTTGTGCTTTTTCCTTTTGTGGCTGTGGCCTTGACGCTTTTTCCTTTTGTGGCTGTGGCCTTGACGCTTTTTCCTTTTGTGGCTGTGGCTTTGATGGCTCCTGCTTTGGTGCTTTTACTTTAGGATTATTCACCTTTTGTTTTTTCTGAGGCGATTCTTCCTTTTTTCTGGTTGACTCTTCTACTGAATCCCTTAAAGATTTTACCGCTTTTTCCTTTTGCTCGAGCTCTTTATTTTTTTCAGGTATTGTTCCGGCTTCTTTTTTATGTAATTCACGTTTGCTACTATTATTTTCACTGTGTCTTGAATGATTCGCGTTACTTCCCTGTACCGGTTTCCTTGTGTCCCCTTTTTCCTTCTCCTTTTTCTCGAGCTTCTTTTCCACATATTTTCCGGTAGATATCCCCTGCTCCCTTGCGTGTTTGCGGTCACTTTCTGTTGCTGGGATAACTTTCAGCTTTGTTTGGGCGATATTATCCTGAGTTGAGATTTTATTAATTTCTGATTTTAGGTTCTTATCCAGTTCTTTATTCTCATCCAATAAAGTTGTTGAAACCACAATTTGTTTTTTCCCTTTCAAATAACCAAGTTGTTTTGTGGTCTTCACGATACGATTCGTGACCGTTTTAACATTCTTGCCTTTCCAGTTTGAAATTTCCCTAATCACCAACTTCCCATCTCCATTAAGTCCAGTGAGCTTGAGAACCTCCAGTTCATCATTAAGTTCCAATTCAATACTTGGGTTCACATCGATCGTCATATAAGCCGAGACATGGTCAGAAAACAATGACGGAAGGAGGGAAATGAGAATAAGAAAACTGGATGTCAAGCTGAGTACGACGGTTTTCTTTGCTGAAAAATGAAAGGTAGATAAAGAAAAATTAAACGATGGTTTAACAGTCGAAAAGGTAATTTCCTCTCCTACTTTATAGGGCCGGGCTTTCCTTTTAGTTTTTAAGAACTCGCCTTCAGGGGTTAAAAGAGTGACAAAACGTTTATTTATAGAAAGAACAACTCCTTTTTTCATCCATTAATCACCCCTTTAATATACTCGTTCAAGTACAGGAAATCCCCATTCAGTATTATGGCCACAGCAATGATATACTTTCGGTTCCGTTCAATTGTTTTTCGACTCACTTCCACCCTACCCTCTAGCTGCTTAACAGGAAGACGTTTCTTGGTAAACAGGATTTCTTTTAACTCGTCATCTTCCATTAGCATTTTAGCTATCATGATTGCTCCTTTCCTAGCATCAGCATGTTTCGGAGAAACTTCGACAAGATCGTCAAACGACAGACCAAAATCTTTTAATTCATTTATGTAAAGATGAATTTCTTCACTTCTTTTTTCTGATTCCAATTGCTTTTCATATTCTTGTATGGAATTTTTATCATCGAAATAACTTTGGTTTTGGTTATTTTCTTCGTCCACTGCAAGATCCACAGTCATTTCTTTACGTCTTGACTGGCTCCGCAAATAGTCAATAACCCTCCTTTTAACAAGGGTTTCTGCAAATGCCAGTAACGAACTTCCTTTTTCAGGAGAATATTTATCGATTGCTTCATTAAATGCAATCAATCCAATACTGAATTCATCATCTGTTTCATATATGTAACGTCTGCAAACGGATGAGACGGTTTTAGCTATAAAAGGCTTGAATGATTCTATGGTATCATTTCGAAGGCTTAAATCGCCTTGTTGAATTTTCAAGACGGTCGATTCTAAAGAACGCTTTTTTTTGAATGCTGTAAACAACAAACCAAGCATTTGTTCACCTCGCTCCTATTGATGCAAAATAATGCATCAACATCTTAATCTTAAGGGGAGCAAGCCTAAATGACAGTTCCAAAAGACCTATTTTCCGAAAATCACAGATTAAATTTTCGATATAACATGATAAAATGCTTAGTTTTTTCTCGTTTATTACATTAAAGTTACAGTTCAATAAAAAAATCGAAGTTTTCTAATGGTTTCATAGGACATTTGTCATTTTTATTACTTTAATTTAATATTTGACTCTTAAGCATAAATTTCGAAAATAGGATTATTTTTTTGTGGGTAACGCGGTCATTTTCCACAAAATGATTAATTTTCATTGCACAAAAAATGTCAGGCGTGACTTTCACGCCTGACATTTTTTATACTTCTTGAATTTGTTTCTCTTTTTTACTCGAAATGATCCAAGCACCAACCGCGATTCCAACTAATACAACCCAGAAAATTGACTTCCAAAGGGTTGATTCAGGGAAATGCTGTTCCAAGACGCCAAGGGAAGGATGAGCTAGCGTGTAGACGGCCAATTTAACCCCTACCCAACCTACAATCAAGAAGGCTGCAGTTTCAAGTGATGGACGTTGATGAAGCAACTTCACGAATCCATTAGCAGCAAAACGCATGATGACCAAGCCTATCATCCCGCCGAGGAACATGACAGCAAATTGTCCTCCGTCAATTCCACCGACCTTCATCCAACCTGTAGCAGGAAGTGTAACAGCTAATGCAACGGCTGCCAGCATCGAATCAATGGCAAATGCAATATCCGCTACTTCTACTTTGACGACGGTCATCCAGAAGCCGGATTGTTTCTTAGGTTTCTTGACTTCAGCCTCACCTTTACCAGCATATTTCTTATAAAGATGCTGAAAAGCGATGAAGAGAAGGTAAAGCGCACCGAGTGCTTGAACTTGCCATACGTCGACAAGGAAAGAAATCAGGAATAAACTTGCAAAACGGAAAACAAAAGCTCCTAACAATCCATAAAACAAAGCTTTCCGTTGTTGATCTTTTGGTAAATGCTTAACCATGACAGCCATGACGACTGCATTATCAGCAGCGAGTATCCCTTCAAGTCCGACCAAGATAAGAAGGACCCATCCATATTCCAATAATAATGATACTTCCATATATTTTACCTCCAATAGTTTGTATTTTCCTCCCTATCGGCATTTGGCAAAATAAAAAGACCTCTGCCGTATAGGCAAAGGTCTTGCTGAACATGAAATCATGTCAACAAAGCCGATGAATGTCTCCATTCACGTAATGACGACTTTGTTTTAGGGCGAACCCTAACGCTACTCCCCTTTGATTAAAGGAAAATCAGTTATTAAGTATATTAGTAGTATACGTGCTACCCGCAAAAATAACAATCATTTTTTTCGTTTTTCTTTGGAAATCTTTAATAATTCCATATATTCTTTTCCAAATTTGATCCAATTGGTCTTGGCTGAAAAGTAATGTTGGAACAGCGATAAAAATCTTGGGTATTTCCCTTCATAAGGATACCACTGGATTTCCGAATTCTTTTTCCCTTTATCCTGCATGATCGCTTTTTCATGGCAGAATATCCGCATTCCCTGTTCCCCATGATAACGGCCAATACCACTTTGCTTTGCCCCGCCAAACGGCAGTCCATGATTGGCAACGGTTATCAAGACATCATTGATGGTCACCGCTCCTGTCACTAACTGACGGGCCACCCGGTTCGCTTTTTCCTCATCCATGCTCCATACGCTTGAGTTAAGTCCATATTGACTGTCGTTCGCAAGACGAACCGCCTCTTCTTCACTATCGAATGGCACAACAGGAAGAACCGGGCCGAATGTTTCCTCATTCATGATTTTCATCGAATGATCGACATTGGACAAAATAATCGGTGGGATGAAATAAGTACTTCCTTTTTTCCAGTCATGCGGCGTGCTGCCGGATTCCATGATGGCTCCCTTATTCAGTGCATCATCCAAGTGATCTGCAACGATATCAAGCTGGGCCGGGAACGTCATCGAACCAACATCGTCCGTTAATTGTGTACCCTGCCTTAAAGCAGTCGTCTTTTCCTTCAGCAAGGACAGAAACTCTTTATAAACGGTCCTTTCCACATAAACCCTTTCCACGCTCATGCACACCTGTCCACTGTTAGTAAAAGCTCCCCAAAGTGCCCCATTTACAGCACGTTCCAAATTGGCATCACCAAATACGATCATCGGATCCTTTCCACCAAGTTCGAGCGTAGTGGGGATTAATTGTTTAGCCGCCACTTCACCGATAATTTTACCGGTCCTTACAGAGCCGGTAAAAAATATATAATCGGGTTTTTGTTCCGTCAATGCTGCCCCTAGCTCTTTTCCGCCATGGGCAAATTGAATGACGCCCTCCGGAAATCCAGCTTCTTGAAACAAGTCATCCATGCTTATACCCACTAAAGGGGTCACCTCTGAAGGCTTGGAAATGACCGTATTTCCACCAATTAAGGCATTCAGTATCGGCACCATCGCCAGTTGGAAAGGATAATTCCAAGGTGAAATGACAAGGACCGTCCCACGTGGCATATATTCAATATAGGATTTCTTACCAATTAACATGAGTGGGGTTGATGCCTTCTGCCTCGAAAGGGCTTTTGCAGCATGTTTTTCAATATGCTTGATCGCATCTATCGTTGGCATGATATCAGCCACAAGCGCTTCTATCTTGACCTTCCCCGTATCTTTCGAAATCGTTTCTGCTAGTTCATCCATCTTTTCCACCATCAATAAACGAAGGCGCTTTAAATAGTTCAAGCGTTCGGCGATGGGTAGTTTAGACCAATTCAGAAAAGCCTGCCTTGATTTTATATATAATTGAGGAATGGACTCCAGTGGGGTTTCATCAAGTTCCGCTATTTTCTTTCCTGTTGCCGGAGAATACACTTCCCACTTTTTATGTAGTTCTTCCATAATGTCTCCCCTTGCTTCACCTTATTTTTATCTGATATCTTTTTTCGTTTTTGTTTCTTAAATAAAATTCGACCATGGCCGGTACGCCATCCTTGAAATTCGGGCAAGCAATTCCAGATCCCGCTAAATCAGCCTGTGCTTTTGTACAATCGAATCGTCCCTGCCATGTGAAGTAATCCAATGCTTCTTTTTCGACACCTAAATATGTCCGTACAGGACGGATCGATAAAAAGGCCTGGCTTACCGCCATTGGCATATGACCCTTTGGTTTCTTCTTATATAATTCACCAACAAAAAGTTCATAAATCTCAGTGGCTTTACAAGGACTCGGATCGGTTAGATGATACGTCTTACCTACACCTTCTTTATATAATGCCAGATAAGCGGTTGCCTGTATAATATAATCAACTGGCACAAGATTGACAACGGTCTCCCTTTCCGACGAGATATATGGGTACATAGGCAGGAAACTTAGACGATCTAGGAAGTTGAGGATAAAATATGGCCCGTCAAATTTGATGGTTTCCCCTGTCTTGGAGTGTCCCTTCACAATCCCTGGACGGATGATAGTTGTGGGTACTTCGCTTTTTAATTGCTCGACCAGTAATTCTGCATCATACTTCGTCCGCTCGTAATGGTTCTTGAAGCTTTTCGGCAGTACAAGTTCATGTTCAAACAGGTCACCTTCCCGATTCCCGGCAACGTAAGCGGTACTAAAATAGGTATAACGTACAAGTTTGGGGATCCCTTTGACCCATTCATTCACATGCTTCGTACCAACGACATTGACTAGCTGAGCAATTTTTTCCGGGACAGCCAAATCATATATCGCAGCTAGATGAAAAACATGCGTGATTTCTTGTTGAAGACTTTGACTCTCCGGAACAGTGATATTGAGGTTCTCTTTCGTGATATCTCCTATTACTAATTGGAATAGCACCTTTGCCCCGTCCAGTTCGCTTTCTATTGTCTTGATTTCCGCTTCCGCTTTTCCCATTTGCTCAGGTAGTACAAGTAGATAGACTTTATCTACTGCCTCGTCCCGTTTTATAAGCTCCCTAATCAACTGATTGCTAATGAACCCTGGAAAACCAGTAAAAAAGTATATATGTCCCATCCTATCCCTCCCTTTAATTATCTTAATTGTAAGTTATTTGACAAATTATTACTATTATTCAAGGGATGAAAAGAAAAATATTGTTTTTTAAAAGGAGTATCCAACCAGATTATCGAAAATAGAGAATAGTAGTATTCATGTGCATTAAATAAACCGGGTGTTTATATTCTATTCTTTAAGGTTAAATTCTAGTAAATGATTAAAATCATTATCTATCTAACCGATTTTCCGTTACTATATAAGAAGGCGAATTTTTCGCGCATACATATTCGAGGTGAGCGCACAAGTGAAAAGAATTATTAAAGCATATGATTTCCCAATTTTCATCGCAGTCACATTACTTTGTCTGTTTGGTTTAGTCATGATTTATAGTTCGAGCATGATTACTGCAGTTGCTCGATACGGCTTGTCCATGGATTTCTTCTTTGAAAAACAAAAAACGGCCTTTATCATCTCATTCATTGCCATGATCGTGACGATGATTCTTCCTTATAAGATGTACAAGCACAAAACGTTTTTAATGAGTATGATGTTTGGAATGGCTGGTATCCTTTTACTTCTATTCATCTTCGGCCATACAGCGGGTAATGCTACGAGCTGGTTTAAGATAGGAACAAAATCCATTCAGCCCGCGGAGTTTTCCAAGCTAGCCATGATTATTTATCTGGCCGCCATTTACGGTAAAAGGCAGGATCGAATCAACAGCATCGATAAAGCCGTCATTCCACCGATCGGGTTTCTCGTTGGTATTTGCTTTTTAATTGCCATTCAACCTGACTATGGAACGGCTGCCGTCATATTTCTCATTGCAGTTACCATGGTCCTTTCGTCTGGCATGTCTTTTAAAAGTATCTTTAAGCTATCTATACTTACGATGCTATTAATCGGCCTTGTAGCTCTAGGCGTACTAGTGACAGGGAATTTCTCGAGTATTTTCACCGAGAATAAGGTATCCCGTTTTACCGGATTCGCTGATCCTTTCGGTACAGCCGGAGAAGACGGATATCAACTCGTGAACTCTTTATTTGCAATCGGTTCTGGCGGTCTTACGGGAGTCGGCCTTGGAGACAGCGTACAGAAGTATGGCTATCTTCCCGAATCCCATACCGATTTCATCATGGCCATCATTGCGGAAGAGCTAGGAATATTCGGTGTGGCTTTCGTCCTGTTGACACTCGGTTTCATCGTCTTAAGGGGCTTCATCCTTTCTGCAAAATGCAAAGACCCATTTGGCAGCCTTCTCTTGATTGGTATATCTTCCATGATAGGCATACAAGTGGGCATTAATGTTGGAGGCGTGACGGGGCTCATTCCCATTACAGGGATTACCCTTCCATTCATCAGTTATGGTGGTTCATCCTTACTCCTACTGATGCTTTCAATGGGTATCTACCAAAATGTCGTGATGAGAATGAACTTGCTTGAACAAAAAGAAAAAGTCATTACGACGGTTCCAACGGAAGATATTCTCTCTTCCAAGTGAATTGGATAAAACCAATTTAACAAAAAAAGGGCTGCCCCAAACATCATCAAAGGTGACATTTGGGGCAGCCTTTCCTATTTCAAGAACTTCAAAGGGTAGCTACTGCTTACTATACTTTAGAAAAGGAGAGGTACTGATGAAAATTAAACTGTTCATTTTTTTAACGTCTTCCAAGGAACATAAGGAAAAAAATAGATCCGAAGTTGTAATGAAAACATTTGAATCATCCTTTCGTCCCTTTCTAGGAGATATCATCGAGGACCCTGGATTTGATGCTAAGTATCATAATGGGTACGAGGTCGTAAAAGTCACTGTTAATTATGAGAAAGATGAATGCTATGTATCTATGAAACCCGTGGCCATAGATTTAGAGGAATTGCCTATCGAAGATTATATAGATAAGCTTTTGGCGAACGGATGGAGTATTGTTTCAAAAGAAGAGTCTGTAATGTAAAAAAGCGGTGAAGAAAAACCTTTCGTTTTCTTCACCGCTTTTTTTCTTACTTATTATAATGAATGCCGATTTTTGTGAATCCACTGATCAAACTAAGTAATGGACAGAGTAAACAGAAAAAAGCAAATGGTGCATACTCCAAGGTCGGAACATCCAGTACCTTTGTCAGAAAGACACCACAGACTCCCCAAGGTACAAGTGGATTCACTACCGTTCCTGAATCTTCAAGCACACGTGCCAGTGTCTTAGGATGCAACCCCAGATCATCATACTTTTGTTGGAAAGCCTTCCCCGGCAACAACACCGATAAATATTGCTCCCCAACAAGGAAGTTGGTACTGATTCCTGTAAAAACAGTTGCGGCAATTAACTTCGAAACACTCGTCAGCGAATCCTGAATGCTACTAAGAATAGATGGGATAATGCCCAATTCAAATAAAAGTCCACCCATGGCCAATGCCAATAGAACGAGAGAAATCGAGAACATCATGCTTTCAATGCCACCCCGGGATAAAATGGAATCCAGCTGTTCCATCCCACTATCAAGAACGAAACCGCTAAATAGAATATCAGCTAGCTTTGGAACAGTAAAACCCGGTGTTTGTAAAAAGGCAATGATTGCTGCGGAAACGATTCCTGCAGATAAAGTCGGGATGGCTGATATCTTTTTCAAAGCCATACCTAAAACGATGATAAATGGAAGCAAGCTCCATATACTGATATTCGTTTCCATCTTCAACGTACGGCTCATCACTTCTATTTCCTCTATCCGGGCTATATTGATATCAGGGGAAAGGAAGAAAAAGATAACCAGCGTAATAATAAATCCCGGAAGTGTCGTCCAAAGCATATTTTTAATATGTTCAAACAAAGATACGCCCACTGTTTCCGATGCCAAGTTCGTTGTATCGGAAAGTGGTGACATTTTATCCCCAAGAAAGGCCCCCGAGATAATGGCACCCGCCGTGATGGCCAGCGATAAATCCATGGCCGCCGCCATTCCGATGAAAGCGACACCTATCGTAGCCGAGGTGGTGAGTGAACTCCCGATGCACAATCCGAGAAGCGATGTCACCAGAAATGTCACTGCATAAAAGGATTCACCAGAAATCCAGTCAAATCCATAATACATGATGGTCGGAATTGTTCCGCTCGCCATCCAGATTGAAATTAACATTCCAATAAAGAAGAAAATATAGATGGCTCCCATACCGGAGACCGCCCCTTTGACGATAGCTGACTCCATGATTGAAAATGGAAGCTTTTTCACTTTCCCATAAACAAATAAAAAAAGGATAGCTGCTATAATTGGAATATGAGGATCCAAGCCATAATGTATAATTCCAGTTGCTATAATCAATAATAGAATGGCCAAAACACCGAGTGCTTCGGGCAATGAGAGCTTAAGCTTCGCATCTTCAAGACGCATGATATTTTTCACCGCTTTCAAGTTAAAAATTCTCGAGGTAAGAATCGCTCGCACTCACTTTCACTTAGACGCTTTTAAGCACTAAAGCATAGGTATAAATATATATAAGTTTTTCAATATTGTCAAAGGAATTTTATTCTATACGGTGCTCATAGTATCACCAAATTGCACGAATACCTTCTACGATTCTATTCATATGCATTATCCTTAAGTCTTCCCCATTATTACAGTTACGTGATGATCCTTAGATGTCCTTTTCGAATTTATTCTCTAAGCTGTGGACATAACAATAGGAAAAAACTAATCACTATTAATTTCTATAAGAAAAGCCCGTGTTTATGATCCACGGGCTCAACCTTATTTCAAATCCATTGGGTTATATAAAGTCACATCCGGATTCTTATCCTGGAACCAACGTAATGCAAACTCATTTTCAAACAAAAATGCATATTTATCATAACGGTCTTTGACCAGTATGCTTCTAGAACTGTGCAGATTTTCATCGAGTTTTTCATCTTCTGCCCAACGGGTGATTTTGCTACCCATACGCTCCATCATTACCTCAACATTGTATTCGTTTCTCATTCTGTGTTCGAATACTTCAAATTGAAGTTGACCAACGGCACCAAGAAGATATTCTTCCATACGGACCGTTTTGAAGAGCTGAATCGCTCCTTCTTGGACCAGTTGATTAATACCTTTATGAAAATGTTTCTGCTTCATAACATTTTTAGCCGTTACCCGCATGAAAAGCTCAGGGGTAAACTGAGGTAAACGTTCAAACTGATACATATCTTTACTTGTCGTAATCGTATCACCAATTTGATAGTTCCCAGTGTCATACAGACCAATGATATCTCCGCTCACGGCTTCATTCACGGTGTTCCGGTCATCCGCCATGAATTGGGTAGAAGACGAAAGATTGATTGGTTTGCCCGTTCTGCTCAAGTTCACATTCATTCCACGCTCGAATTTTCCTGAACAAATGCGGAGGAAAGCAATCCGGTCACGGTGTTTCGGATTCATGTTCGCTTGAATCTTGAAAATGAATCCGGAAAATTCTTCACTGACAGGATTCACTTCACCTGAAGTGGTCATACGAGCTTGTGGCTCAGGTGCAAACTGGAGATAAGCATCTAAAAATGTTTGGACACCGAACGCCGTTAACGCACTACCGAAAAATACTGGACTTAGTTGACCATTAGCAATTCTCTCTTCCGAGAACTGGTTTCCGGCTTCCGTCAACAGCATAATTTCTTCTAATGTTTGCTCATATAACGGTGATTCCTTCAATATATGATCTCCATCAAGTTCACCTTCGTCATTCAAAGTAAGGTAACGTTCCGGTCCTTCCGTCTTGAATTGTTCGATGCGGTTATTGAATCGATCGTATATACCTACGAAATCTTTTCCCATCCCGATCGGCCAGTTCATTGGATACGTTTCAATACCAAGCACTTCCTCAAGTTCAGCAAGCAATTCAAGTGGCATTTTCCCTTGACGGTCCATTTTATTAATGAAGGTAAAAATCGGAATGCCTCTCATCCGACATACTTTGAATAATTTAACCGTTTGATCTTCAATCCCTTTTGCCGAATCGATAATCATTACGGCACTATCTACAGCCATCAGTGTGCGGTATGTGTCTTCACTGAAATCTTGGTGACCTGGTGTATCCAGGATATTCACACGGAAATCGTCATAATCAAATTGCATGACCGAAGATGTAACGGAGATTCCCCGCTGCTTTTCAATCTCCATCCAGTCACTCGTTGCATACTTTCCTGTTTTTCTAGCCTTAACTGTTCCGGCATCACGAATCGCGCCACCAAACAGTAGTAGTTTCTCTGTTAATGTAGTTTTCCCGGCATCCGGGTGGGAAATTATTGCAAAAGTCCGTCTTGAATGGACCTCATCTTTTAAAGTAGGCATAATATGTTCCTTTCATTATTGGAATTGTCACATAGCATGTATAGAGAACCTAATCGTTTTTTTCACATTGGAATGTCAACCTTTCCTAGTATGCAAAAGTCTTGAACATACACAATATATGTACGAAAAATATATCATAAGGCTTATACCTTCGCTACTCCGGTATCCATTTCAATCAACCTTACTATTTTAACACGATATGAACGAAAGATGTAGAGGTGAATGAATCCAAGAAATGAAAGGAGTAATAAAAAACAAAAGACGCTGTATCAGCGTCTTCTCCCCTGGTGCTTATAATGTGATGTTGAGTCTGCTAGTTACTTATCCTACCAGCCTTCATGGCTTTTTGATTACGCTTTTTTTTCCAACGTTTCTTGACTTCTTTAAAGATTAAAGGAGCGGCAAAAATGACTGCTCGTTTTAGGAGTTTTTTCATGATTCATCATCCTTTCTTTCCTTTTCTATACCCAAAATATCGTTTAGGAAAACTTTAGATCGCCCCACATCATTCTTTTAATGTCAGCTTAAGTAAATCGATTCTCACCTTTGCTTCCTTCATCATTGATTTCAGTTTTGCTTCATTTGCCTCTTCTTTTTGAAGCTCAGCCTCTATCATTTTCAGCTCATTTTCTACCACCGCATACTCCTCATTCGCTATCCCTACTTGATCATGCAATTGTTTCCAACGTTTCATGACTGCCTGATTTTCATTCTGCCATTTCGAACGATTTTGGCTCGTGAACGCCACATCCATTTTGTTTGACAAACTCTCCATTTCTTCAAGAGGATACGTGGCTCCCTCTACTGATGCGTGGGTCGCCTGCTTCGAAGTGATGCCCTCATCCGCAGTTGAAGAATGAGTAGAACCTTCTTCATCTTTACAACCCGCCATGAAAACCGCCATGATGACTAGTAGATAATAAACTTGACTGATTTTCATCTCATCTCCCCCCTTTTACATATTTTTTCCTTAAAGTAAGAATAACTTACGTAAACCGTTCAATAAAAAATATAAATGGAAGTAGCAATTGGGCATCATCCCGTTGATTTTTATGCAATTTCCTTGTTTTGCAACTCATTTCTTAATTGTTTTCTTGCCCTATACAGATTGATTTTAACCGTCGCCTGCTTAATGTTGAGCACCATGGCGATTTCACGTTCTTTTAACCCGCCATTCACCTTAAGCAATAGTATTTCCCGCTGTTTATGGGATAATTTAAATAAGACGTGGATGATGTCTTCTTTTAATGTCCATAAATCCATGGCATCTTCTACCTCATTTTGACTACAGGGCTGACTTTCCAACCAATCCATCATTTCCTGCTGAATCAAATGGCTTCCCCGTTTTTGCTTACGCGAAAAATCAATGGCCGTCCTCGTGGCGATGCAGGCTAACCATGCCCCCATTTTTCTGTCATCCTTGATCGTATCACGTTTAGTATAGGCTTTTATATAGGTTTCCTGAGTAATATCTTCGGCGAGATATGGACATTTGATGATGGATAAAGCAATGTAATAGATTCGCTTATAAAATGAATGATAAACCCTGGTGAAACCTTCAGCTTCATTACAATGTCCTTTCTTCAAATTCATCCTCCCTTTCTTTTCATTCAAAGTGGTTTAAAATAAAATCGGGAACATGGTCACCAGAAAAAGTCCTTATCTCAAAATCTCGGCTATCCTTATAATAAAAAACAGCTGTATACTTTCCTTCCCCATAATCCAATTGACTGTTTTCGATGGCCATCTCTATTTCATCAGGCTGATCAATCTTCAACAGAATCGACTGCTTTTCCACTTTTTGTTCAATTTCTTCTTCGGACGTACTATATAAATTAAAATCGGTCTTCGTTACAAGAATATGAGAGATATCATTTGCCGTTAATCTTGCCTCTTCAGCTTGTCCCGTTTGTTCCATCCAATTTGTGAAGGCAGGATAAGAAGAGTTCCAATTCATATAGATGGTCTTGTTATTTTCGAGAAGAATTTCAATGTATGCATATTCTCCCCAGGTCTTCGTCATTTGGGCGAGTGTCTGGTTATTCAGGTCTTCCGATAACGCCTGAACCGCTTCCGCAAGCTGCTGTTTATCAGTAATGATTACGGACTTATCCATTTCTCCGGTGGCATTGATTTTCATTTTGGAAACTTCTTCAACCGGTACATGCAACAGCTCATTAACTGTTTGTTTATATTCGCTAGATTCATAGATTTTGGCTAAAAGCGGCATATACGACTCATAATTTTGCAAATGGTACTCCCTCGCTAAATGTCTTCCATTTTCAAGTTCGTATATAAGAAACACGGAGTTTTCAGGATTAGGATCTGCGACGCTCTCCATCTTACCCTTTTCAAGAATCTGCTGATGTAACAAACGTACAGCTGAGATATTTTCTTTTTCTTTTAGATAGATTGAACTCCCTGAATCCTCATCTTCATAATATATAGGTGAATGGTTCCCTATATATATTTGGTTGATCATCTTTTTATCAGGCACCTTTGACTCATACGAAAGCGGATCTAACTTTAGAAGGATGGAAAGAGCGATGACACTCACCATAAAGGTGATGTACCCTTTAAAAGAAAACCGGACCCGCCAAGTCTTTTGCAAGACGAGATCGCCTAAATAATAGCCAATTATGGATCCAATCACATAGCCGGACACGACCCATTCGATTTTCCCGGTTGTTTGACTAAAATAAAAGCCGGAAAAAAGCATCATGCTTATCGTTAAACCATATTTAAATACCGGTTTAATCAAGGGGAACACAAAGGCTTGCGATACATGCTCCAGCTTTCTCCGTTTATAGAGAACCAATGAAAGCCATAGAAATAGGCAGGAGACCAGTGCATAGATTAGTAGCTGAAAGGAGAAAACATTCATTTTTTCCATTTCAGTTGCCGCCAATATAGGGGACATGCTATTCATGTTGGCACTTAAGTAGTATTCGGCAAAAAAACCAACCATCAAAAACTTCACATTCGCCGCTAGTAAGATAAATAGCCCAGCTGGCAACCCAAGCGTTATATAGGTAAGTAAGCCCTGTAGAGCCGATAATCCCGTCACCATTCCAATTAAGACAGCTACAGAGAAAATCACTGTCTCCATGACAAAAGTAATGCCCATCCACGACCAAATATCTGTCAGGCTATACAATTTTTCAACATCTAAGGCTGAGTGGAATAAATACAAGATGAGGCCTGTAAGCAAAATGGGGACAATGATAAAGGAAATCCCCATCCCTATCATATGAACGTATATACTTCTCCTAGTGATCGGTAAACTATGTATAAAATCCGAAGCCTGTTTTACTTGTAAAAATCGAAATAGGAAAATGGCGAGC
The DNA here is from genome assembly GCF_050277925.1 of Peribacillus sp. NPDC097264. Classification (NCBI taxonomy): domain Bacteria; kingdom Bacillati; phylum Bacillota; class Bacilli; order Caryophanales; family Bacillaceae; genus Peribacillus; species Peribacillus sp. NPDC097264. The sequence goes on from NZ_JBNNSR010000009.1 coordinate 44,121, forward strand.
AATACCGGAATGCTTATGACTAGGACGAATTGAATCATCCCCTGACTGGAAAATAAATTTACAAAGTTCATATATTCACTATTATTATTGAGAATAATCGTTAATATTTCCAAAGGCAGTGCAAAAATGAGGCCGATAAAATAAAGAAACCCAATCCATCCGGTACTTCTAAAAATATAAAATACCAGTTCTTTATTAAACGAGACTATTTTGAATGGCATAGCCGATGTCCCCCATTTCATATATGAAGATCTCTTCCAAAGTGAGGGGCAGAATATCGAATATATCAGGTTGAAACTGGCTGAAATGAGTCTTGATATCAGATTCTTTTCCTTTTAAGATGCAGACGATGACGCTGCCCCTCCTTTCCTTATTCAGGATTTGCATGCCACGGTAAATGCCATATGGAATTTTATTTTTAAAGGCTATTTGAACTTTATGTACATCCGCTTTCAAATCATCCAAATCCTTCTGGATGATGAGCTCCCCTTGATGCAATATCCCCACATGATCTGCTAAATCTTCAATTTCCCGAAGGTTATGGGATGAAATCAAGATCGTCATTTCTCGTTCGGATACATCCTGAATCAGCAACTGTTTCACATTTTTGCGCATGACCGGATCAAGCCCATCAAAGGGTTCATCAAGTATTAAAACTTCTGGCATCGTTGAAAGGGCCAGCCAAAAAGCAACCTGCCTCTGCATTCCCTTAGACAGCTTGTGAATTTTATATTGAAAGGGAATCGCAAACACTTCCTGCAATTGATAAAAACGTTCTTGATTCCATTCACTATAAACATGACTATAAAAACCTGCCATTTGCATGATGGAATAGTTAGCCAAGAAGTAAGGCATATCAGGAAGGAAGAAACATCGATTTTTCACTACCCGGTTTTCAAATACTGGGGATTCATCGATAAGAACCTCACCGCTATCCTGGATCAAATTTCCAGAGAGCATTTTCAAAAGGGTCGTCTTTCCTGCCCCGTTCGATCCCAACAATCCAAAAATAGATCCTCTTTGTATATCCAAACTTACGTCTTTGATCGCTACTTTTCCTTCATATAACTTACTAACACGCTTGATTTCTATCATGTTTCCCCCCCCTTTGCTATCGAACTTATATCCTTGACCAACCTATAAATTTCTTTTTTTTCGATACCAATATACAGGGCTTCCGCTAACACCCTAGTAAGCTCCGACCTTATCTTCTCTTCCTTTAATGAATTCTTCAATTCCCCGGGGGGTAAAACGAAATTACCTTTTCCTGGTATCGTATATATAAACCCTTCCGCTTCAAGCTGCCTATAAGCTTTTTGAATCGTATTAGGGTTAATGGTCAGTTCCTGAGCCAATATTCTAACGGAAGGCAGCTGGTCATGTTCTTTTAGTACGTCACTGATTATAAGCTCTTTGAATTTTTCCATTAATTGTTCATAAATGGGTCTTCTACTTTGTACGTCCAACTCAAACATCATCAGCCCCCTCACTGTACTAAGTGTACTACTTGGCTTAATACAGTTATTATAAAACAACTTATTCCAATTTAATACATTTTATAAATAAATTATAAATAGATGACCAACTCTCTTTCTTTTGTTTAACAAGTCCAATTAATGGGAACCTATATAATATAACTAAATCAAAAGGAGTTGTTTTTTTGAAACCATTATATACAACTGCAGTTACCGTACACGGTGGACGTGAAGGCCATGTAAAATCGGAGGACGGTATCCTCGATTTTGATGTAAGGTCACCGAAAGAATTAGGTGGTTCTGGTGAAAAGGCAACAAACCCGGAACAGTTATTTGCCGCAGGGTATGCCGCTTGTTTTGGCAGTGCATTGAACCTTGTACTTAGTAAGGAAAAAAAGAAAGTGGATACATCCGTGACTGCGAATGTCACAATCGGGAAAGATGAGACAGATGGCGGTTTCAAATTGGCCGTTAGATTAGATGTTTCCATCCCAGACCTGAGCAAAGAAGAAGCTGAAGGATTTGTAAAGAAAGCACACGCAACTTGCCCTTACTCCAAGGCAACCCGCGGGAATATAGACGTTACACCAATCATCGTATAATGAAAAAGGAATGGATGCAGCTTCTAAAGCTGCATCCATTCCTTTTTTTATTGCCTATAATATACAACGCGCGCCTTACTCCTTCAATCCTCCTTCTCTCCCTTTCAATAGAGACGTTTTGACAACGTTCTTTTATTTCTTTTAAATGAGGGTAGATATCTAATAACCCATAAATATAATCAAGGAGTGTGCAAATTGAAAGAGTTATTCCTTATAGTCTTTATCATCTTATTCATCCTGCTCATTTTTTCCTTTAACAGAAGGAAAAGGGTGGTTCCCATTCTCTCAAATCAACATACACCACTAAAGATTGGACATCGCGGGGCATCTGGATATTGTCCTGAGAATACAATGGCATCCTATTATAAAGCAATAGAGATGGGCGTGGATGTTCTGGAAGTAGATATCCATCTTAGTAAAGATGGGGAACTTATTGTGCATCATGATCCAACTCTCGAGAGGACGACTAACGGTAAGGGAAATCTCAGGGACTATACAGCCGCAGAGTTACTAGAATTGGATGCCGGGAGCTGGTTTCACCCTGATTTTAAAAATGAAAAGATTCCCTTGCTTAGCGAGGTTTTGGAAACTTTTTCGTCTTATGAGATTGGACTATTAATAGAAATTAAACACCCCTCCCTTTACCCCGGTATCGAGAGAAAACTGGCAGAAGAACTCTTGAAAAGTCCGCTTAATTCAAACGTTGAAAATAAAATCATGGTTCATTCTTTTGATATGAACTCCATGAAAACTTTTCACGAACTCTTACCCAACATTCCAGTCGGTGTACTACTAAATCGCCGAGTGTCGGATCAAAAACTAAAAGAGATATCGGAATTCGCTAGTTTTGCGAATCCAAAACAAACTTTATTAAACCCGAATCTTAAAACACGAATTCAGAGTCACGGAATGAAAGTATTTACTTGGACAGTCAACAATAAAAAACAGATGCAATCTCTAAAGAAAATGAACTTGGATGGAATCATTTCGGATTTTCCTGACTTTTTTTGAAAGAGAGATAACATTGGATCCCCCAAAAAAACAATCCGCTTCTGCGGATTGTTTTTTTCAATAGCATTGAAAAGATTGAATTTCATCTTCATCGGTACCATAGTAGGCCCATCGTTTTTGATTGGGTCTCCAGCGGTAACCTGCAACGGTATTCCGACCAACATACGTAGGATAAAGCCAAAATGAGCGGCCATTCCTTAACCAAATATACGTATTTTTATATAAACACCCTCTCATTGCCCCAGCTTCAATTCCGAAAAAACCTACATTTGGAAATTGGGGGATGAATGACGGCGGAGGTACAGTAGGTGGTCCTCCTCCTTGAGGTGGTCGTGGCGGTGGACCTCCTTGAGGCGGTCGTGGTGGCGGACCTCCTTGAGGTGGTCGTGGTGGTGGTCCACCTTGAGGCGGTCTTGGTGGTGGTCCACCTTGAGGCGGTCTTGGTGGTGGCGGCTGCCTCTCTTCAAAATTCAGATAGTCAAATTGATTGGGCTCCACTGGAAAACCATTATCCACATATGGGTTAAATGGATTAAGATAGAAATGACTATCAAAATAATTGATGTGCGAATTTAATGGATCGTATAGATTCATCCTTTTTTCACCTCGTTATAAACTTCCCTCTATTCATATGTAGGCTGCAGACCATCCGTGACATGGCTGACTGATATAATTAAAATGATTTTCATTCAGCGTACCCATGAAAAACTAAAATATCCCTCTATTTTCTTTTTAAAAAACATATGATTTTTTCGCATTCTATAACTTGAATCTGGTATAGTGTTCTTACAGATATTAGAATGCGTTTTTACAGCAACTATCCTTATCTAAGAAAAAGAAGGGATTACTATGTGGGAGTTATTATTAGAATTTGATTATCAAACCATCCGCCATGCACTATGGGCAGGGTACTTATTGACCTTCGTCTTCCCTTTTGCGGCGTTTTACTTTATTAATAAAAATCAGACACTCTTAAATGATAAATATCAAGCTTCACTTCACTCAAGCCCTGGTAAATCTCTTGTTTATACAGGTAGCGTTTTTCATCCACTAGGAATACGACGCTTTATCACGTATATTCGCCAAAAGGACTCTCCAGATGATTCTGAAGAGCCAAGCCTCCTTCTCATTGTTTAACCATTAACAATTTGAGGAGGAATATATTTTGAAGAAGAAAAATGTACTATTAATTGGAACACTCTTTCTAATGATCGGCCTTTTATCAGGATGTTCAGCAGCTACTAGCGGACCCTTTCATACTGTAGTAGTCAATCCGATGAACACATTGCTTGAATTTAATGCGGATTTTTTTAACGGGAATTATGGGATAGGCATCATCATGATGACTGTCATCATTCGTCTCATTCTGTTACCATTGAATATCAAGCAATATAAAACACAACGCAACATGAAGACGAAAATGAATGGACTCAAGCCAGAAATGACTGCCATTCAGCAGAAGATTAAAGAAACGAAGGATCCGGCCAAACAGAAGGAACTTCAGCAGGAAATGATGAAACTCTATCAAAAACATGGTGTCAATCCTTTAAATATGGGTTGCCTGCCCCTTTTGATCCAGATGCCAATTCTAATGGGTGTGTATTATGCGATTCAAGGATCTCATGAAATTGCTACCCATAACTTCCTTTGGTTCAGCCTTGGGGAGCCTAACATCGCCATGGCACTCATTGCCGGAGTCATTTACTATTTCCAATCTGTGATTTCCATGAGGCAAATGCCGGAAGATCAACAGAAACAAATGAAGATAATGAGTTTGGTCTCACCTGCCATGATTTTGTTCATTTCATTCTCCGCCCCTGCTGCTTTGCCACTATATTGGTCAGTAGGCGGATTATTCATGATTGTACAGACCATTGTACTTCAACGTGTTTATAACAACGAAAAGACAAATGTGCCTGCCGTCAATGAAACCAACGCAAAAAAAAGCTAACCCTATTACTATACCCTGTAGTTCAGACTTTTCAAGGAGTCTGAACTACAGGGTTTTTTATAGGATAAAGGGTAAAAGGCCAAAGAAGATGACCTTTATGTAAGGATCATCTTCCTAAAGCCGCTATTTACCTATTTCCATTCATTTTCTTAGGCAATGCATTTTTTGTAATGGTTTCGAAAAAACGCTCTACATAATTAAAATCGGTGTAAAAAAACAATAGAAGGTCCCCAGGTTGGGATAATTCCCAAGCTTTTAAAAACGCATCCATTTCATTTGGAACAATGACTGTCTGTTCACCGGTCAAACCTCTTTTAAACGCTGCTTCCTGAATCAGTTCAGCTACTTCTAAAGGGTTTCTGCCTCGCAAATCATCGTCCTCTTTAATAATGAACAAATCCGTCTGTACAGCCACGATATTTGCCAGGCTAATGATTTCTTCATTTATTCGATCGCCTGGTCCCGCCAAAACAGTAATGAGTCGATTTCTATGATACGCACTAACGGTATCGAAAATGGCTTTTAGTCCTGCTGCATTATGAGCATAGTCAATGAGAATGGTCCTTTCATTGACCTTTTTCAAGTTAAATCTTCCTTTGGATAGATTTCCATCTGGCATGAATGTCATAGCCTTCTTTCGTAATTCATCGATAGAAATGCCTTGTGTCGAGGCTGCCGCTAAAGCTTGGAGCAAATTGGATACGTTATGGCGGGCCTTACCCTTAATCGTGATGGGTACTTCCTCACATTCCATGAAACGTTTTACTCCTCCGTTTTCCACATAATTGATTATTCCTTGTTCATCCACAAACCAAGCCCTTTTTCTTTCTTTAATCGCTGCCATTATGACGGGATGATTGGCTTGAGTAGAGGTATAAATCACTTCCCCGTCTGTATATTCGTTCATGGCCACTACATGAGGGTCATCCGCGTTCAACACACAATATCCATTTTCGAGAACAACCTCCGCTACCAGTCGCTTTAATTTAACTAGGTCCTCCAGCGTTTCAATTCCATCATGACCAAGATGATCCTCACTCACATTGGTAATAACCCCTACGTCGCACCTACGAAAAGCAAGCCCTTCCCTTAAAATCCCACCTCTTGCTGTCTCCAATACGGCTGTATCTACTTCTGGATGGGATAAGACCATTCTTGCACTTATTGGCCCACTGCAATCCCCTTGATCGAGAACCTCTTGTCCCACATATACCCCGTCGGAATTCGTCATTCCGACTTTATTCCGATCATTAGAAAGAAAATAATGTATCATTCTGGTTGTTGTGGTTTTTCCGTTTGTCCCCGTTACTGCGATAATTGGGATGGCCGCTTCTTCTCGGCTAGGAAATAGATAATCGACAATTGCCTTGCCCACATCTCTTTTTTTGCCTTCACTTGGATAATGATGCATCCGAATCCCCGGTGCTGCATTCACTTCTATGATGGCCATTTTTGTGTAATCGAATGGTTTCGAAATGTCTTGGCAAATAAAGTCTATGCCCGCTACATCCAGATTAATCGCATTTGCAGCACCTATAGCCACTTTCCTTATAGTCGGGTGAACCTGTTCCGTTACATCGATTGCCTTCCCTCCGGTTGAAAGGTTTGCATTTCCGACCACTTGGATTACCTCGCCTTTTTTCGGAATGCTCCCCAGGTTCCTGTTCTGTTTTTCCAAATAACACGTTACCGTATGTGTAAGGGGGATTTTGGACATCGGTTTTTCATGGCCCTCTCCCCTCAACGGATTCTGGTTTTCCTTCTCTATCAAGTTGCGTATAGTCTCCCTCCCATTCCCGATGACGTAGGGTGGTAGCCGGAGACTAGCAGCAGCAAGCTTTCCATCTACGACTAATAAGCGATAATCATGTCCTTCAAAATGGCGTTCCACAATGTACTTCTGTACGTGGGATTCCAAGCAATGAGCGACATTAAATAATTCATCTTTATTTTTAATATGGGTAATGACCCCTTGGCCCTGCCGCCCGTTAAAAGGTTTAAGGACGAGTGGAAAACCAAGTCTATCCGCTGAATCAAATATTTCCTCAATCGAATGCGCGACTTCGCCTTCCGGTACGGGAAGGCCACAGCCTTTCAGAATTTCCTTCGTCATCGATTTATCACAGGCATTCTCTACGGCTATATTGGAAGTCTGGCTTGTAATCGTCGCCTGGACAAACTTCTGCCTAGAACCAGTCCCTATCCGGACCAAGCTATTTTCCCCAATTCGCTCCACAGGGATATTCCTCGCATGTGCCGCCTGGTAAATGGCCTCTGTACTAGGTCCCAATTTATGTTGGTAATATAAATTGGCTATTTGCTCCACATAGGATTGAACATTGATATTCTTTTCACGTTTTAAAATGGCTTCCACGATTTCTTTGCTGGAGAGGAATGCCTGAAACCCCGACTTAGGCTCCTTATAATCGTAGGTAATGGAATAAACCCCAGGATCTTTCATCATAATCGTTTTCCCACGAACAACGTCTATACCAGCCATATTTTGCAGTTCAATCGCCATATGCTCCAATACATGTCCCATCCATGTACCACGGTTCAACCTCTCTGCAAAACCACCCTCATATCCATGAGAACATGTATGCTTGCCCAGGTCGGGGAGCACCTCCAACAGCCTTTCATTAAAGCCAGGAATCGAATCAGATGGCCTTTCCTCCAGTTCCTCCAAGTCCAATTCAATGCAAATGGTTGGTTTATATGCGAAAAAGTTAGGTCCTTTTAAATAGCGGACTCGATTGATTTTCATGATTGAATCCTCTTCTCCAGCGACAATTTTCTTGTCTTCAAGTCAAATTGATACCCTCTAGTTAAAGCATGTAGACGAAAACCTGAAAGTGTCAGTTCTTCGCTACCGTTTTCAGCAATCGTAATATTGATATAGTCACTACTACTTCCATCAAGCACCAGAACTTGATTTATTCCATACACTTCAAATTTCCCATCGCTTACTACTATCGCTGTATTTTCATCTATACCAATTCCCATGATTTCTTCATTCTCGGCTATCGCACTTAATAACCGGTCGAACCGGCCGCGTTGTGAAAAATGCTGGTCAATCAGGAGGTCGTCCAAAAAGCCGAATCCCTTCCCTATTTCGACTTTTAATTTTTCATCATCCAGTTTCATGTCTGCGGCAACGATCATCTGCTTCCCCATTATCGAGGCCCCCGCACTTGTCCCGGCCACGACCATCCCATCATGCCAGGCTTTCGAAAGGGTTTTGTGCAATCGGGAATCACGGATCAGCTCGGACAATCGGCTTTGATTTCCCCCTGTTATAAATACAGCCGAAAAAGAGGCCAATTGTTCACAAATGGCCGGATCCTCTGCATCTCGTTTCGAATTCACTTCGAGAACTTCCACTCGATTTACACCAAGCTCTTTAAAGAGGCGGATGTATTCTTTACTAACCTCATCGGGAATTTCGCTAGCAGTCGGTAGGATCCCGATTCCACCTGGTTTTCTCATTGCAAGCTCCACGAATTTATTCAAAACTTCACCTTCTGGGCATTTATCTTCCGCCCCGCCGATGATCAGTAATTCTCCACAATTCATTTGCTTGTACTCACCTTCACCTATAGATTTAAAAATAAGAATTTGCTTTTTCCATAAACACGTAATCAATAGTATGGTACTTTAGCATAAATTCCATTCATCCAAATAATAAAAACTGTGCAAATCCGTTTAAGTTATAGGCATACGAGGAAGAGTAATAAAGAGAAAAATAAAAGGAGTGGTGAAGATGAGTCAAGATCAATTAAAAGAAAAAATATTGAATGTGATCAAGGAAAGCAAAATCGGAGTCCTATCAACAGTAGAAAATAACAAGCCCTATTCGCGCTACATGACATTCTTCAACGAGGAATTAACCTTTTATACACCAACAAGCGTAAAGACTGAAAAAATAGATGAAATAGAAAAGAACCCACATGTTCATGTCTTGTTTGGCTATGACAATGAAGGCCTTGGCGATTCATACATTGAAATTTCAGGAACATCGAAAATCAATGATACCGCCGAATTGAAGAAAAAATTATGGAATAAATCCTTTGAACAATGGTTTGAAGGGCCAGAAGATCCAAACTACGTATTATTACAGATCAAACCCGATTCTATTCGACTTATGAATAATAACGGTGAGCCACCAGAAGAACTAAACCTTTAAGTAACCAATTGACCGATAAACATCGTAATTTGACCGATATATTGATAAATGGACCGATATATCTTCAAGTTTGACTGATAAACGAATGGAATCGACCGATAAATATAAAAACCCTCGCATAAGCGAGGGTTTTTATGTGATCAAACAAGCTCAGATTGTAAATAGTGTGCAACTAAGTTCGCTGTATGCTTCAAAGATGAGAGATGCGTTCTCTCAAATGCATGCGATGCATCAATCCCTGGTCCGATCAAGCCATGAACCACATCGAATCCTGCACGGATTGCTGCTGAGGCATCAGAACCATAGTACGGGTAAATATCGACGCGATAATCGATGTCATTCGCCTTGGCAAGTGAAACCAGATGCTGGCGTAACTTATAATGGTACGGACCGGAAGAATCTTTAGCACAAATGGAAACACTATATTCATCCGTCGTTTGCCCTTCCCCGATTGCGCCCATATCGACAGCTAAGTATTCAACCGTCTTATCGGGAATATTGGAATTACCGCCATATCCGATTTCTTCATTATTTGAAATCAGGAAATGCGTCGTATATGCCAATTCGATTTTCCCCGCTTGAATCTGCTCAATAATATGAAGCAAAATGCCGACACTTGCTTTGTCATCCAAATGTCTAGACTTCAAGAAACCAGTCTCCGTTTCCTCGATCCTTGGTGCGAATGAAACAAAATCGCCAACGGATATGCCCACGGCCTCTGTTTCCTCTTTTGATTTGACGACTGCATCGATACGAACCTCGATTGTCTCTTCATCGCGCTTGGCGTCCCCAGCATTCTTGTACACATGTACGGATGTTTGGTTAATCAATATCGTGCCTGTGACAACATCTCCACTTGCGGTATGGATTTCACAGTATTCCCCTTCTACGGAATTCCACCGGAACCCGCCAATCATCGTCAATTTCAGTCGCCCATTTGGCTTAATTTCCTTAACCATGGCTCCCAATGTATCCACATGGGCCGTCAGCAATCGATGGCAGCTATCATCTTTCCCTTTTATCGTGGCAAGCAATGCCCCCTTGTTCGTGATTTGGTAGGGTACTTGCTTACTTTCCATGAAGGCTGCCGTATACTTTATGGCCTGTTCCGTATAACCGGAAGGACTGGGAATGGATACCAACTCTTTTATGTACGAAACGATTTCTTTTTCATTAACTTGATTCATCAATGACACTCCCTTCTTCTTATATAAAAGTATATCTCTTTCAGCGATCAAAGAACATATTAAAGGCCGTATAAAAAGACCGTCCATTGACGGTCCCATGCAAACCGATTCCTTAATCCAGGTAACGCGATGAAACTTGCGAACCATGATTACTTTAACTGTCTTTGTTTATTGGACATTTCCTTCATGAATTCCAAGAAGGCAATTCTCTTTTCATCAGGATAGGCTACGATGTCCGCAATGATTTCCTCTTCAAGTGGCTTTAATAGACGACCAACCGACTCCGTAAACAATACTTCAAGTTCCCGCTTTGTTTCATTTGGATTTCTCACTTCCATCACTATCACCCTTCCAATTACTTACTATTCATATATAGCCATAATTCACCATCTTAAAACCAAAGAATCGGCTGCCAATGGTGGCAGCCGACTTTCTACATTATTTTTTAGCTGATTCTTCTGTCACACCCACATCAAACCATTGATATTGGCGACCAGCAGTATAATCATAACCCGTCACACGTTCATTGACCCCGGTCATTGTATATCGGAATAGAGTTGGGATAAGAGGCACTTCATCATGAATCAATTGCTGCCACTCGTTATAGACATCGACACGGAATTGATCGTCGAACGCTTCCTCCGAAATTCCTTTTGCCAATAGTTCATCATTCTTATCATTCACCCAGCGAGTATAATTGAATTGTGCTTGTCTTGACCAAATTCCAGATGGATCAGGATCGGAAGCCACACCCCAGGCTGCTTGGAAAATATCAACCTTATCGCTATCTTTTTTCAACAAATCATAAAATGAATTGAACTCATGGAGACGTCCATCTAACATTTGTACATCCAGTCCAACTTCCTGCCATTGTTGGATGTAATATTTCGTAAGCGGTTCGGCAATGTCGCCTCCGCTCATGGATGCAAAATTAATTTTGAACTCCTTGCCATCCGGATCTTCACGAAGGCCATCGTCATTCGTATCTTTATATCCTGCTTCATCCAATAATTTTTTCGCTTTTTCTGGATCATATTCATACGGTTTTATATCTTTATTGTTATATTTAAAGGTTGGCGTGATAACCGAGTTGGCAGGGAAACGAAGCCCTTTATACATCTTCTCGCCGACTTGTTCGTTGTTGATGGAATAGGCCATCGCCTGGCGAACTCGTTTATCTTGGAATTTCGGGTTATCCATTACGTTTTCGCCTTTTTTCTTATCGTAGTGCCCTAAATTGAAACCGATGTACGTATAAGCCAAATCGACTTTCCCTAAAATCTCGATGTTTTCCAACTTATCGGCTTGATCATAATAATCTGCCGTAACTTCTGCTACATCAACATCGCCGTTTTCCAATGATTTTACAACGACGGATGGGTTGATGACTTTCAGTGTGACGCTGTCCAACTTAGGAGCGCCGCGGTAGTAATCTTTATTCGCTTCGAATTCGACCGCTTCACCTTGAACGATTTTCTTCACTTTGAATGGTCCGAAACCAATTGGGTTTTTACGGATTTTATCGGAAGACTCCAAATCACCAATTGCAACATCTTTTAAGTATTCCTTGTGAAGCGGATATGTCCATAGTCCTGTCTTAACCGAAGGATTCGCTTTCTTAAAGGTGAAGCTGATTTTCTTTCCGTCTACCTTGATTCCGGAAATACTGTCTGCCTTGCCTTCATGATACTCTTCCATCCCTTCAATCAATGCCATTTGTTCATCATAACGGACTCCCTTGTACTCTTTGCTTCCCATTACAAGATAAGCATATTCCAAGTCGGCCCCCGTTACAGGTTTACCGTCATGCCAATTAACATTGTCTTTGATGGTAAGTGAGACCGTTTTATTATCTTCTGATATTTCATAGGTAGCTGCGCCTTCATTTGTAAATACCCAATCTTCATCGGTATCCAATAAATCTTCATCAAAGAACGTAATAACTTGATTATCCGGATCACCTTGGTAGAAGACTTTATTTAAGATTCCTTCAAATGGCGTATCAGATACCAAACCGTAAGTAAGGTGACCGCCTTCGATTGGTTTCCCTTTATTTGATGTAACCGCCGGGAATTTCGATGCATCCACTTGTTCAACAGCTTTTCCCTTTTTCTCCTTAGTCGACGTATCATCTGAACATGCAGCAAGAAGTAGCGACGATATGGCCAATGCACTTAATACTTTGCTATAATTTTTAATTTTCATGACATACACTCCCCTTTTTTATCCTCTTCTTTGTCTTGCGTCAGCAGCACGTTTCAATGCTTGACCAACAAAATTTATACTCAGCATCAACACTAGAATCATGAGTGATGCGGGTATCCATATCCACCATTTGTTTTCTAAAACATCTGGGTTTCGAGCATAACTTATGAGCGTACCTAAACTCGGTGTGCTCTCTGGAAGACCGAATCCTAAAAAGGTCAAGCTGGATTCTAGGCCAATATTGCCTGCAAGATTCAAAATGAAGTTTACGATGATCAGAGAACTTATATTTGGAAGCACCTGGAAAATGATGATTTTCCAATGTGGAGTACCAAGTGTTTGTGACGCATGAACATAATCCAATTCTCGCTCAGATAATACCTTCGAACGAATGAGCCTTGCCTTACCGGTCCATAAAAACAGCGTCATGATCAAAATGAAAACCGGGACATTAAAAGTAGGCACAATCGTAACGAAAACAATGATGAACATTAACTGTGGCAGCGCAATGACAAAATCTATAATACGCATGATTACATTATCGGTAGCACCGCCAAAATAACCAGCAAGAAGCCCAAAAGTCAATCCGATGATAGCCGTGAATAAAGTAATAAATAAACTAATCGTGAATGAATTCCTTGTACCGATGATGAGTTGTCCAAATACATCCCGTCCACCATAGTCAGTTCCAAGCCAATAGTCCGAAGATGGCTCCATATAGATGGATAGGAAATCGACTTTAGCGATTTCCTTGGCATCCATGAAGAAAGATGCACCATAAACGAAAAGCAAGATGGCTGCCAGTAGAATCAATGAGCCCATTGCCATTTTATCTTTCTTAATTTCCTGCCAAATGATTTTCATTCCCGAAGGACTCACTTCTTGAACTTGTATGTTATTTCCAGTTTCAACTTTCATTTCCATTAGACTCACCCACTTCCTATTCTATCCGTATACGCGGATCCACCGCGCTAAGTATGATGTCAGAAAGAAGAGTGCCAAGCAAAGTGGCGAATCCTGTCATCATGACAATGGCCGTCACGACACTGAAGTCCCTTAGGCTTACAGAGCTAAGGAATAGCTGGCCTAATCCTGGATAACTGAAAATGGTCTCGATTATGACAGAGCCACCGATTAAACCAGTGATTTCATATCCTAAGAATGCAGCAATCGGTAGGAATGAATTTCTCAAGATATGTCGTGAGTATACTTTCGATTCCGGAACACCTTTCGATCGAGCGGTCCTTACGAAATCCTTAATCTTATTATCTATGATTTCATTTCGCAAATATTGAATGGTACTAGTCGTTGCAATTAAAGCCGTACTTAAAGCTGGCAGGATCAAATGGTTAATCTTACTGACCACATAAGCGAACGTCCCTGAATCCAATTTGGAATCGACGCTTCCACCAGATGGGAACCAATTTAGACCGAACCCGAAAACAAATAGCATAATAAGAGCAAATATGAAAATTGGTGTACCAAAACCTAGATAACTGTAACCGGTAACTCCCTTGTCCATCCACGTATCATTATATCTACCGCTCACTATGCCGAGTGGAATAGCTAGCAAATATGTAAAGATAAGAGTGACGATTGCAAGAAAAACCGTATTCCAAAGCCTGTTTTCAATGACATCCATAACTGGTATTTTGTGCGTATAAGACACTCCGAAGTCCCCTTGGACAGCATTGGATGCCCATCTTACATATTGTTGGTACCAAGGGTCATTCAAGCCCATGTCATCCCTGATTCTTTCAAGCTCAGCCGGATCCGCCCTTGGGTTGCTTATTTCCTGACCTGACAAGGCATCACCTGGCATGGCTTTTGCCATCATGAAAACGATGATGCTCAACAGAAAGAGCTGCGGAATCATGACTAATAGGCGCCTAAGGATAAATTTCCACATTACTTTCCACCTCCTTATTGTATTGCGACTCTATGAGTGGACGAAACTGGCTTTAAATCGTAGGCCCGTCCGTTTTCATCAAAGTATTGGGAATAAGACGTTTCATACTCCGCTGTCAATTTCTTCCTGAGTAGTATTTTTTGCTCACGCACTTCCGGTTCTAGGTCCGGAATGGCCGCTATCAGACGTTTGGTATAGATATGCTGAGGGTTTTCATAGATTTCCTGGCTTGTGCCCTCTTCTACGATTCTTCCTCGATACATCACGCCCATCCTGTCACACATATGCCTGATTACCCCGAGATCATGGCCGACAAATAAATAGGTCAAGTTAAACTCCTCCTGTAAATCTTGAAGGAAGTTCAATACCTGTGCTTGGACCGATACATCCAGCGCAGACACAGGTTCATCGGCAATGATCAGTTTTGGCTTTAACGTCAAAGATCTCGCAATTCCTATACGCTGACGCTGTCCGCCTGAAAACTCATGTGGATACTTATAAATGGATTCGGGACTTAGACCGACTTTATCCAAGAAGTCCTGAACAATTTTCTTTTCTTCTCCAGGCGACAACTTTTCAAAATTTCTTAACGGCTCGGCAATGATATCGAGAACCCGCTTTTTAGGATTTAAAGAAGAATACGGATCTTGAAAAATCATTTGGATATCTTTTCGGAATGGCTTGATTTCTTTTCTGCTCAACGAAGCTAAATCCCTGCCTTCGAACATGATTTTTCCTGATGTCACCTCATTCAGCTTGACCACAGCTTTACCCGTCGTTGACTTCCCACTTCCTGATTCTCCAACCAAACCGTAGGTCTCACCTTGCTGCAATTCGAATGACACACCATCGACAGCTCTGACATGATCTACTACTCTACGAAAAAAACCGCCCCTTATAGGGAAATGCACTTTTAAATTATCTACCTTGAGTAATGTCATAAGGCGTGGCCTCTCCTTCAGATTGAAAATAAAAATCCTTATAACACGTGCACCTAACATAATGACCTTGACCAACCTCATGCAGGACAGGTGACTCCTCGTGGGCCTGTTTGGGGATCCAAGGAATCCGTTCTTGGAATCGGCACCCATTCCTATCCATTTTCGCTATGGAGGGCACGATTCCTTCTATAACGTGCAAACGTTTTTTTTCAGTGGTAGCCGAAGGGATGGAATTTAGCAAAGATCGTGTATAAGGATGCAGTGGTTTTTTGAATATATCTTTAACACTGCCAGTCTCGACCACTTGTCCGGCATACATCACGACAATCCGGTCAGCCACTTCGGCCACTACGCTTAAGTCATGAGTAATCAAGATGATTCCCATTTTTGTCTTGCTCTGTATTTCCTTCAACAAATCCAGGATTTGAGCTTGGATCGTCACATCGAGAGCCGTCGTTGGTTCGTCCGCAATGACCAAAGCAGGATTACAAGCTATCGCAATCGATATCATGGCCCTCTGGCGCATGCCACCTGAAAGTTCATGAGGGAACTGCTTGTAGGTCCTTTCCGGATAAGGGATGCCAACCTGGGTTAGCAGTTCAATTGTTCTTTTCTTTTTTTCATTGGTTGATAGATTCGTATGATAATCAAGATTTTCCTCAATCTGTTTTCCGACAGTCATTAGGGGATTCAATGCCGTCAGAGGTTCTTGGAATATCATCCCCAATTCCTTACCTCGAACTTTATTCATTTGTGACTCATTAAGGTCAAGTAGATTCTGACCCTTATAATTTATGACACCTTCAGATTTCGTTCTTTGCATATTATGTAATTGGATGATAGAGAGGGCTAGTGCACTCTTACCACAACCTGACTCACCAACCACGGCTACAATTTCATTTTCATTCACCGTGAACGAGACATCGTCCACCGCTGCGTGATATTTATTCTTAATACGAAATGACGTAGTGAGGTTCTCTATTCGTAATATTGTCTTTTCCAACCTGATCCCCCCTAAACTGTTTTACCGATAAAATAAAAATTTTCTGATAATTAAATAAAAGTGTAATCAATTTTTAATATTAATTCAATATATTTATATCAAATTATAACATTTTTTTAATATATTATAACTTGAGGAATAATTTTTTCCTATAAGTTTATTTCAAAAAATTAACTTTTTTCCTTTTCATTTACTTACTTAAAGATTCTAAAAGCTTTTGCTCATCACAAAGAATGAAGATATTTTTTTATTTAAAAATAATGAATAATTATCTTATCTTCAAACTGAAATTTTTTATGTATTAGTTCCACTTAATCAACCAATTGGAATATTTTGATATTTCAGAAAATTTATATTCTGATAAGACTCACCTTATGAATGGACGGTGCGTAGCTTTTTCTAGCAGGGTTTGGGTAATAAAGTGAAACCTTTCCCCTTATCTTTCGTAAGAATGGGTAGTAATAATTATATGGAGGTTGACCGAATGTATTCACATACCGTTAATGCGTATATGCCCTCTGTTATGCGCACATTTGCTCTATCACTCGCGATTTCCGTTTTAGGAATGGCTGCTGGAACATTTATACCCCCGGCCTTATTTCTTCCCTTGGCGATTTTGGAAATCGCCATGCTGATGGGAGCCTTTATCTTGAGAAGGAAAAAAGCAATTGGATATACATTTCTTTTTGTATTTACTTTCATATCGGGAATGATCACCTATCCCATCATCGCTCACTATCTCGCTTTGGCAGGCGCTAACGTCGTAATTTTGGCTGGAGTGACGACAACCGTCGTCTTTGGGGGGTTAGCTCTATATGCAACAACCACTAAGAGAGATCTTTCTTTTCTAAGTGGAATCCTCTTTGCTGCCTTGCTAGCGCTAATCGCCATCAGTATCTTTAATATATTCTCACCGTTAAGTTCCATGGCAATGCTTGTTTATTCCTTTATTGGCATTCTTGTCTTCAGCGGATATGTTCTATATGATTTCAACCGCATGAAGCACTATGGGGTAACGGCAGAAGAAGTCCCGCTCATGGCATTGAATCTGTACCTTGATTTCATCAACCTGTTTATAAACATCCTTCGCTTTTTCGGTATATTATCAAGCAATGATTAAAAAAACGGGCAAATGCCCGTTTTTTCGTACTTATTTATATAACCCTGGTTCTGATTTTTCAGTCCAAGGCAATTTCACACCAAATGTGCTTGCGATGAATTGTGTATCATCTCTTCTTTTTTTCCTAACGTCTGCCCGGTGTTTGGCAGATTCATTCAAGTTCTTCTCCATCTCAGTCTCCGGAACCAAGCGGGGAACTGGAATAGGTTTTCCGTTCTCATCGATGGCAACAAAGGTCAAAAAGGAAATAACGCATAGATTACGTTCTCCAGTAAGTAAGTCCTCGGCAACCACTTTTACGATAATTTCCATAGATGTCCTACCCGTATACGTAACGAAGCTTTCTAGGCATACTGCATTTCCTTCATGAATGGGATGTAGGAAATCGACAGAATCGGTCGATGCCGTAACGACATTACTTCTAGCATGGCGCATGGCAGAAATGGCCGCAACGTCATCAATGTAAGCCATTAATTTCCCACCAAACATTGTACCGATATTATTTGTATCAGGTGGTAGAACTAGACTCGTTTTTATAACCAAAGAGTCCGAGCAATGTTTTATTTCTTCCATGGTGACTGCACTCCTTTATGTCCATTTTCTCACTAGTTCACTTTAACGAATTTTGCGCGTTAAAGCAATAATCATGATTATTACCCATATTTTTCTCATCTCTCAATAGGTAAGTACTGCTTATATAGTCTTTCCTAAATCAATACATATATAAAAAAAACTCAACCTATTGGCTGAGTTTTTTTAGTTTGGCCTTCAACTCTTCAATTTGCAATAAATGCCGTTTCTCATGCAAACCGACAAACGGAATCCACTGCTTCAAACTTAAATCTTTAAACAAGGGATGTGGGAATGACTTCTCTTCCAAGTCATTCTCCTTCACTTGGAAGAGTACCTTTTCCAATGCCTTACGTGAAGAGGCAAGCTTAGCTTTTACTTCAGCTAATGTTTGGAACTTCTCTGACGGAATGACAAATGGAGGCGCGTCCACTTTTACGTCACGATTTAATGTATACTGGATCGGTTTATCATCTACTCGATTGCTCTCGTCACTTGCCAGTGTATCGGCAATTCCTTTTGTTACCGCCCTCTCCATTAGAAATAAATGCTCCAATACCTGAATGATGCTCCAACGTCCATCTTCGGGATGTGCATTTACCTGTTCATCCGATAACCCGTTCACTGCCTGGAGAAGTTCTTCCCTGATTTTTGTGTTTTCTTCCACTCTACCAGCTCCTTATTCACTTTTTTATAATTATTCCACCGAAGGGATAAGTTGTAAAATATAAGGTTCTTTATTAAAGAAAAACCGCTCAAAAGTTGTCTATTTTTTTAAAACCTCTATGATAATCATAAAGGTTTTTTTGCTTTTAAAGACAACTTTCAATTTACCATAGGAGTGATTAAATATGAGCGGGGGACATATCCCTTTCAGCCACAAGGGCCGTAGCACCCTGACAGCTGCACCATCAAAAGGAAGCATTCGGTCAATGTTGAAACAAATATTCAATCGTATCCCATCCAGATGGAAATTTTCAAGTATGATCATATGCATAATGATTTTCATTTCCATGCTTGAGTTTTCCATTCCACAACTTACGCAATATACGATTGATGATGTCATACCTGGGAAAGAATATGACTCATTGATTTGGGTAGGCATAGGTATCCTCTTTGCGGCCATATTGTTAGCTTTGCTTAATTATGTGAACGGCTATATCGTATCTAAAGTGGGGCAAAAAGCGATCATGAATTTACGAAATGAAATGTATGACCATATTCAAAAATTGGATATGAAATTTTTTGATAAAAATAGAACGGGTGACTTAATGTCCCGACTCACGAATGATGTGAACCTGCTTCAACAACTCATCTCATCAAGCATGCTACAAGTTATTACAGATACGGTCACCTTCTTTGCCATCGCAATCTATATGCTGTTCATCAATTGGAAACTGACCGTGGTCCTTCTCATTACCTTTCCGTTCATGTTCTATCTGACACGTGTATTTGGTAAACGAATCCGCCTCTCATTCAGAAGCGTGCAAAGTTCGGCCGGCGATGTCAGCAATCAGCTGCAGGATTCCCTTTCCGGCATACGGCTCATCCAATCCTTCACAAATGAAGAATTTGAATCAAAACGATTCGCGGACCGAAATCATGAGAATACGGTAGCAAACATCAAATCAGTTCGACTGAGGTCCATGTTTGGCCCGCTCATAGATTTAATGAATAATTTAGGTCTGATCGCCGTGATTGTATTTGGTGCCTGGCAAGTGATGCAGGGAGAATTTACGATTGGATTAATCGTGGCATTCCTGGCTTATCTCAGGCTTCTGCAAAGTCCAATCCGTAATTTCAGCCGTGTAATCAGTATCGTGCAACAATCGGCTGCAGCTTTTGAACGGATTACCGAAATAATGGAGACACAACCTGGAATCCAGGACAAAAAGACAGCAATTAATGTTCCCAAAATCACGAAACAAATCGAATTTCAAGGAATTGATTTCGCTTATGTCGAGGGGGTACCAGTACTCCGAAATCTTAACCTGATGATAAAAGCAGGACAGGTAACCGCTCTTGTCGGCTCATCCGGGGCAGGGAAATCAACGATTACCAGCCTTTTAATTCGTTTCTATGACCCCCAACAAGGGACAATAAAAATGGATGGCCATGATATTCGTGATCTCACCCTCAAATCTTTACGGAGCCAAATGGGGGTTGTTTCGCAAGACATCATTTTGTTTACCGGGACCATCCGCGATAATATAACCTATGGTAAACTCGACGCAACGGACGAGGAAATTATCGAAGTGGCTAAGGCGGCATATGCTCATGATTTCATCAAGACGTTCCCAAAAGGATATGACTCACAAATCGGAGAACGTGGGGTCAAACTTTCTGGTGGCCAAAAGCAACGGATTGCCATCGCCAGGGCCCTTTTGAAGAATCCCCAAATCATCATTCTCGATGAGGCGACGGCATCGCTCGACACGGAATCCGAACATCTGATTCAGGAAGCGTTATCCAACCTATTAGAGAACCGGACTTCAATCGTCATTGCCCATCGGTTATCAACCGTTCAAAAGGCAGATCAAATTGTCGTTCTTGAAAAAGGGGTAATTCAAGAAAATGGAACGCACGAACAACTGCTACTAAATAATGGTCGCTATCGGCAGCTCCATGACTTACAGTTTCCACAGGCGGAGGCACCATCAGAAACATAACCAACCAGAAATCCGCCCCCGATAAATAAACCTAAAAGGGCATGGAAATCAAGTCTCCATGCCCTTTTATCGTTCTTATTTAAAATCATATTTATCTAAGATTCGATTGGTTATAAGCTGATAGCCTTCTTCATTTGGATGAATTTCATCACTGAAGTATGCTTTTTTATCTTTGTTTTCGAATAAATCGTTGGTAGGGATATACTTTAGTCTACTATCCTTGTCCACCATCTTTTGAATCGAATGATTATAATCACTAATATGGTTTTCTAATTTCAAGTCGTCTTTATTGGGGTTATATAACCCTATCACCAAGATATCAGCTTTATTATTTTTCTTTAGAAGCTCAGAAAGAATTTTATCTAAATGTTGTACATACTCTTTCTTTTCATCATTTATCTTTTGATCATTGATTTTTTTTAAGTTTCCACCATTACTGTTAATTAAATCATTGATTCCGATATAGACGATAAATGTGTCAGCCTTATCCAATTTTGTGTTAATCTCAAGATCTTCGAGCTGTTTAATGACACCGTCCGTTTCCTGACCTTTAATACCATAATTCCAGAATTGGACTTTTTCTGAATCGGAATCATTCGTTTTATGTTTCAAGTCATCAATATATCCTTCCCCTTCTTTATCGCCCTTTCCATAAGTCAAAGAATCTCCAAATGCCATGACTCTTTGATCGTTTTTCGCATCTACTGCCTGAAACGCATAGGCAACTAAACAAATAACAAGTACAATAAAAAATAAGCCAACGATTTTCTTCATTTGTTTTGCTTCTCCTTTTGTATTCACTAGGAAGTATTTTATTTTTAAATACCCAAAAAGAGGACAAGCCTAACATTTGAATAACTTAATAAAAATTAAATTGCATGACGCACCTGTACTGGTGATTGGAATGCCATAATAAATGGATTGGAGCTTAATGATGAAGGAGTTTACAGAATTCAGGGAAGCAGTATTTGAGGATTTGCCTAAAATTATCGAAATTTACAATTCTACAGTACCTTCGAGGATGGTCACTGCGGATACAGAACCAGTTACAGTAGAATCACGGCTCAAATGGTTTGAAGAACATCATATTCTCAAACGGCCATTATATATGATCATACATGATGGAAAAACAGCTGGATGGATGAGTTTTCAATCTTTTTATGGTAGACCCGCATATGATTTTACCGCTGAAATTAGCATCTATATAGATGAGGAGTTCCGTGGGAAAGGAATTGGACAACTTTCAATCCAAAAGGCTATAGAGGTGAGTCCGAAGATAGGGATTAAGACACTTCTTGGATTTATTTTCGCACACAATGTACCAAGTATTAAGCTTTTTTCAAAATTCGGTTTTGAAAAATGGGCTCATTTACCGAAAATAGCAGAACTCGATGGAGTGGAACGCGATTTGGTCATTCTTGGTAAACGTGTCACTACATGACTTCCATTGCAAAAGGCGATTGCCTGGATTTGAATGGTCTGGGATGTACTGATTATTCGCTACAAACTCCCAGGAATTTTATATGTGTGACCGCATTCAATAAAGAATCCAACTCTTGACTTGCTTGAATGGTCACCCTGCTTGTCAAACCATAATTTTTTGCTAACATGATCATTTCTTTTCGTTTTTCTTCAATTTTTTCAACTGCTGTTATGTGAGGAGGCTGCAATATAACCACTTCCTATTTTTCAATTATTTTACATTTTCATCATAACCAAAACACTAGGTTAAATCAACCATTTCACGTGATTTAAATATGTTATTTTACTAGATGAATGTGACAAAATACCTATTAATCTTTTATCTTTTGTACTTTTTATGTCGATTTAAAAGGGAAAAAGCATTTGCCTTTACACAGCAAATGCTTTTTCTCTTTGATTGTTCACTATAGGTTAACTAAGTCATGCACTCTGGAGGTGACTCATTACCTGATTTATCTATAACAATCTTATATTCATCTTCAAGAGCTTTTAATGGAGCATCATAGAGATGCTTTTCATCAGAGGTTTTGTATACACCATTTGATAATAGTTCTTCTATCAACAATGCTCTCCTCTGTTCTTTTTTCTCGAAAAACTCTGCCATATGAATGGCCCCTTTCCTTTTATTCATATTTTCCACATATAATGCCCCTAATCTTATAGGCTTTGCTAAAGCCAAAATATATATACCTGTTGTACGGGATCCTTAAACCCTATTTGACAAAAATAAAAACCCCTTCTAATCCAAGAAGAGGTCGACAGAGGTCCGTTCGTCTCTTCTTATCTTCCAAGCGATTGCTTGTTGGAAGAAGCACAGTTCCCCGATGGGTCTGTTGCCGAGGTTTCATAGGGCCAAGTCCCTCCACCTCTCTGGATAAGAATACAGAATATAAATGATTTTGACATGATTTTATCCCACTTGCAAGGATAAGTCAATTGCATTCAAATAATTTTTAATTTTTATATTATTTTTCCGTGTGCCCTTTTAGCACAAGGTAAGACCATATCCCTATTTTGCTAATAACTATATTTTCCTCCAATTGACCGTGGGTTAGGTATGCTCCATTTGCCAATGGGGATTTTATCCTACTACCCCTTTCACGCCACAAGATACTCATAAAATTCTATTGGATTCAAAGGTTGCATTTTCCTTTTTATCTGATATGATGACAATAATCACATACGAAATACCACTAGGGGAGTCTTCTATAAGACTGAGATGGAATGATGTTCCGGACCCTTTGAACCTGATCCGGGTGATGCCGGCGGAGGAAAGTGGATGATATCGTCGTCGTATATTTGACTTCATCCATCTGCCCCGTTCCGTTTTCAGGAACGGGGTTTTCGTTTAATTGAATAATAAGCTGCTAGGGGAGCCATTAATAGGCTGAGAATCAAACCCTTTGTACCTGATCTGGTCATACCAGCGGAGGAAAGCAGGTTGAAAAAGGGATTCGTACATTCCTAGAACAGCCGCTTTCTATATGAAAGCGGCTGTTCTTCATTTTTGGACACTCCCCTCCTTTGTATGTGAATGAATTATAAGGGGGAAAAATCATGGCGAAAACCCAAATGAAAACTTTCAGTGCTAGACTTCACGAACGTTCAAAAGAAATTTGGAAAAAGAATCATACTCATCCTTTCGTTCAAGCAATTGGAGACGGGACACTATCAGAAAAGAAATTCGCCTATTACTTAAAGCAGGACTATATCTATCTTATGGATTATGCCAAGCTTTTTGCCTTAGGGACCATCAAGGCCACTAACCTTGAGATCATGACCAAATTTGCGAGTATTTTAAATGAGACTCTACAGGTAGAAATGGATTTGCATAGGAGCTACTGCAAGGAGTTCGGAATTAGTTCTGAGGAATTGGAAAATACCGAACCAACTCCGATTACCCTTGCCTATACAGGTTATATGCTCAATGCTGCCCATCATGGAACTTTAGCCGACCTTATTGCCTGCTTACTTCCTTGTGCCTGGGATTACTATGAAATTGGCTCGTTATTAAAAGAACAAAATGGTCCAGCACTAGAAACAAATCGCTATATCGCTTGGATTCAATCGTATGCATCCCCCGAATTCGCAGATGCGCACAAATGGTTGGCCAAGCTGTTAGACGAACTGACGGAAGATATGCCTGAAAAGGAATTGAAAAGATTAGAGAAACACTTTTTAATGACCTCCCGATATGAATATTTATTTTGGGACATGGTTCACAACGAACAGGATTGGCCGCTTTAAATGCTAGACACGGGTAACTTATTACGGAAAATGACGTTGACTAGCTTGTTCACGGCCATCACTACCCTGACTAGCTCATTCGTTTACATCCCTGTTGGTTTTGCGAAGGTGTTTCCTATTCAACATGTAACCAACGTCATGACAGCCGTTATGTTGGGGCCGCTTTTTGCTGTGACCCAGGCCTTTTTAGTATCCCTTATCAGGAACATGACAGGTACAGGTTCCATTTTTGCATTTCCGGGCAGCATGATTGGTGCCCTGCTGGCGGCCTTCCTCTACCAAAAAACAAAAAGGATGGGACACGCCTGCTTGGGAGAAATAGTGGGGACAGGCATTCTCGGATCCATCGCCTGTTATCCGATCGCGCTTTTATTATTGGGAAAAAAAGCGGCACTTTTTGGTTTTCTGCCAGCTTTTCTTCTTAGTTCTTTAACGGGCGCAATTATAGGCTTTCTTTTATTGAAAGTTCTCTTAAAAAATCATTATATGAAGGGGTTTTTTTATGAAAAGGGCACTAACGATCGCCGGATCTGACTCTGGGGGCGGAGCCGGCATCCAAGCTGATTTAAAAACATTTTCGGCCCATCGGGTTTATGGCATGTCTGTTATCACAGCCGTTACGGCACAGAATACCTTGGAAGTTCGATCTATACAGCCCATCGATCTCCCTGTGATCACCGATCAAATTGCGGCCGTATTTGAAGACATTCGTGTCGACGCAGTAAAAATAGGGATGCTTGGATCAAAGGAGACGGTCGAAACCGTCGCCCATTCGCTAAAATTATTTAAACCGGCTATCGTCGTCCTTGATCCTGTCATGATTTCCAAAAGTGGACACCATCTGTTAGATGAGAGGGCCGTTTCGTCGGTAAAAACTGATTTACTTCCACTTGCTACACTTGTCACGCCCAATATACCTGAAGCAGAGGTCCTTACCGGATTCCCGATCCGGACGAAGCAGGACTTTTATAAGGCATGTACCGCTATTCTGGAACTGGGTCCGAAGGCTGTTTTACTGAAAGGAGGACATGCAGCAGGAAATCCAAATGACCTCTTTTATGATGGCAAGGAGTTCTCTTGGATCAAGGGTGAACGCATTCATACGAAAAATACGCATGGAACTGGCTGTACCCTTTCCTCTGCCATTGCATCTAATCTTGCTAATGGACTTCCTTTAGCGACGTCCATTGAACAAGCGAAAATCTATATTTCAGAAGCGATACGAAATAGCTTAGAACTCGGTAAGGGACACGGACCCGTTCACCATTTCCATCAATTTTATAAAAAGGAACGGAGTGATTTCACATGAATACATCCGTTGCAGACTTATTTGGCAGAGTGAGAAAGAAACAACCACTCGTCCACCAAATCACCAACTTTGTTACTGCAAATGATTGTGCCAATGCTACCCTGGCAATTGGTGGTTCTCCCGTTATGACTTCCAATCCAAAAGAAGTGGCGGACATGGTCAAACTGGCACAAGCACTGGTGATTAACTTAGGTACACTGGATGATGTTTCCTTGGAGGCGATGGCGATTGCCGGGAAAACAGCGAACGATTGCCATATACCCGTAATTTTAGATCCTGTGGGCGTCGGTTCCACCCCTTACCGAACAGAGAAAGCGATGGAACTGCTCGATTCAATGACTGTCCAGATTATTCGCGGCAATGCAAGTGAAGTCCATCGGCTAATGGGAGGCGATATCGTAACGCGAGGGGTCGATTCAGGACCGCTTTCCATGAGTAATGCAGAACTATCCCTACGTGCTGCTAGAAAACTGAAGAGTGTTGTCGTCGTGAGTGGAGCCAAGGATGCCGTTAGTGACTCTTCACGTACGTCCATCATCGATAATGGAAACCCTCTTTTAACAAAGGTGACCGGCACCGGCTGTATGTCGACGGCCTTGATTGGGGTCTTCTGCGGAATTACGGAGGATTACTATTCAGCTGCTATCGCAGGAATTTCAACCATGAGCATCTCTGGTGAGCTTGCTGCCAGAACCCTTGAAAAAAATGATGGCACAGGGACATACCGGACACGGATTATCGATGCCATCTCAGGAATGAATGATTCCATATGGAAATACGAGGTGAAAATGCATGAAGAAAGTGCCATTTGATTTGAGCCTTTACTTAGTCACGGAAGAATCATTAGCCGTCGAGGACATGACCACTATCATCACCGAGGCGGTTTCAGGCGGAGTTACGGCCGTCCAACTTAGAGAAAAGCAGGCATCTTCCCTTACTTTTTATCAAAAAGCTTCTCTATTAAAAGGGGTCCTTGATGAACTTTCGATTCCGTTAATCATTAATGACCGCGTGGATATTGCGCTTGCTGTAGGAGCGGATGGAATTCATGTTGGGCAGGATGACCTTCCTCTTCCCATCATCAAGACCCTTGTTCCTGACAATATGATCATTGGAGTATCCGTCTCTACCTTGGAGGAGGCCCTTGAAGCTGAAAACAATGGCGCTGACTATATTGGTGTTGGCTCTGTATTCCCGACAAAAACGAAACAAGACGCAACTGCTTTGAAAAAAGGGGAACTGGAGAGAATTTGTCACAGTACCTCGATTCCTGCCGTTGCGATTGGTGGGATTACAGCGGATAATATCAACAGGCTTTCTAAAAGTGGAATTGCCGGTGCTGCGGTCGTCTCTGCCATTACACAGGCAAAAAATCCAATGGACGTGGCTACACACCTTTCATACACTATAAAAAGATTCACTAATTAATAGAAGGAGGATGCTCATTTCTAGTCATCCTCCTTCCTTTATGAAAGAATGGTATTCTTCGTTTCTTTTCCAAATGCCACAGCAACAGCACCAATTAAAATCGCGATTGTGAAAATCGTGAAGATGGTCGATATCGGTGTATCTCCAGCAACTAGATACCCGACAAGCAACGGCCCCAAAATGCCCCCGACGCGTCCGACTCCAGCTGCTAACCCCGTCCCGGTTCCACGAATGACGGTTGGATACTGTTCAGGTGTATACGCATAAAGCGCCCCCCATGCACCTAAGTTGAAAAACGATAGGAACATGCCGGATACGATCAAGAGTGATAAGCCTTCAGCGGAGCCAAAGAAAAATGCACTACCTGCCGTTCCTATTAAATATGTAATCAATACGAACTTACGCCCCATCTTCTCTATCAACCACGCAGCAGAGAAATAACCAGGCAATTGGGCTAACGTCATGATCAATACATATTCAAAACTCTGAATCATGCTGAAGCCCTTCATGACCATGACACTTGGTAACCATAAAAACATGCCGTAATAGGAAAAGACCACACAAAACCAAAGAATCCATAAAACAAGTGTCTGACGTGCGTGCCCTTTTTGCCAGACCATTTTCATGTTGTTCAGCACAGACGGTCTCTGTTTCTTTTCAAGCTCCGTATATTTAGGAGAATCGGGTAATTTCAAACGTAGATATAGAGCATATAATGCCGGAACCGCACTTAATAACAAAGCCACACGCCATCCGTATACAGGAATGATGAAATAAGAGATGAGCGCCGCCAACAACCAGCCGACCGCCCAGAAACTTTCAAGGAGTACCACAACACGTCCCCTTTTACTTGCCTCGACGCTTTCAGAAACGAGTGTTGAAGCAACGGGTAGCTCTCCCCCGAGCCCCATCCCTATCAAGAAACGCAAAATCAGGAATAAACTAAGCGTACTGACGGCTGCAGACAGACCGCTCGCAATCGAAAATAATAATAAGGTTATGATAAAGACATTCTTTCTGCCAACCCGGTCTGCCATTGCTCCAAAGAGAATCGCCCCTACAGCCATCCCGATAGAATTGATACTTCCGATCCAACCGACTTGTTGGCTCGTTAAATTCCAATCCTGTTTCAATGCAACGATGATAAAAGAAAGCATCCCCACATCCAGTGCATCAAACATCCATCCAAAACCAGCGACACCCAGCAGTTTACGCTGCGATATCACTTTCGCATTGTTTTCCATATAAACCTCCTAAAATCTGATCGCTTACCAATATATTCTCCTATTTAATATTACCTATTAATTTTCCTTTTCGCCATAGTATTTACAACTGTCTTGACACTTTTCTTTACTCAAATAGAAAAAACGTTGATTTCAAGCCTTTTTCCATTTAAGAATAAAATGTCGAATAGTAATGATTGAATATTTCATCTATTTATTTTATGATAAATATTGGAATATGAAAGCGTTATCAATTAAGTCATCATGTTTTGCCCAATATAATCATTATATTCAGGAGGGAAACAATGACCAATCTAACGTTAGAAGTAAGTGGAAAGCTGGACAAGTTTTTAAAAGGTCCTAAAAAGCTCTATATTAATGGAAAATTCGTAGAAAGTGCCTCGAAGAAGACCTTTACCACTCCCAACCCCGCAACAGGCAAGAAACTCGCAGATGTATATGAAGCGGATAAAGAAGATATCAATTTAGCTGTTAAAGCCGCAAGAAAAGCATTCGATGAAGGCCCATGGTCCAAGATGAGCGCCGCAAACCGTAGCAGGTTGATGTATAAACTAGCAGATTTAATGGAAGAAAATAAAACAGAATTAGCGCAATTAGAAACACTGGACAATGGAAAGCCCATCAGTGAAACAACAAATGCGGATATCCCTCTAGCCATTGAGCATATGAGATATTTTGCTGGCTGGTCGACTAAAATCGTCGGACAGACCATTCCGGTAAATGGAAATTACTTCAACTATACAAAACATGAGGCTGTAGGCGTCGTCGGTCAAATCATCCCTTGGAACTTCCCGCTTCTTATGGCGATGTGGAAACTGGGAGCCGCTCTTGCGACTGGCTGCACGGTCATTTTGAAACCTGCCGAGCAAACACCATTATCCGCCCTTTATTTAGCAGAGCTAATCGCGGAAGCCGGTTTCCCTGACGGTGTCGTCAATATCGTCCCTGGATTCGGTGAAACGGCTGGTCAAGCCCTTGTCGACCATCCTGAAGTCGATAAGATTGCCTTCACCGGTTCTACTGAAGTAGGGAAAATGATCATGCGTTCTGCTTCCTATTCATTGAAGCGCGTGACACTGGAACTCGGAGGGAAATCGCCTAACATCATCCTTCCAGATGCCGACTTCTCCAAAGCCATTCCTGGAGCTTTAAATGGTGTCATGTTTAACCAGGGTCAGGTATGCTGTGCCGGCTCCCGGGTTTATATACAAAAGAAACACTATGATAATGTCGTGGCTGATATGACTAGTCACGCTAAAAAGATCAAACAAGGAGCCGGATTGGATCCGAATACACAAATTGGACCACTCGTTTCCCAGGAACAGCAGAATCGAGTTCTTGGTTACATTGAAAAAGGAAAAAAAGAAGGTGCAGAAATATTGGTAGGAGGAAACAATCCTAGCGATGAAGGCTACTTTGTTTCACCAACGATCTTTGCCGGTGTAGAAGAGGAAATGACCATTGCCAAAGAAGAAATATTTGGTCCAGTCATTGCTGCCATGCCGTATGAGAATATAGACGATGTAATCAACCGGGCAAATGCAAGTGAATATGGGTTGGCTGCCGGTTTATGGACAAGCGATCTAGCTAACGCCCATTATGTAGCAGGAAAGTTACGTGCCGGTACTGTCTGGGTAAACTGCTATAATGCATTTGATGCCGCCTCCCCATTCGGTGGTTATAAGCAATCCGGAATCGGACGGGAAATGGGTTCCTATGCACTTGAAAATTATACAGAAGTTAAAAGCGTCTGGATTAACCTAGACAAATAATTTTTAAAAGAGAGGGTCTTCCGGGACCCTCTCTTCCATGCTTTTTGCACCCTTTTAATATATTTTACTATTGTGATTATTCTCAAATCATTTCAATAGCCTTTTCCTATGTACGTTTGATAGAATCAAGGTAGAGAAAAAGGAGGATTATTCCTATGTATGAAATTGCCATTATCGGTGCCGGACCTGCTGGCGGAAGTGCCGCCATCTTCACGGCTAAGGCAGGAAAAAAGACAGTCATTCTCGACAGTAATGCAAGTATCACAAAAAAAGCCTGGATGGAAAACCATTATGGTGTGGATGAAATCTCTGGACCTGACTTAGTCCATATCGGAATTCAACAGGCAAAGAAATTCGGTGCTGAACATATCGAAACAAAAGTTACAGGCATCGAAAAAACGGAACAAGGATTTACAATCGAAACGGAAAACGGCCCTATTGATGCTACTTACATCATCCTGGCGACGGGAATGATCACTAATCTAGCCGAAGAAGCGGGAGTCACAACAAAAGACGGCATAGAGCCGCGCACTAAAAAAGTGTATGACGTGGATTCACTAGGGAAAACATCCGTAGAGGGAATTTGGGCTGCTGGCGCTGGTGCAGGCGTGAGCGTACATACCATCGTTACGGCCGGTGACGGAGCCAGAGTGGCCATTAACCTGCTAAGTGAAATCAACGGGGAACGTTATGTAGACCATGATGTACTGAAAAAATAATGAGAGTGTTCACAGAAGCTGAGTCCCTGCACTCAGCTTTTCCATCCTCCTCTATTTTTTTATCGGATTTATTTGAACCCCCACGTTTTATGATACATATGTGTAAAAAGTTTCTTTTTTCAGAAACTATCGATACAATTAAACTGGAGATAAGAGAAAGGAAGTTTTAAAAGATGAATGAATTTCAAACCAATTTAGAAAAATACGCAGAACTGGCCGTTAAAGTCGGCGTCAATATCCAGAAGGGACAAACCCTCGTTGTAAACACAACCTTAGAAGGAGCTGAACTTGTTCGGCTCATCGTTAAAAAGGCTTATGAAAACGGAGCACGTAATGTCATCGTTAACTGGAATGATGATATTGTCGGTCGTACAAAATATGAAATGGCCCCCGCTGAAGTATTTAACGAATATCCAGAATGGCGGGCAAAAGAAACGATCGAGCTTGCTGAAAATGGCGCAGCTTTTCTATCGGTCATCTCCTCAAGTCCTGACCTTTTGAAGAATGTTCAACCTGAACGGATCGCCAATTTCCAAAAGGCATCGGGTACCGCACTGAAAAAGTGGCGTCAATATATGCAGTCCGATAAAGTGAGTTGGTCCATTGTCGCAGTCCCTTCACAAGCTTGGGCTGATAAAGTCTTCCCTGAAGTTGCTGAAGAGAAACGCATCGATGCACTCTGGGAAGCGATCTTTAAAGCAGTCCGGGTTGATGTAAAAGAACCTGTCGAGGCTTGGAAGAAACACGACGACACGCTTCATGAAAAAGTGGATTATTTAAATGAAAAACATTACCAGAAATTGCACTACACGGCACCAGGTACGGATTTAACCATCGAATTGCCTGAAAAACACCTTTGGTGCGGAGCTGGCAGCATCAATGAGCAAGGACATGAATTCATGGCTAACATGCCAACGGAAGAAGTGTTCACGGTTCCACTGAAAAATGGTGTCAATGGAACGGTTTCAAGCACAAAGCCACTTAGTTACGGCGGCAATATTATCGATAATTTCTCCGTGACATTCAAGGAAGGCCGGATCACAGAAGTGAAGGCTGAAAAAGGCGAAGAAATCTTGAAACAATTGGTCGATACAGATGAAGGATCACACTATCTAGGAGAAGTGGCACTAGTCCCATTCAATTCGCCCATTTCCCAATCAAACGTATTATTTTTCAATACATTATTCGATGAAAATGCATCCAACCACTTAGCAATCGGAAGCTCTTATGCATTCTGTCTTGAAGGTGGAAAAAACATGAGCCCCGAGGAACTGGCGGAACATGGTCTGAACGAAAGTCTAACCCATGTTGATTTCATGATTGGTTCGGATAAAATGAACATCGACGGCATCCTTCCTGACGGCACTTCAGAAGCTGTCTTCCGTAATGGGGATTGGGCGTTTTAATAATAGTGTTGATATAGAGGATTTTAAAGGTTTCAAAACTTTGGATTTCACATTTTTTAGAAAAATACATTAGCCACGTGTTTATAGTCACGTGGCTATATTTGTTATATTATAAATTTATCCAATGACTAACTATTTTTACCTATTAGTTAAATTGTTCGGTAACCCTTAATATTTCATTTTTATATAATAAAATATCGTTTACACTATCTAATTTATGGGTAGTTTTTAATTCATCATTTAATTGGATATACTTATTACTAGTATTAAAACCTAATCTACAAATCCATTTACGGATATTATCATCCAGTAAAACATTAAAATAACTTTTATTATCTCTATAGTAAACTCTATTTGCATCTAGGTTTTCCTTAAGCATAAGTTTTATTAAAACATATCCCTCTATTTCTTCTTCGGTTGTCACAATCACAGGTCCATCTACTACTTTTTCCAGTTCATCAATTAGCTCTTCTTCGTTTGTTGGTGCTATATCGTCATTTATTTTTTCCGTCGTATTCAACTCATTTCCATCAGTTGAACTTAAAGCTTTTTGAAGCTTATCATTTACTTTATCATTGACGAATTGATTAAGGGATTTTTTTACTATTTCCCGAAAATTATCGATTACTTTTTTTGTCTTTACACCTTGATAAACATCATTTAATACGAATTTGATAAACTCTTCATTTGGTTCCTCCCATTGTTGAGTTAAAAAATTCTTAATTTCATTTGTATATTTTAATTCGGAGGCAGTAGTTAATACATTTTCTACATTGAAAAAGTTTTTTCTAAATTTGGCTAACTCCAGAAGGTGATTTTCTCTTATTTCATGTAAATTAAATATAAAGAATGGTTTATCATCCATTTTATTAGGTTCTTCTAAATCGGTGAAGAACTTATATTCAATACCATTGGTCAAGATTGCAAACTTAGCTTTGGTAGTTCCAAAATACCTAAATAATTGCGAATCATGTTTATGTAGTTTTTCATGCACACATTTTGCTTCAATTAAAATAACAGGGTGTCCGTTTTCCATTATGGCATAATCAATTTTTTCACCTTTTTTTATTCCAACATCAGCTATGAATTCTGGTACTAATTCCTCGGGGTTAAAAATATCATATCCTAATGCTTGTATTAACGGCATAATTAACGAGGTTTTAGTTGCTTCCTCAGTTTGAATGTTATCCTTTATTCGTTCTATCCTAGTTGATAGCGCTTTAATTTGTTGTATAAAGGTTTCCATATTCCTACCCCCCATTTATAAAAGGTTTCTATATTCGTACCCGCATTTTTAATATAATATGCTTATATAAAACCATATTATACTAATCTGTAAAAAAATATATGTATCTCTCATCTTAGAAAAAGTGACTATATGTTAAATTTGAATAGAATCTTGTATTAAGAATTTTGGATATACAACATAAGTACCTAGAGCATGTAATTTAATCGCTAGAAAGGCAAGGATAATTTTTAGAGTTTTAAAAGTCTAATCGGCTGATCTAATCGGCTTAATAGTACTTTTATTTTGCGTTTAGCTATGATAACAAAAATTTATTGCCTATAAATAAATTTTAAACATCAAGCTTAATAGCCACGTGCTAAGATGCACGTGGCTATTATTTTATACGTAAAATTACTACCTTAATCATTTACGCAAATCCATTTACTGTCCAATAGGTGGCTTTCTATAACCTCAATCCCATTAGAAGAGCCCCACTACCCTATCAAGTATCCCAGTAACATCAAGAAACACGATGATAATAACCAGAGGAATGATGAACCTCATGATAAAGAACCATATATTAAATGCTTGGGCGCCTAGGCGTGAATGCTGTAATAGTTCCTCTCTCAACGTGCTTTTCTTAATCTTATATGAAACGAAGATCGAGATTAATAGCACGCCTAGTGGCATTAATATGTTGCTGACTAAATAATCGGCTGAATCAAACAAGTTCTTCGAGAAGATTAAGATATCAGAAAAAGTACTATAGGATAATGCAGAGGGAATGCCTACTGCAAAGATTAAGATGCCAATGATATAGGCATATTTGGTTCTCATCTCCTCTTTTCCTTTAACGATGGCTGCCACGATAATTTCCAACATGGAGAAGGCCGACGTTAAAGTGGCGAATAGGAATAATGCTAAAAACCCTAATAAGAAAACTTCTCCAAACACGATTTGGTCAAACACCGCAGGCAATACAACGAACAGTAAACCCGGCCCTTCAGCTGGCTCTAATCCTAGTGAAAATACAGCTGGGAAAATGGCCAATCCTGCTAATAAGGCAATCAATAAATTCATCGCGACGATGGATATGGCTGGTTGGATTAAGCTTTCCTTTTTTGAAAGGTATGAACTATAAGTCACCATGACCGACACTCCAACACTTAAGGAGAAGAAAGCCTGGCCCATCGCAAACAGGACACTTTGAGAAGTCATGCTAGAAAAATCAGGTGCTAGAAAGAATTTGACACCTTCCAGAGCGTTATCTAATGTAAGTGAGCGAATGATCAAAACAATAAAAAGCAGAAATAAAGCAGGCATCAATATTTTACTCACTTTTTCGATCCCATTTTGAATTCCTTTCGCTACAACCAAAACGGTAAAGGCTAGGAAGATAAATTGAGCTGCAAGGACCAACAACGGATTGCCGATTGTCCCGTTAAAGACAGAGCCATAATCTGCACCCTCACTAATTATTCCACCAAACAGACCTTTGGCGAAATAGATGACAATCCATCCACCAATTACGCTATAGAAAGATAGTAGAAGAAAACAGGTGAATACCCCTAATCTTCCAATCCAATGCCAGTTGCTGTTGGGAGCTAAACTACGATATGCACTGATGGCTTCCTTTTGTGTGCTCCTGCCTATGATAAATTCCGCCAATAATAAGGGAAAACCCATAAACAAAGAAAATAAAATAAAAAGAAGAAAGAATGCCCCTCCCCCACTCATCCCAGTAACATATGGGAGCTTCCATATGGCACCTACCCCTATCGCTGATCCAGCTGCGGATAAAATAAAACCAATCTTCGATGACCATTGCTCTGTTGTTTGCATGCTAACCCTTCCTTATCCCTTTTTATTATGGTTCCCTAAAAACAAATCAAAGACAAAAAAGCCACGTCTCTATCTGTAACGATAGGGACGTGGCTTCACGCGGTACCACCCTAATTGGAAACAATACTGTTTCCCACTTGTTAAAATAACGGTTTAACCCGTCTTATACCACTTTCTCTTTTGCAGTATAAAAAAGCTCCAAGAATGAAATTCACCTAGTCTTTGTATCAGTTTTCACCAACCACTGATTCTCTATATAACAGGGAGACCGGCTTAATGGGTTTCTTTTCGTCGCTCGCTCGATATGTTAATTAACAAGATTATAGTACGATAATTCTTATAGGTCAATCATTATTTAAATATTTAGACTATACAAGAGGGATTCTTCTCACATCTCATTCCCTTCATCATCGCGGCGAAGATCTATTATTACAGCATAATTATATGACTTTTGGAAGAATGAATTACTTCGAATAAAATAATAAAGTTCTTCATAATCTACATGAATATAAGGATTCTTTCCATTAATGGCCCCTTTGGAATATCTTGGACACATTTTTTATCGTGAAATATGTTATACTATTAGTAAAGAGGGTGCATAAATTGAAAAGTAATAAATACAATAGTGGCGAAACCGTAACGATCCTTGAAACTGATGAATTAGTTACAATTAGTAAATGGGCATATGTAAAAAACATGAAAAGATATTCTTATACAGTCAAAGAACATCCAACAACATTCTTCTTTGAAGAAGAACTGGAGAAAGCATAAGCTTTCACTTTTTTTGTATGCAATGATTTCCTTACTCTTCAACGGAGTAAGGTTTTTTTTATGTATAAACGACGACGACAAAGAACAGACTCCCCTAGGGGAGTCTGTTCATATAGGTTACGATTTAGTTTTAAAATTAAGCTTTTTGAACGTTAGCTGCTTGAGCTCCACGAGCACCTTGCTCAACGTCAAAAGTTACTTTTTGACCTTCGTCTAAAGATTTGAAACCTTCGCTTTGGATAGCTGAGAAATGTACGAATACGTCGTCTCCGTTTTCACGTTCGATAAATCCAAAACCTTTTTCTGCATTAAACCATTTAACTGTACCTTGTTCCATTTTTGTTGCCTCCTAGTGCATAACACACATTGTATTACTATTTTTGATTTTTCAAGAAGATACTAATACCTTTTTTCATTACCAAAAACAATTCTTTATTAGAATAACACGAAACGATAAAAATAGCAACTACGCTGCAGAGAATTAAATTTGTTATTTCATAAAAGGCCACTAGCAAATAATTATGAAGAGATTGCCCGCTCTTTTGCTTTTCATAATTTTTCCAATTATATGATTTAGATTTTTAATTAGGGGTATATCAGAGTATAAGAAACCGTTCTTTTACTTTCGTACAGATTAAACAACATAGGAGGTTTATTAATGAAATATTATAAGGTCTCGAATAGAGGATTCGATAGTAAGGTCATTGCCGCCAGTAGCGATTATGAAGCGCTTGGCTTTTATTTAATGGAGATCGATGATCAACTTGGTTTTGTTGATGATATAGATATAGAAGAAGTCGATGCTGAAGAAAAAGTTGAGGTTTCCTATATTGGATACCCTGTTTATAAGACGATTGAGCAAATCTATCAAGAGAATGAGTTCTGGGAGGTGCCTAATATAGTAGTGGAAGTCGAGTGAATTTGAAATGCCCACCTTTTCACGAGGGGGCATTTCATAAATATTGAATGAACGTCTCAAAACAGTTGGGTCAAATAGTACTTTGTTATGGCCAAGTATTCACGGATATATGATTTCACTAAAACGATTCGCGGCGTCTTTGCAGGAACCCCTGTCACTTTCAATCCTTCTCTTTCAGCCATTTTCACGGCTCGATAAAGATGAAAATCATTCGACACAATCAATCCAATCGATGAAGGATCCGGAATGAACTCTTTCGAGAAAGCAATATTTTCACTGGTTGATGTTGATTCGTCCTCCATGATGATTCTTCCTTCTTCAATTCCCTGGTTGATAAGCCCTTGTTTCATTGCCTCGGCTTCTGAAATGTCTTCTCCAGGACCTCTGCCACCAGAGACGATGGCCACCGTACTTCCATTCGATTTTAAATAGTCTGCTGCCTTATCAATCCGGTATTGTAATGATAAAGATGGAACATTCCCTTTTACTCTTGCTCCTAAAACGATAAGGTATCCCGCATCTTCAGGGATTGGCTGATGGCTGCTTTCCATGATCTTCATATGTAAGATTCCAAAGTATACGAGCAGCACGACCATACCCATACCGCCAAGCTTTATCCCCTTTTTCATAGTACCGCTCCGTTTCTTTTTCGCTTACCATTTTCCCTTTTTATTCCAAACTACATTACAAAAGTGGAGCAATCAATAAATTATTAATCTGACAAAAAGGTGAAATTAAAAGTGTACTAGAAGTTTTAAGCTTCCCCCATCATGTCTTCGTAAATCCACTTTCCTATTAGACTAATGACTTGACGGCTTTCTTCCTCGGTTTTCATGTCCTCAGTCAGGACTGCGGCGTAGACGGTTTGTTTGTCTGAACGGATGATCGCACAATCATGGGCGACACCACGAATCCCCCCCGTTTTACTTGCCACTTTCACACCCTTACCCATTTGTGACGGAAGCTTATCCCTTAACTGTTGATTATCCATTATACGCAATATTTTTTCCTGGTTCTCTTTCTTTAAAAAGTCTCCAGTATGTATCGCCTTTAGACAGGTAATGGTATCCGCTGCGGAGATGGTATTATCCCGGCCTTCTTTCAACGCTTTAAAATCCTGCATTTTCCGTTGAAGAATAGTCTGTTTAAGTCCAAGATCCTTTATACACTGATTAATTTCATCTTGGCCAAGCAAGGTCATCATCATATTGGTGGACGTGTTATCGGACACTGTAATCATCAATGACAAAAGATCTTCAACCGTTAAAAAGACTTTATTCGATAGAACATGCAGAACCCCTGATCCACCCGTCACTTCTTCAGGCGGGATCGTCACCGGCTGATTCAAATAAATCTTCTTTTCTTCGCTCTGACGATATCCTTCAATAATCATCGGAATTTTAATCAAACTGGCTGATTGGAAAGATTCATCCTCATGATATGCGATGGATTCCCCATCACTATTTTCAATTTTATAAGCAATGCGTCCATTAAATGATCCCACTGCATCCAAAATCTTGTGTTCAATGGTTTGTAAAGACATGGTTAACCCTTCCCTTCTAACGATTCATTAATTATGTAACACCTTACTAATTCTACCATGTAAAAGCATCACTATCTTCTATATATGCTTTATTGATTTATTTTCAAGATAGAACGTAAAAAGGCATTAAAATTCCCAAACAAAAAAGAGCATTCGATGAGAAAGCTCCTTTTCAGGTACATTATAATCTTATCTTGCTTTCATCGGTCTTCCTTTCACTATTGGAAACCGCTTCTTTTCGGTGGTATCTACCTGGGTGATTTCCCCATCATGCACGGTTATGATAACTGACCCATATTGCAGTTCTTCCAAACTGGAAATGATATGTTTGATTTTTAACTCCTCTTTTTTTTCCATAGTGGCCCCCTTGAATAATGTTTATGAAGAAAACCCATGATAAAGGAACGATCGATCTACCTCTAACGCTTTCTATACTAGCGGTCAAATCATTCCATCCTTCTCTTCTTTTCCAAAAGATAAAGGCACCTTTTATCTATTATTAGATGGAAAGGTGCCTTTAGTTGACTAATCGGCATTATGAGAGTTGCTTGTCATTATGGCTGGTAATCGAACATACTAAGGAAAAGACGATGGCTTAATACACACTAAACTATACTTTATTATCCTTACCTATAAACTTGGTATTATTACTATAATCCGTCTTTCATTATTTGTCAATGACGTTTTATAATATTCCGACTAATTCGTATATTTTATTCTGCCTATTTAGCACTTTACCAAACTAAACTATTTACGATATACTATTTTAAAATAAGTTTTTCATTGAACATTACAATCATTGTCCTATAGAAAGGTTCGATTATAAATATGAAAAATAATAAATGGGGATTGTTGATCCTAACCACATTTGTAGTTGGCAATATGGTGGGCGGCGGTATCTTCATGCTTCCTGCCCAATTGGCGCAAGTATCAAGTCCGTTGGGAGCCACGATGGCGTGGGTTGTCACGGGCTTGGGAGTATTTTTAATAGCACTCGTTTTCGGTAACTTGGCTGTGAGAAAACCAGATTTGAAAGCCGGACCACAAAGTTATGCACAATCATTATTTAAATCACCTGTAAAAGGCAGATTTGCTGGATATAGCATGGCCTGGGGTTATTGGGCGGCTAACTGGGCGGCTACGGCCTCCGTCATCATATCATTCGCAGGTTATTTATCGACGTTTTTCCCAGTCATGCACAGTACGAAAGTGCTCTATACAGCAGGATCATTTGACCTTGAACTTGGTAAGGCACTAACATTTGGTGTTTGTAGCTTGGCACTTTGGGGCATACACTTCATTTTAGTCAGAAGTTTTAATGGTGCTGGTAAACTTAACCTTGTCGCAACAGTCACAAAAGTGATTGGCTTCTTATTTTTCATCATCGTTACTATTTTCATCTTTGATTCTTCTAACCTGGGAGACGGCGCTAAATTTTATAACGAAGCGGGTACATCATTTTCCTTAGGTTCCCAAATTAACAATGCAGCGATTTCTACCTTATGGGCATTCATCGGCATCGAGGCAGCCGTTATGCTTTCAAACCGTGCGAAATCACAGAATGATGTCAAAAAGGCGACGATCATTGGCTTGCTTATCGCTGTTGCCATTTATATAGGGATTACCATCTTGACGATGGGTGCTTTATCGCAAGAGGAATTGAGGGCATCTCAGAAACCACTAGTCGATGCTTTACAGACTGTGGCCGGTTCCAGCGGCACATATCTTATGGGAGCACTAGCTGTCATTTGCTTATTAGGTTCAACGATAGGGTGGGTCGTCGTTGCATCGGAAGTTCCTTATCAAGCAGCGAAATCGGATATATTCCCAGCTTACTTTGCAAAGGCAAATAAAAATGGAACGCCGGTACGCTCCATGACGATAACGAATTTAATGACGCAGCTGTTCTTGTTTTCCACTATTTCAGGAACCATCTTAGTCGCATACAAATTTTCCATGATCGTTGCAACTCTTGCTTATTTGGTCCCTTATCTCGTATCAACTTTGTATCAATTAAAGTTAGTTTTGACTGGAGAAACGTACGATATCATGAAGGGATCCAGGACTCGCGACGGCATCATCACCTTCCTGGCATTGATATACTCCATATGGGTCATCAAGACAGGCACAGCCGACATGGAAACGTTCATGTTAGGTATCTATTTATATGTTCTAGGCTTTGTTCTATACCCGCTTTGGATGCGGAAGAGAGCTTAACAGGAAAACGCCCTGGCATTAATTAATATGCCAGGGCGTTTTCTATATTTCATCCAGAATTATTTTTGTATCCAGATGTATGGATTCTCCTGGTTGCAACTCCTGCAAACCCGTTACTTCCACTGGTAATTTCAGATTGGGGGCATTCGTGATCCATGTGTAAGGCTCGGGACACAAGAACCCGTCCTCATTGAACACTACCCAATATTTAAAACGGCGATCCGCTTGATAACGCACTTGTATACCAGCTTTCGGATCGGTTAAGACAGCTTCATTTGTTCGGTTTTTTTCCTCATCATAGCTAAAAATGTCATCATATTCCCGTCCCTCTCCTATTATCCTCCTTTGAATTTCATCCTTATTTGGCAACGTGATGTATTTTCCAGTCGGCAATGACCTTCCATTCAGCTCCCACTGTTTATTTACGGGCAAGGAAATCTCGCAATCCGAATAGTCATTTCTTGATATAAACGGAAAATTGAAGATCGTATGATACCCTGCACCCCACGGAAATGACTCGCGACCGATATTGTGAATGTTCATTTGGATATCCAGTCTCTCTTCCTTTACTATATACGTCATGTTCACTTTGAACTCGTGAGGAAAATGCGGATACATGGAAGGAAAATCACTGCTCAAAAATTCCGTAACGATTACGACTCCCTCCTTGCCTGCCTCTCTTTTTAGGACCTTCCAAGGCTTATCATGCAAAAAACCATGAATGTGATTGTGCTTCTCCCATTCATTTACCGGAAATGTATAGGTTGTTTCCTTATATGTAAAGGTCCCATCTTCTATGCGGTTAGGCGGGAACAGGATTGGCATGCCGTATAGGATCGGCACTTTTTTGTAGTCATCCAACGACTTTGGAGTCCTCAATATATCTACATCTTTTTTCTTGGATTTTAGCGATAGTAGATTACTTCCCAAAGCTAGAACGATCATTGCTTCAATGATTTCATTGCCAAAGATTATAGCCTCTTCATTTAAAAACATCTGGTCTTTTATATAGGATTCCATCTTCTTTCCTCCCCTTAGATTCCATATACTTACACTCATCCTACTAGTCTAGTACCCTTTTGACAACTGGCGCTCACCACTTTTCCATAATCTGATTCTTTCCAATATAACTTGGCCACTTGGCCTCTAAAATAGATAAAAAAAGGATGCTCCCCTAGGAACATCCTTTTTTTGCTTAGTTATTGCTTTCGCTTATTAAGGCGACTATGCCTTCTTCGTCATCCAAGACAAGCTCAATGCCTGAATATGGGTCGATATTTAAGTATTCATCCAGCCATAATCGAAGCGCTTCGATCAAGTTGATCGTGATCAATACTTGCTTCCTGCCATCAACGAACGTTTCAGCTGAGAAGCCATAATCATCATCATACATCAATTCAACTTCCACTTCATTGGGCTCGACCTGCTTTTTACGAGCAATGTATACACATACTGCATTAATGATATCTTGTTCGGAAATTCTTAGCCTCTCCATGGGTTTGGATCCTCTTTTTTCTTCTTATCTTGGAAGTAAACGAAAATCTTGCGGATAATGACCACGATGGCAACGATCGCAATAACGTTGACTAATAGTCCAAGAATGGAACCAAGAGCTCCCATATTGGCAAATAGGCTACCAAAAAGTAAACCTGCAAGCCCTCCAAGCATGATTCCTTTCATTAAGCCGCCCTTAGTAAATGAGTTGCCGCTTTTTGTATCGGTTTTCGCTTTGTTTGTATTTGCATCGGATTTATTCGTTTGTTTATTTTGGAAATTCGAGTTGTTATTCGTATTGTTATTCGAGTTATTATTGTTGAAGCTTCTTTTCCCGGATTTATAACCCCTTGCATCGGCGGATTGTGTATGGTCCTGGAATACATACGCACCAACTGGCGAGAAAGCTAATGTGATAGTTAGTAAAGCAGCCATAATTTTTTTCATCATGTGTTTTTTGCCTCCATTTTTTAGTAGTAGGAATGTTGTTTCATTAAATGTCAGTAAGTTTACAAGTTAAATCCACATCACCTATCCTTATTTCATCTTAATAGTATTTA
Source organism: Peribacillus sp. NPDC097264 (assembly GCF_050277925.1). Classification (NCBI taxonomy): domain Bacteria; kingdom Bacillati; phylum Bacillota; class Bacilli; order Caryophanales; family Bacillaceae; genus Peribacillus; species Peribacillus sp. NPDC097264. The sequence goes on from NZ_JBNNSR010000009.1 coordinate 87,128, forward strand.
CGATATTAATCAAAATAAGTTTCACTTTTTTTGTTTTTATCCGTATTTTTTATAAAAAATGGGCAGGGTGATGATCACCCTGCCCATTAAGACACTATTATTTCACCCGAACTACACGGCCATTGAATTTACTTGCCCAATATCCGCTACTCATGTTAGCAACAGCCACTCCTGTTGAACTTTGAGAGCCAATGAACTTGCCTCCTCCAACGTAAATACCAACGTGTCCATCAGTTTTATACGTGTTGAAGAATACTAAATCTCCCGGTTGCATCTGGCTTTTTGAAACTTGCTTTCCTGCACTTGTCAAGGCACCTGTGCTTGCTGGTAGGCTAACACCTGCTTGTTTGTAAGCCCATGCAACAAATGCTGAACAATCGAATCGGCCGTTAGCAATGTCGGATGCCGTTCTTCCGCCACCGAAAACATATGTTGAATTACCGATGTATTTATAACCTGCTGTGATTGCAGAACCTACGTTAGCTGTGCTTGGCGCTGCTGTAGCCTTGCTTTCACTCTTTGGAGTTGTTGAAACATTATTTTTCGGTGCACTTTTTGGTGCACTTTTTGGTGCACTTGATGATGATTCATTTTTAGAAGAACTAGTAGAAGGCGCTACATTGCTATCTACATGATCATCTACATGGTTAGTAGAAGATTTCTGAACTTCTTCCGCCACACGGTTTAGTTCGGCCTTTTCAGCCGCTTTACGTTCTTCTTCTTTTTTAATGTTTTCACGAATCGTTGCTAATTTGCCCGCTAAATCTGCATCTTCATTTTGTAGGGCCTTTTTAAGAGCTTCTGTTTCAGACTGTTTCTTTTCAAGTTTAGATTTCATTTTTACACTAGCTGCTTTTTGTTCCTTAATTTGAGATTTCATACCTTTTAGGTCAACTTGCATCTCTTTAAGGCTTTGTAATTTCTTCTCTACTTCTTCATGTTTTGCTTCTAGCTCAGCTTTATCCGCTTCTTGCTGAGTAAGAATCTCCTGATCTGCTTCAACGATAGCCGCAACTGCTCCTACACGGTCAACAAGATCACGGAAACTAGTAGATCCTAAAACTACTTCAAGGTAATTAACGTCACCGCCGCTCTCTTGGAAAGAAAGGGCACGCTCCTTTAGGATTTCTTCGCGTTTTGCAATTCTTTCCTCTAAAGCAGTAATTTCTTTTTTCAATGAATCAATATCTTTTTCCGTTTCAGTTACTTCTATATTGGTTTTCTTGATTTTTTTATCGTTTTCTTCCATTGCATTAACGATTTCTTTAATCCGGGAATCCATTTTCGCTTGCTCTTTCTGTAAGTCCTGAATGACTTTTTCAGCATCTGAAATATCGGATTGAATTCCGGCACGTTCTGATTGAATATCTGAAACAGATTCCGCATTGACCATCGGTGCGGCAAAAATGCTTCCTAAACCGAGCATAATAGTGGTATTTAATACGATTAACTTTTTCTTCAAACTCATTTCCCCTACTTTCTTCCCTAGCAATTCAATTGACCCACTTCTTTCTATCTAAGAAAATAGCAATCAAATTGAACCACAGGAATCTCTTCTCTATTTTTTAAAAGCATTATGTACTTTTCTAGGATTGATTTCATATTACATAAAATACAGAATTTCTTTGAGCTCATTACCTAATACGTAGTATATCACCGCTTTTTGTCAAATACGTAATAGCAATATTACATTTATATTTCATTTTTAACAGTAAACATATTTTTTCGACATTTATACGAGATATATAGACCAATTTTTGACAAATCCCTTCTAGTAAAACGACAAACTCCCACATGATAATCTATCCAATTATTAGTATAGAAGAACCACAACTTATGATAGTCAATAGATTCGACATTGTCAAAAAAAGGAACTTATCACTTTTAAAAAAATATGGCCCGAAACCTTGATTAGGTTCCGGACCATATTTTTTTTACATTTTTTCTGTTTCACAAAGGGAGTTCTTATCGGCATGATTCATTTACATTTTCAGATTCCGGCCATATAGTCAACAAAAACTTTCAACTCTTTTGGACGAACAAACACAATATCTCCCTTTTTTAAAGAAAGCTGATTAAATTGGTCTTTTGTAAGTTCGATTTCGAGCGGTTCCTGAATGTCCTGACGAATCACTTCAATACGGACAATCGGTCCGATTGCATGAATATGATCGATGACGGATTCAATCGAATCGACATTGGATGGACCTTTTTCGATAATGAAGTTATGAGATCTTACATATCCTGTGCTATCTCCGTCCTCACTATCCGGTACGTGAATTTCCACATTCCCCGTTGCAAGCTTTCCTTGATGGACCTTTCCCTTGAATAGGTTAACACTGCCGAGAAAGTCATAAACAAATGGATTCTTTGGATGTTCGTATACTTCATCTGGTGTTCCAATCTGTTCGATTTTCCCCTCATTCATGATGACGACCCGATCGGCAACATCCATCGCTTCTTCCTGATCATGTGTTACAAAGACACTCGTGACATTGAACTCGTCATGCAGCTTTCTTAACCAACGCCTAAGTTCTTTACGGACTTTGGCGTCCAGTGCCCCAAATGGTTCATCGAGCAACAAAATATTTGGCTCTACGGCCAGTGCCCTGGCTAAAGCCACGCGCTGACGCTGGCCCCCGGATAATTGAGAGGGATAGCGATCTTTATATCCTTCCAGTTTAACCAGTTGGAGCAGTTCCGTAACTTTTTCTTCAATTGCTTTTTTGCTAGGTCTTGTTTTTCTGGGCCGTACCTTTAAACCATATGCAACATTATCAAAAATGGTCATGTTTCGGAAAAGGGCATAATGCTGGAAGACAAAACCGACGTTCCTATCCTTCACGTGCTTGTTTGTGTAATCCTCTTCATTAAATAATATATGTCCGTTTTCTGACTGTTCAAGACCAGCTATGATGCGGAGCAACGAAGTTTTCCCCGAACCCGAGGGACCCAGTAACGCAACAAGCTCCCCACTTTTTATTTCTAGATTGATATCTTGTAGGGCCTGAAACGACCCATAATATTTTGTAACGTTTTCAATGATGATGCTCATTGTACATCCCCCTACCTAGCTTTTGTAGATTTCAGGTCCGTTTTCCATTCTATTAGACTCTTTAAAACCAACGTTATAATTGCAAAAATGGACATTAACGATGCCACGGCGAATGCCGCTGAAAATTGATATTCATTGTATAGGATTTCAATATGAAGTGGCATCGTGTTCGTCATGCCGCGTATATGGCCTGATACAACCGATACGGCTCCAAATTCCCCGATCGTCCTCGCATTGCACAAAATGATTCCGTATAATAAGCCCCATTTAATATTGGGCAACGTTACATACCAAAAAGTCTTGAACCCGCCAGCACCAAGGGTAAGGGAGGCTTCTTCTTCAGAGGTTCCCTGGCTTTGCATAAGTGGAATCAATTCCCGTGCTATAAAAGGGAAGGTAATGAATAGGGAAGCAATGACAATGCCCGGTATGGAAAATATCACTTTTATATCGTACGCCTGCAAAAATGGACCAAGCGCTCCATTCAGACCAAATAATAGGACGAATATCAAACCGGCAATGACCGGTGACACGGAAAATGGAAGATCGATCAACGTAACTAAAAAGTTCTTCCCTTTAAATTCATATTTTGTAATCGTCCATGCCGCCACTACCCCGAATATGGCATTCAAAGGTAAAGTGATCAGGACAACGATCAACGTTAATTTAATGGCAGCCAAAGAATCTGGGTGAGCAATCGCCGCAACATACGCTTCCGCTCCCTTTTCAAAGGCTTTTACAAAGATAGCAATCAACGGAACGACCAAAAAAAGCGTCAAGAATAGCAATACAATGGAAATAAGGGTCCATTGGATAAGTTTTGGCTCCTTCGTAGCGTTTCTTGTTAAGATGACTGGTTTATTTGGCTCTGTAGCCACAGGATGATGATTGGCCAACACGGTCCCCTCCTATTTTGCGGAATATCTTCTACTAGTCCACCATTGCAAGATATTAATGGTGAGCAAAATCAGAAATGTAATGACAAGCATAACCGTCGCCACGGCGGTTGCCCCTTGGTAATCATACTGTTCAAGCTTCGTCATGATGATAAGAGGGGAAATTTCTGTCTTAAAAGGCATATTGCCGGCAATGAACACGACAGATCCGTATTCGCCAAGTGCCCTCGCAAATGATAGGGCAAACCCCGTCAAGATTGCGGGAATCAATTCAGGAAAAATAATTTTAATAAATGTCTGCATTCGGTTTGCCCCTAGTGAAGCAGATGCTTCTTCCATCCCCTTTTCTATATTTTCAAGCACGGGTTGAACCATTCGTACAACGAAGGGAAGACCAATAAAAATGAGGGCAATGATAATCCCGATAGGGGTAAAGGCAATCTTGAATCCAAAAAACTGTCCAATCCACCCGTTCGGTGAGTATAAAGTGGTTAACGTAATGCCGGCAACTGCCGTTGGAAGGGCAAAAGGCAAGTCGACCAGGCCATCGATGATCCGTTTCCCTGGAAACTCATAACGTGTCAGAACCCAGGCAATTAAAACGCCAAAAACTGCGTTCACAAATGCCGCAGTTAAAGCCGTCAGAAAACTTAATCTATAGGAGGCAACAACTCTTGGTTCAGTGATGGTCTCCCAAAAATCCTTCATTCCCATTGAAAATGTATTTAAAAAAACCATGGATAGGGGAATCAAGACGATGATGGATAAATACAGTAATGTCAATCCCATCGCCAACCCAAAACCAGGTATCGTCCTTTTTCTCTTCCGCTTGACTTCAGTCACAATATTCATGGTATCTCCCCAGCTCTTTCTACTTAATTAGTGAAGGAGAAGAAGAATCAAACATCCCTCTTCCCCTCTACACTTATTTTGGTTGATATATTTCGTCGAATGTACCACCATCATTGAAATGGGTCTTCTGGGCTTCATTCCAGCCGCCGAACTTCTCATCAACCGTTACCATGTCAATGTCGGCAAACTGTTCTTTATGGTCTGCCAGAACCTTTTCATCCCTTGGTCGATAGAAGTTCTTAGCCGCAATTTCTTGCCCCTCATCCGTATACAAATACTCTAGATATGCTTCCGCCACTTCCTTCGTTCCCTTTTTCTCAACCACTTTGTCGACTACCGCCACTGGAGGTTCGGCTAAAATACTTATGGAAGGATTGACGATTTCATATTTATCATCGCCGAATTCCTCAAGCGTTAAATACGCTTCGTTTTCCCAAGCAATTAGTACGTCACCGATTTCTCTTTCCACAAATGTAGTCGTGGCACCCCTAGCACCGGAGTCCAACACTTCCACATTTTGATAAAGTTTTTTCATGAACTCTTTTACTTTCGCTTCATCATCATTGAACTTCTTCTCGGCAAATGCCCATGCAGCCAAATAATTCCACCTTGCCCCCCCGCTTGTTTTTGGGTTTGGAGTAATGACGGAAACATCCTTTTTGATTAAGTCATCCCAATCTTTGATGCCTTTCGGATTATCCTTTTTTACTAGAAATACAATGGTTGACGTGTAAGGTGTTGAATTTTCCGGCAGGCGCTTTTGCCAATCTTTTTCCAAAAGTTTACTGGCTTCATTGATGGCATCGATGTCATAAGCCAATGCAAGCGTCACGACATCCGCTTCCAATCCGTCAATGACCGCTCTTCCTTGCTTACCAGAGCCTCCGTGCGATTGCTGAATCGTAACATCTTGACCTGATTCTTCCTTCCAATGTTTCGCGAATGCTTTATTATATTCTTGGTACAACTCACGGGTCGGGTCATAGGACACGTTCAGTAATTCTACGGATTTAGGCTTTCCTTCTTTTCCTTCAGTCTTTTCGGAACTACAACCGGCTAGCACCCCAAATGCTAAAACCAAACTTGAAAACGCCAATAACCTTTTCATAATCTTTCCCCCTGTTTTTAACTTTCTTTAAACAAAATAGGCATACTACTTCCTCATTTAAAGTTAGGAAATAGTATGCCTTCAGTTTTCTGATCAGCAAATATTCTGTTTTCTTTTTTACGTATCCCTACCTTAAAGCAAAGTATCCCAAGTTGTCAACTGTGTTATTTGTCTTCCAGACCGTTTTAAGCATTCCCGTTAAGAATGCTCCCTTCCAAAAGCCCTATACTATTACGTTTAGCACCGCTTCAACTTTTTATAATATTGTGATTAAATTTCATTTTCAATCTAAATCACACGAGTTAAATAAAAAAGGAAAGAGCCCACATCACCTAAGTGATTGGGCCCCTTCCTTAAACATTTTGAGTTGTTTTATAGAGTCCATGATCTACAATATACTGATAACAAACATCTGGCAGTAAATATCTTGGCTCTCCGCCCATGCTGAACTCGTCTCTTATATATGTTGAACTGATCTCCATGGAAAGACCTTTATCAATTAGGTGAAATGTATTGCCATTATCATAATTTCTCAGTAAAGGGCTTTTGGAGATGACCTTGAGCATATCTATTCCTTCTCGGGCCATGATAATGAATTTATGATTCGCAATCAATTTTTCTCTGAATTTCCAGCGAAGATGCACCGGTAATTCCTGATTATCCATATCTTGAAGCAAATCGGCCCCCATGATGAAATATACCTCATCCTTCGGATACTGCGCTTTAAAGTACTCCATCGTATACCATGTATACTGTTTGCTGATTCCTGCTCGTTCATATATCTCATAATCACTCACTTCAAACAACGGATTATCCTTGATGGCAAGACTTAGCATATTACAGCGGTGCTCATTGCTTGTTTTCATCTGTTTATCAATCCGATTATTGGCACATGGTAAAAAAATGACTTTATCAAGCTTGGCTCGATGCGCAATGGTCGATGCCGTCCATAAGTGTACATTCGTAATAGGATCGAAGGAAGATCCATAAATACCGATTTTGCTCATCCTTATCTCTCCTCACCTAATCCTTTCGTTTCAACACCGCTCTGACCGGACTGCCATCCCCCTTCTCCAAAGCGAGTGGCAGTGCGGCCAAATCATACAGACCCGGTTCTACGCCTTGAAGAACAAGGCCTTCAAGAATGTGAATCCCGCAACTTGCCAGGGCATGGTGAGCAGGTAATTCTTTACTGTCGAGATAATCGACGGAAGGCAAATCCAATCCGAGCAATTTCACCCCTTTTTCAGCTAAGAAGGAGGCTAAGCCCGGTTCGATTGCCGGAATTGCATCAGGGAATTGGCTGAGGTCCTTCCACTTCCCCGTTGCCAGCAATAATCTCTCGATCCCATTCAATTCGATGTCAACTAAAGCTTCTATCCCAATACTTCTATCGACATCGACCTGGACGACAAGTGCTTCCCCGATATATAAATCCAAGTCCAGCTCCAGGATTTTCTTTCCTTCTTCATCAAAATGAAAAGGTGCGTCAATATGTGTACCTAAATGTGTGCTCATGCGAATTTCGCCAACATTTACGGAAGATCCCTTGGCTATCTCAGCATTCAAGCGATAGGAATATGGTGTATCTCCTGGCCAATATGGCGTATTTTCATTAAGCGGCTGAGAAATATCTTTCCATTTATGCATCGTTACCTCTCCAATCATTCCGTTCACAATTTTGTCCGAAGTGTCCAGAGTTCGGGGAAAAATGGCTGATTCACTACCTTCTTTAAATAGTTCACGCCAGTAGAACCTCCAGTTCCCATTCTCTGTCCTATAATCCGCTCCACCGTGCTCATATGATTGAATCTCCAGAACTGCTGTTGACTGCCGATATCCACCAGTTTTTCAGCCAATTCATATAGATCCCAATATTGATGTACATCCCTGTACACCGCGAGCCAGGCTTTCTCGACACTCTCGTTTTCCACATAAGGTTCTGACCAATCTCTGTTCAACATCGATTCTTCAATAGAAAACCCCCTCGCGGCCAAGGCTCCAATTGCCGCATCGTAAATACTGGGCTTATTCAACTCGGACACCAGGGATTCATAAAGGTCAGGCTGATGACGAAACACGGCCAAGATTGGCTTGTTTTTTTGTCCCATTGCACTTTCAATCATTCGGTTTTGAAAGGATTGGAAGCCCGATGAGTTTCCGAGTTTATCCCGGAACTCCATATAGTCGGATGGGGTCAAGGTCGAGAGCACATTCCATGACTGAACGAGCTGCTGTTGAATTCTCGAAATCCGTGATAGCATCTTGAAGGAAGGTTCCAATCTTCCTTCCGTGATATGCTCCGTAGCCGCAGTCAATTCATGAAGAATCAATTTCATCCATAACTCGCTGGTTTGATGGATAACGATAAATAGCATTTCGTCATGATGACCGGAAAGCAACCTCTGACTCGATAATACTTGGTCCAAATTCAGATAGTCACCGTAGGACATCTCTTTTTCAAAATTCGTTACCATTCCTTCTTCCAAGCGACTTTCTTCGATTGATTCCTTATCCATGCATGCGTCACTCCCTTTATCTTCTTTTTACTCTCATCATCAACATGTATGTGAGCCATAGAAAGATCAACCAAGGAATACCGAACTGCAAAACGATTTTAAAGGGTTCGGTAAACCAGGTTGTTACCGTTAAGGCCAATAGAAAAACCGCTCCAAGTATCGTTAAATAAGGATAACCGTACATTTTGACAGGTAATTTCCGCCCCCCTGTTCTTTCCCAGTTTCGCCTGAAAAACAGATGGGAGATGAACACCATGAACCAAGTGAAAATGGCCCCGAACATCGATATCCCCATCATGAATGCATAAGATGTATCGGGAAGAATGACCTTTATCCCCGCAGCCAGAAAAATACCCAATGTGGAGATGAGCAAGGCGCGGACCGGTACTCCTTTTCGACTCACTTTCTTAAAGAAAGGCGGTGCCTGCCTTTGTTCGGATAGTGAAAAGATCATTCTTGTGGAAGCATACAGCTGACTATTCATTGCTGATAAAGCTGCCGTCAAAATGATAAAATTCATGATTCCGGAGGCTCCCGGGATATTTAATATTTCCATGACCTTCACGAATGGGCTCACTTCAACGCCCGCTTCCTGCCATGGAACGATCATCAACATGATGCCGATTGTCAGTACGTAAAAAGTCGACAGCCTGAAAACGGTTGCCTTCAAGGCTCGTGGTACAGCGATATCAGGATCTTTGGCTTCTCCTGCAGTCACTGCAATCATTTCTGTCCCTAAAAAGCTGAAGAGAGAAATGAAAACAGCCACCCATAATCCCCAAAAACCAAAAGGCATGAACCCCCCTGCATTCACATAGTTCTCCATCCCCATTCCCGAGGCTGGTTCGGCACCAATCAAAACATAAGCTCCCAGTAAGATGAAAATGACGATGGCGCTGACTTTAATCAAGGAAAATACATATTCAAAATTCCCGAAAGTATTGACACTGGTTGCATTTACATAGATGAGTAAGGCGGCAAAAAGAAAAATCCACACACTCCCTGGTACATCAGGAAACCAGTATTTCATATAAACAGCGATTGCACTGACTTCGACCCCAATGGCAAGGACATTGGCTATCCAGTAGGAATATCGGACAAGAAAGCCTGCAAGTGGACTGATGTACTTCTCGGCAATCGTCCCAAAGGATCCGGAAGTTGGATAAGCGACCGTTATTTCCGCCAAGCATCCCATTAATAACAAAACAACGAACGCACCGACAGCATAGCTAATCAATACGCTTGGACCGGCTATCGATATCGCTAGACCGCTCCCTAAAAACAAGCCGGTCCCAATCGCACATCCCATTGCGATCATCGTGATTTGATTGGTTGATAACTCTCTTTTCAATTTATTATTTTCCATGTTTATTTTCCAAACTAGGCAATGATTCCCCGTATATTTTCATAACTCTCATATAACTTCCCTTGCATGATTTTTTTTAGTGCCTGGACCGTTTCCCATACTTCCTGATAGGAGGTATAGAGGGAGACAGGTGCAAGCCGGATCATATCCGGTTCGCGGTAATCCGGAATGACGCCCTCATTCTTCAACGCTTTACATATCCGTGCTGCTTCTGGGTGCTCAAGGATAATATGAGCCCCCCTTCGAAAATCATCTCGAGGGTTCCCGAATGAAAACCCATACTCCATAAGTTCAGAGTCAATCAAGTCCATAAAATATTGTGTCAAAAGCAAAGATTTTGTACGAATCTGTTCGATACCCACTTCGGCAAACATTTCAAGCGAACCGACTAGTGGAGCCATACTTAATATATGTGGCGTTCCGATCTGAAAGGCCCCTGCTGAATCAGCCTTGGAGAATGAGTGTTTCATGTCGAACTGTTCATCCTTTTTTGACCCGAACCATCCAGTCAACCCTGGCCTTTTATCGAAATGTTTTCGATTGACATATAAGCCTGCAACACTTCCCGGTCCTCCATTCAAATGTTTATAATTACACCAAAATGCAAAGTCGACCTCCCACTCGTCAAATTGGTGTGGAACAGCACCCACTGAATGACACCCATCAAACCCAATGATGATTCCTCTAGTGTGCGCTTCCTTTGTTAATCGTTTCATATCCAGAATCTGTCCGCTGCGGTACAAAACCGTTGGCAACACGACCAAGGCTACTTCCTCTGACATCGCGGCAATGATATCGTCTTCCATAAGAAGTTTACCATCACGGCTTTTCACCTGCACTAAATGTGTTTCCGGATCAAGCCCGTGTAGCAAAAGCTGGCTTTGAAGCGCATAAATATCACTCGGAAACGTCAGCTCATCGGCCAATATCTTGTTCCGTCCTTCCTTCGGTTCAAAGAAAGTTGCCACCAGCTGATGAAGGTTCCCTGTCGTCGAGCCACTCATAATTACTTCATCACCTGACGCCCCCACCAAAGGGGCACTCAACTCTCCCAATCTCTCAGAGAAATAAAACCAAGGGTTATCACCTTCCGTCCATCCCTCGATTCCATATCTCTTCCAGTCTTCCAATGAATTCAAAAGACTTTTTTCCGCCCGCTTCGATAATAGTCCCAATGAATTTCCGTCCATATAGATGGTCCCGGGAGTCAAGTAAAATTCCTTCCGATAAATGGCTAAGGCATCACATTGGTCCAATTTTCCTGCAAACTCTTTCGTTGGCTGAAAATGATATGTATCCATGTTTATTTTCCTCCGTTTCTTCCATGCTGTTTTTCTTTCATTTATATATTCTTACACCCTCCCAAACCAACCGGTGAACCCTATTGGGATCCTTTTCTATATAATCCCTTTTATCAAAAATCATCGTATAGTGATTCGTTTCGTCATACTTCGGCCAGACTTCTCCTTCCGGCGGATTGGGATTCCCATATTTCGCAAAGTTAATCCAGTGACCTTGCATCCGTCGAGATAATTTCAAGGCAGCACGCTTAGCGCCAAAGGCAGTAATCCGTTTTCCAACTATAGAATCGAAAGTCTGGAAAACATATAAAATCTCCATCCCATGCGTCGCCCCTAGTTTGCTAAACTTTAAAGAGGGGGTTTGGTAATCGAAGCGGTACATCCATGTTTTCTCCTGACGGCTGTATGCCTCTGCATACCAAACCGAAGGCATATGAAAAGTCGCATCACGCCCCAAGCCTAGGGTAGCCTCTTTATTAGGGAAGGTTAGGTAAGCGTTGGTGATTCGCTCCTCCGCTTCAGGATCTGTATTTTCGAACATCTTATGAATCATTTCTTCGGTTGTCGGAATTAACGGGGGATCCATTTGGTCAAATAAAGTCGCTTCATCTTTATTTGTACCAATAAGAAGGGGAATTCCAGCAGTGGCTCCTGAACGAATGGCTTCCAATGGATAGTCAGGTAAAAAGTCACCATCAACGACTGGACCAAAAGAAAGCGAACCAGGGAGATCTTGAGAGTTTTGCTGTAATAATTCATATGAAGCTGTAACGATTTTCTGGACGGGAAGTGTTTTTAACACATCGACTTCATTCTCTTCAATCCCGAGAATATCGAGAAATTTCTTACTGAACTGTCGTGCAAAACCTTTTCCGTAAACTGAAGTAGGAGCAGGACTTTGGGCAATGGCCTGTTTAAAAAGCCCTCTTGCAGAAGGTACTGTGAGTAAAGTCGTAACGGCATTTCCACCAGCTGATTCACCAAATACCGTAACATTCTCCGGGTCTCCTCCAAATGCTACAATATTCTCTTTTATCCATTTCAACGCAGCGACTTGGTCACGTAAACCTAGGTTGGAATCAAAGAGTTCCTCCTCATGATTCCACTCCGTAAAATCCAAATATCCTAAAGCACCTAACCGATAATTGATGCTTACAACCACTACATCTCCTGTTTTGGCTAACACATGACCGTTGTACATATCAATCGAACCCGATCCCGTAATATATGCTCCACCTGGAATCCAAACCATGACCGGGCGCTTCCGATCATCAGCATTAGGAGACCAGATATTCAGGAATAAACAATCCTCATCCATTTCTTCACTGCCTGTCATCCCCATCCTGGCTGCCCTTTCCAAAGGTTGTGGTGGCACAGCGCCGAAATTGACTGCATCCAGGACACCGTTCCATCTTTCAACAGGCTCCGGGGAGCGAAAACGCAATTCGTCGATTGGAGCTCTCGCATACCTGACGCCTTTCCAAACGCCTACACCATTTTCTACGGTTCCTTGAAGATGCCCTTTTGCCGTCGTTACAATTGAACCAATCATCCACTCACCCTTTCTGAATCTATATATTATAGTTCTTCTTTTCCCATTCCCCTATCTCCTTCCCCTTTGCCGAAAAAAAGTTTTTATTACTCTTACAAGCTACGGAAAAAATAAAAAAAGACCAAAGTGGTCTTTTTTGAATGAGGAAAAACTCTTGTTCATGTAAGCGCGTTCATGATACTAATCAAAGATCCGCCTCTTAGGGAGAGCTGATGAACAGCAAACTTCAGTTGCTGTTCATCCAGCTGTTCCAAGAGTGGCTTTAATTCAAGAACTTCCCGCTCCAGTTCTTTCAGGTTTAAAGAAATCTTATCGACTTTTGCTAGTACCTCTCCCGAATCCACAGGTTTGTCAGACCAGATCTGCAGCCGCTCCTTGATTTCGGTCAACGGCATGTTTTGCTCTTTATATCGATCGATCATACTAAGTCGATTGAGCGCATCCTTCGTATAATATCGATACCTCGATCCAGTCTTCTCATAGGTGAGCAATCCCAATTGTGTATAATAGTCTATGGTTCTCCTTGATACATTAGCTAGTTCAGCAAGCTGGCCAATCCGATATAAATCCATCCAGACAGTCACCTTCTTTTATAATCTCTCATTACGGTAACTATACCATAAAAAGCCGAAAGGATGACTTTAGGGTTACATCTATAAGACTACTTGATCTGATTTGACATTTACATATTGCTTGGCAAAATATAAAGCTTCTTCCTTGGATTTAAAGAAATGCTGTTTTTCTATTTTATGATATAACCCGGTACTTATTAGCAACTCCTTAGGTTGTTGCTGAATTCCGGAGATGACTAATTTCCCTTTATATTTCCTTATTCGATTGACAATGGCCAGCAGAGCGGCCTCGGCTGACGTATCCATATAGGATACCCTTCGCATGCTCAATACTAAAACGCCCGTCTTATTATCCAAATTTTCCAAAATATTAGATTCCAGTACATCAATGGATCCAAAGAATAAGGGACCTTCCAAATTGTAAACATCGATTCTTGAATCCGAGCTTGCAGTCGTTGGAATAATTTCCGGATAAACTTCGTGACTTCTTTCCCTGATCTTTAATGAGTGGCTCATCTTAATGATAAAGGTGATGAAGGCAATCAATAAACCGATACCGACACCCATGATTAAATCCGTTAAAACAGTGACAAGAAATGTCACAAACAGTACAACAGAATCAGCCGACCTTGTTTTTAAGACATGGGCAAATTCCTTCCGTTCACTCATGTTCCAAGCGACAAACATGAGGATTGGCGCCATGCTGGCTAAAGGAATATGTGTGGCATAAGGAGATAAGACGAGCAGGACCATCAAGACCACGATTCCATGGATAATCCCTGACATTGGTGAAACGGCCCCAGTCTTAATATTCGTGGCCGTTCTGGCAATAGCACCTGTAGCCGGGATTCCGCCAAAGAATGGTGTAGCGATGTTGGCTATGCCTTGACCGACTAATTCCTTATTGCTATCGTGTTTTGATCCACCCATGTTATCTGCCACGGTTGCCGATAACAATGATTCAATTCCACCTAATAATGCGATTGTAATCGCCACTGGGAGAAGGTTGATAATGATTTCCACCGAAAGCTCTGGCACTTTAAATTCAGGGAAACCTCTTGGAATCGCTCCATATGTAGATCCAATCGTAGCCACCTTACTAGGGAAGAAATAGAAGGCTACCACTGTGGAAACAAGTAATCCAAGAAGAGGTCCTGGTACTCGTGGAAGTACTTTCGGTGCTAACAGGATCACAATAAAGCATATTAGTGCCACACCTATGCTATAGACATTTATCGTATCTGCTTTAACCACCAATTCTTTCATATTAGCTAAAAACGTTTCATGCTTTTCCACCTTCATGCCTAAGAAGTTAGCAATTTGGCCGGAAAAGATGATGATCGCAATGCCTGTCGTAAAACCAATGATAACGGGGCGGGGAATGAATTTCATCATATTCCCTAATTTAAGCAGTCCCATCACCACCAACATAATCCCGGCTAAAAACCCGGCAATGAGAAGACTTTCGTAACCGTATTGCATGACGATTCCAAATAGTAATGGAACAAAGGCTCCAGTCGGCCCACCAATTTGGTACTTAGACCCACCCAAAAGCGAAATGAGAATTCCTGCAATGATCGTCGTATACAAGCCATATATGGGTTCCACTCCGGATGCAATGGAAAAAGCTAGTCCAAGGGGAATGGCTACCACTCCCACTACCAGGCCTGCCGTCAGGTCTTTTTGAAATCCTTTCATGTTGTATCCTTGGAATCTACTATCCTTCATCATAAATTCACCCTCACATCCTTCATTTTTTTAGTCCACTCTATTGAAAACGGTTATTGAAAAAAAGTAGGTGTACATATTTTGGGGTAGCGACGTAGTCGCCTTACATCTTAGAAAAAGAAAAAGTGTAAGGGGAGTTTTCTTTTCACGGTAACCCTTTGAGGATTTGATAGATTGTAAGAAGTAACTCTCATATGTAATCTCCTTTGTCGGGTTTATTCATGGTTTCGAACCATGTTCCCATATTATATAGTAAAACGTAAAACTGTACATTACTTACATTGTAAACAATTCTTTACAATTCATTACGTTTTGATTACAAAATAGGACCATCCCTCTACACTAGTAAATTAGGTGCCCGACCTATTAATGAGTTTTAGGAAGATAGAATGCGAGTCCATATACCTGAAACAAAAACTGGACAAATGAAAGGGCTTGTCGTCTTCGTATTGAGTAACGATGGTAGAGATGCGAATAAAAGAGGCGCAAAAGAAATAAGCTGATTTCTTTCGGCGCCTTGTATGTTAATCTTCAGCCTGAAAGGTAGCAGGATTAATCCAATCGAGCAACGAATATTTAACACAAACCAGGGGAGATGATGACTTATATAATGAAAAATGAAATGACGTTCAAACGACCTTATTTAACTCTTATCGGACTTGAAATCATCACTTTGCTTTTCGTTTCAACAGGGGCTGCCATCACTGAAATAACAAAGATGAGTAACCCCATTGCGCCTTTTATGGGCTTCATTCCGCTAGCACTCCTCTTGATTTTTTATTTTACTATAAAGAATCGATGGGGCACCTTTTATTTTCATTCACTCCGGAAGCTATCCGTCCGGGAATGGGTTTTATATACGCCCTTGCTCTTCTTTTTAATCCTTCTTGTCATCTTCAACGAAGGAGTGTCCATTCAATCCTTTTCTTATCTAGTCTTATTAAGTTTGGGGATTATGACAAATGCCTTTGTCGAGGAATCCGTATTTCGTGGCTTGATGCTGAAGATCCTCCTACCAAAGGGAGAGATCAAGGCCATCATCATTTCAAGTTTATTCTTCGGGATTGGGCACTTTGCCCAGGCATTTCAAAATCCATCCTTTTCTATTTTCATACAAGTGTTCTATGCATTACTAATAGGTCTCGTCTTAGCTTTACTCGTTATTCAAACTCAATCGATCATCATTCCGATCATCTTTCACTTCCTCCATAACCTTTTGCAATATACCGGTCGAATTGTATCAGATGTTGCCACGATACGAATGACGGATATTATTTTAATAGCTTTTCTCATCATTTATATCATTGGTTTGCTTATGTTTAGAAAAAAGAAGATAAGCTCTCATTCTCATTCATCGGTTACAATCGATAGATAAATTTCATCCAAAAAAATACCCGTCCTTAACAAAGGACGGGCTCATTTATTATTCATACTCAATCCACGACTGGAAGCCAGCCTTTTACATTGATTAATTTTTCCCAAAGGGGATCTGGAATGACCAATTCATCTTGATCCTTCTTCGAAAGTGTCGTGCGTATTTCCTTTTCTTTACCGGCCTTGATTTTTTCAATCCAGTACGGTTCCATAAGCAGCTCCCTGCCAAGTGCAATAAAAGGAACGCCCGTTTCCATGGCCTCTGCCACTTCTTCAGGTGTATGAAGGGCCCCTACTCCGATTACTGGAATCCGATTGCCCACTTTTTCATATATTTTAACGATTCTCGATTCCGTTCTATCACTCTCACGGAATGAGCCATTCCAGAAATGGCCTACCGATACATGGATGTAGTCCAGGTTTTGATTCGCAAGCCGGTCTACGAATTGAAGCGTATCATCCAAAGTGATGCCAGGCTCGCTACCCTCTTCCGGAGAAATGCGGTAGCCGATGACAAACGGATTTTTCGCATGCTCTTCCACAGTCTTTTCTACTTCATTAACAATGGAAAGTGGGAAAATCATACGTTTTCCAAGCGTTCCCCCCCATTTATCTGTGCGACGGTTGGAATGAGGAGAGAAGAACTGCTGAAGTAAATATGTATTCGCCCCATGAATCTCGACACCATCAAATCCTGCTTCGATGGCTCTTCTCGTTGCCTCTCCAAACGCTTTAATCACTTCTTGAATTTCATCTTCCGTCATTTCACGAGGAACAGGTGCACCCTCGCTTGAAGCAACGCTGCTTGCAGAAACAGGTTGATTATCTGGTAATAAATCCGGCGGACTTTGGCGACCTCCATGATAAATTTGCAAAATGGCTTTGGCCCCTTTGCCTTGAATGGTTTCTGCCACTTTTCGGAGTGATGGAATGAATGCATCATCATCAGCACTGAATTGGCCAGGGAATCCTTTTCCACCTGCAATTACATAGGCACACGCTGTGATTACCGTACCCACTCCTGCCGAACGCTCTGCATAATAAGCTAATTCCTCTTCCGTCACGTATCCTTGGTCATCTGAAGAATAATGCGTCATCGGTGCCAGCATGATACGGTTTTTCACTTCGACCCCAGAAGAGAATTTATATGGTTGAAAAAGCTTTTCGTATAATTCTGTCATGCCTAATTCCCCCTAATTTTTAATGATGGTGATGGCCATGAGGTTCTTTCGAAGGATTGGTTATTTCGAAACCTTCTTCTGGCACATAAAAATATTTAATCCATACTCCGTCCAAGAATTTTTCACGTGAATCCAGCAGTATATCGATATCCTTATCCGTCTTGACAATTTCATCATGCTCCGTCGGAACATCAAGCTTCATCTCATAGTGGGCATGATCGCCGTGCATATGCGTGATATACACCCGAATCATTTTCCCTTCCGCTTCTTCGCTACTCAACATCTTTTGTAAGACCTTTGCTGCATTTCGATTAATCTTGCATTTCATATTAATTCCTCCAACATCTGAAATTTCTATGTACTAAAAATCTACCCAAAAATAGGCATTCTGTAACATCCATTTATACGCTTTTTGCCGAATCATGTCTAATAAAATGCTTATCTTCGGTCTGAGGGAAAAATGACACCTATCTGTTTTCTAGCTTCATCCATGATTTCCATCGACCATAACGAATGGGCAAATGTATTCTTATCCGATTCCGTTTTCCCCTGCTGGATCAATTCTACAAACTCCTTCGCTTCATAATACATCGGAGGGAACTCCTGTTTAACCGAGAGACTCTCCCTTGTTCCATCACGGTAGCAAATATCCACTTCGTTCGGACTGGAAATTTTGTCGATGAGGATGGTACCTGCTTCTCCCTGTATTTCTGAAGGTTGAGTAGATTCAGTGATCTTGGAAAACATCACGATGGCTTCCATGTCGTTGTATGAAAGGAGGATGGTACCCTGACCGTCAACTCCTGACTCTAGTAATGTTCCAGATGCCTGGATCCTATTCGGTTTACCGAATAAAACGACAAGCGGATAAACGGCATAGATACCCAAATCCATTAAAGAGCCGCTTGAAAACTCAGGGTTGAATGCATTCAGTATGGTACCTGATTTATACGAATCATACCGGGAAGAATATTGACAGTAGCTTCCTTGATAACGGCGAACCTCACCAATTTTATGGATGTTTTCCTTTAGGCTTTCAAAACTTGGCATGACCGTTGATTTCATCGCTTCCATGAGCAGCACTTCGTTTTGCTGTGCGGCCTGTATCACTTCCCTCACTTCATCGGCGTTCGAAGCCAATGGTTTTTCACATAAGACATGTTTCTTTTGCTGTAAAAACATGACTGCCTGGCGACTATGGTGAGAATTGGGACTGGCTATATAGACCGCATCAATCTCGGAACTGCTCGCCATCTCCTCCAAGTCCGTAAATGTATGTTTAACTCCATACTTATCTGCAAAATCCCTGGCCTTTTCTTCTGTGCGCGAATAGACCGCATTTAATGAAAAGCCTTCCACGTGTTTTGCCGCATTCAAAAAACGCTCTGTAATCCAATTTGTACCGATAATCCCATAACGTATCATTCGCTAGATTCTCCTTTTAATAAACAGACTTTGTCCTCAATATAACCAGACTTTGCAAAAAAATAAAGAAAAATGCCAAAAAAAATTTTGGTTTATATTGGATTTTTCAATCTATTTTCCTTTATACTTTTCCTATTACTACTGACTTGATGTTTCTACATACTCCCTCATGGGAAGTACATTAAAAAGGAGCGTGTGAAATCAATGACAGAATTGATGAAGAATAAAGTCGCCATCATTACCGGCGGAGGATCCGGAATTGGCCGGGGTGCCGCCATTAAACTTGCGGAAAACGGTGCAAACATCGTTTTTTTTGACCGCACAGTTGAAAATGCCGAAAAGGTCAAGGAAGAAGTCGAAAACCTCGGACGAGAAGCTTTAATCATCAAAACGGATGTTTCCCAACCCGAACAGGTTGAGAAGGCTTTCCAGGCCGCCTTCGAGCATTTTGGAAAAATTGATTTTGTGTTTGCCAATGCTGGTATTAACGGGGTAATTGCCCCCATTGAAGATATTAAGCCGGAAGATTGGGACCAAACACTCAACATCAACTTGAAAGGAACCTTCCTAACCATAAAATACGCCATTCCCTATATGAAGGAAACAGGCGGCAGCATCACCATTAACAGTTCCATTAACGGAAACCGTTTTTTCAAGAACTTTGGTTTTTCCGCATACAGCTCATCAAAAGCCGGTCAGGTCGCTTTCGGCAAGATGGCTGCACTTGAATTGGCCAAGTACAAAATACGCGTGAATATCATCTGCCCAGGCTCCATCGACACCAACATCGACGACAATACCTATCCTGAAGATGAAAACTTGGAAAAAATCAAAATACCGATTGAGTATCCCGAAGGTTCTCAACCACTTGCAAAGAAAGCCGGAACGATTGAACAAGCAGGAGACCTTGTTTTGTTCCTTGCATCGGACATGTCCTCCCACGTTACCGGGACTGAAGTGTATATTGACGGAGCTGAATCGCTCTTATAAGAATCGAAAGACTTGAGAAGAGGCAGAAGTGTATGATGTGACCACACTTCTGCCTCTTCTTACTAAATTAAAAAAGATTGGGCAAAGTTTTTAGTTGAACTTTTTTGTTCCCTACCAATAGAAATTATACATAAGAGAGTGGGATTGCTTTTCATGTTTTCTTAAAGAGCCACCCCTCTTACTTTGAACTTTTCCTATAATGGGTTGGCCACTTTCCTTATGCAACAGCTTTTCTCAAACCGCCTCGGGCGATAAATAGATAAGAGGACAGGGCAATAACATGACAACTTACCATCACGATTCCCATCGGCAGAGGTGAATCACCTCCACCAATCCCTACTAAAGGGGCCATGAGCGAACCTAGTACGAAAGGCAGAAGACCGATTAAAGCCGAGGCACTCCCTGCCGTTTTCCCCTGGTCCTGCATAGCTAATGCGAAACTTGTCGTTCCCACGATCCCGACACTCGAGACAGATAGAAATAAAGCAATTAAAATCCCCGCAACTCCAACTCCCAGAATGATGGACATGAGCAGAATGATCCCGCCAAATAACGCAAGACCCAACCCTATTTGTAGGAGTTTTTCTTCTTTTATCTTCCCAGCCAGTCTGCCAGTTGTTTGGGATGCAACAATGATCCCTATCCCATTCATCGCAAAGATCAGGCTGAATGTTTGCGGAGAAATACCATAGATATTTTGAATTACAAAAGGTGAACCTGAGATATAAGCAAACATAGCCGCCGTTACAAACCCTTGAGAAAGTGCATATCCCATAAACACACGGTTTTTCAGTAAATCACCGAATGTACGTATTGTATTGGTTATGCCCCCTGTACTTCGTAGGTCTGATGAGAGCGTTTCCTCTATCCCCCAAAAAGCAGCGGCAACCATAATAACACTTAGAGCAAAAATGACGATGAAAACTCCCCGCCAAGATGTAAATTGTAGCAGTTGCCCTCCTAAAACCGGTGCCAAAATCGGTGCCGCCCCATTCACAAGCATTAACATGGAAAAGAATTTGGTCAAATCCGTACCAGAAAAAAGATCGCGGACAATGGCCCGGGAAATGACAATTCCCCCAGCACCTGCAGCTCCCTGGATGAACCGTAATAATAAAAGCATTTCAATGGAGGGAGCAAAGGCACATAGCAGAGAAGACACACTATAAATCGACAAAGAGATGATTAACGGGGTCCGTCTCCCCTTCGCATCACTCAGGGGGCCTAAATATATTTGTCCTAATGCCAATCCTAGTAAACAAGCGGTCAAACTGAGCTGAGCCAAAGACGTACTGCTTTGCAGATCATCTGCAAGTGTTGGTAGACCAGGCAAATACATATCAAGTGACAGAGGCCCAATTGCCGCAAAAGAACCGAGCATAAGTGCCATCCATAGTTTTTTTGTTGTCGGCATTTTATTGCTAGTATATATGGTTTCTTTCAATTCCATTATGAATGTCCTCTCCCTTTTTGCACACTTGTTAGTTCTGGATTCACTAGATTGCCAGGAAGGGCGCCCGTCAGGCCTGCCATCAAGTTTTCTGCAGCCAGGCTTGCCATTTTCATTCTCGTGGCGATGCTGGCGCTGCCGATATGTGGGAGTGTCACCACATTAGGTAGGGTCAAGAGAGGGTGATCTAAAGGAACCGGTTCTTCTTCAAATACATCCAATCCAGCAGCCCAAATTTCTTGGTTTACCAAAGCCTGGTACAATGCCCTTTCATCGACGATATCGCCCCTTGCCGTGTTGATGAGTACGGCCGTCTTTTTCATTAAGGCTAATTGTTCAGCACCGATCATATAGCTAGTTTGGGAAGTGAGTGGCACCAAGACACAGACAAAATCCGAAATCTTAAGGAGCTCTTCAAGTGATACAAACTCGATTCCCAACTCTTTTTCTTCTTCAAGTTTACGGCTACGATTATAGTATACAAGATTCATATCAAATCCTTTTGCCCTTTTCGCCAGGGCTTTACCGATCCTTCCCAATCCGATGATTCCTATCGTTGCGCCATGTACATCCTGTCCAGTCAACTGCATCGGGGACCATGTTTTCCATTGACCACTTTTGAGATAACCTGTCGCCTCTACCAATCTTCTGGCCGTTGCAAGCAGCAAGGCAAAAGTTAAGTCCGCTGTCGTTTCCGTCAGAACCCCCGGTGTATTCGTCACCATGATTCCTTTATCTGTCGCGCTTTGTAAATCAATATTGTTATACCCCACAGCCATGTTCGCAATGATTTTTAGGTTGGTCGCCTTCTCCATCAAGGATTCATCGATTTGTTCCGTCAACAAGCAAAATAGACCGTCAACCTCCACTATCTCTTTTTCCAGGACCTCCCTAGGAACCGGAGTCGTTTCATCTTGCCACATCGTTACCTCAAACTTTTCACTTAGGCCATTCACGATTTGGTCTGGCATTTTTCTCGTTATATACACTTTAGGTTTCACAAATAGCCCTCCTACTTACAGATTGATAGTTATGTACTTTTTACTTACATATCTACAATTTCGATAATTGAACATTAATCTCCTTCTCTACCTATTCATTTATACTTATCTTATCTCTACCCA
This sequence comes from Peribacillus sp. NPDC097264, assembly GCF_050277925.1. Classification (NCBI taxonomy): domain Bacteria; kingdom Bacillati; phylum Bacillota; class Bacilli; order Caryophanales; family Bacillaceae; genus Peribacillus; species Peribacillus sp. NPDC097264. The sequence goes on from NZ_JBNNSR010000009.1 coordinate 109,621, forward strand.
TCTCGTTCCACACGAACGTAAAAAGGGATGTTCCAACAATTGTGGAAGCACCCCTAATACTATGATATTCAAACCTGTTTCTCAAAAAATCCCTTTAACTGGTCTTGATCTGGATAAGAGGATTGCGTTCCGCGTTTTGTTACGCTCAAGGCAGAAAATCCAGTGGCCATCTTGATGGCGTGAAGGATATCTCCATTTTTGACAAAATAGTGGGCGAAGCATCCAATGAATGAATCTCCGGCTCCAGTAGTGTCAATGGCGGCGACTTCATATGCATCGATCCGTTCCACTTTTTCTTTTGTAACCCACATCACCCCACGGCTTCCAAGTGTCACTATAACATTTTTCACCCCTTGCTCGATAAGGGTTAAAGCTGCCTCCTGCACTTGTTGATCCGTTTCTACTGGCATCTGGGTTAAAATTTCCAGTTCCGTTTCATTAGGAATGAAGAAATCGCACTTGCAAACGTAATCAAAATTCAACTCTTTTGAGGCAGGAGCAGGATTTAATATAACCGGTATATTATTCTCCTTACCGAAGTCAATGGCACGATAAACAGCTGGTAAGGGGATCTCCAATTGAAGAATGATTAAGGAACACTTTTTCAGCTTTTCCCCCGCGTTGTCGATATCCTCGGGTACAAGATATTCATTTGCTCCTTTGATGATTAATATCCGGTTCCTCGATTGTGGGTCCACAAATATCGGTGCCACACCACTTGATGTTCCCGGGATCTTACTTGTAAATTCAGTATCTATTCCATAACGTTCTAGATTGCTAATCGTATTATCTGCAAATAGATCATCTCCGACTTTAGTAAGCATCATGACCTTAGAGCCCATTTTGGCTGCGGCCACTGCCTGGTTGGCTCCTTTTCCACCACACCCAATTTCGAAACTTGGTGCCTCGAGGGTTTCCCCTTCTTTTGGCATTTGGTCAATGTATGAAATTAAATCCACCATATTGGATCCGATAACTGCTATATCCATATTCTATTTCCTCCTTATTTCTTTCCAGTTACAATTGTAAATGATCTTTCCTCACCTGAGGCCAACTTAATTAAGCTTCCTGAATCTTGGGCTGCCAAAAACCCTTCAGGCCGGCATGTAGCGGGCAATACAAATGCTCCAACCTGCTGGTCCTCATTAAACAGTAACCATCTTGTCGCATAATTAAATTCATCCGTAGAGAACGTGGTGAAAAAAGTAGTTCCTTCCGGCGAAGTCATTTCAAAACTTGCTTCTTTCTGATGCTTACTCAATCCATCCATAAAGAAAACAATTTCCGGGTCATACATATCTGGACGGTCCAAAATCGATATAGGTTCCTTGCCTTCACGGATTTCTTTATTAAAGTCCAACCACTTTTCAGTAGGTTTCACATGGTCAGGGATGGAGGCACGTAACTCAAACGCACTATTAGGAATGTTTTGCTTCATTACTGCATGATCCAGGTAGGCGTAGTTGGTATGGCACATGTATTGTAGAGGCATGTCTATGCCAGATAAGTTTTTCACGTACATGCCCATTTCGATGTTGGCTTCCCCAGCAATCATCTTGACGCTTGGCTTAGCGATATAATGATGGCCAAACCCTTTTATGTATTCTGTCAATCCACCAATTTTCACACTATTTTCCGTAACCTCCAGCCAGGCATGGTCCATATTCGCGCAGGCCATCTCACCATGTAAGACATGATCATCCTCAGGTCCTGGACAGCCATTGCTAATCAAACCGGAATGAAAAGCAAAACATCCATATGTATCGACAATTTCATCTACTTGTTTCGGTTGAGTGAACATATTTTTCATCTTCAGTTCAATTCCATCAAAAACTAAGTCCCAAACAATTTGACCTAAATAAGGAAGAACCACCATTTTCCCACGGGAATTTGTCACTTCTATCGCTTCAACTCCAGATGGATAACGAAATAAAGTAACAGTAAACTCGGTACTTTTAAAAAATACTGTAGGGTTTTCTTTGAAGAATCCTCTTTGTAGTTCAATCGTTCCTACCATACTTATCCTTCCTTCCTTCGAATAACAGCTAACAGGGTCCCCTTAGGAAACCCTGTTACATCCAGAGTTCATTTCAGGGCCCCCTGCCTTTTTTCTTATTATGCTTACTGGTTTTGTCAAAAATGATTGCCGATATAATTGAGGACATAAGCAAAGCTCGAACCCAAAATTTAAGAAATTAATTCGCTTGTTTGTTCTGCATCCTTTTTCATGTTTGCAGACCTTTTCATTTCTCGATAAAAGTAAATGCCTATATATACAAAACATAGCATGGATACGACAAACGCATATTGCATTGATCCCAAAGTGTCTGACACTAACCCTTGAACAGCCGGTATAACGGCTCCCCCCACAATGGACATTACTAAGATGGCACCCGCCACTTCAGTATATTGCTTATCAACTACAGCTAGAGTTTCTGCATAAATCGTGGCCCAACATGGTCCAAAAAGCATACTAACAACGATTGCCGCATATACAGCAGTCATATTCGGCACGACTGCCACGTAAGCCAATAAAGCTGATCCGAAAACTGCATAAATGACCAAGATTTTAGAAGACGAAAATCTAGCGATCAAAAAGTTTGCAATGAATTTCCCAATGAAAAATCCTATAAAACTATAAATCATAAAGTTTGAAGCGGTTCTTTCATTGATATGTGGATTTAGATGTAAGGCTAACCTGATCGTGAAAGCCCAAACCGTGGTTTGCATTCCCACATATAAAAATTCTGCGATGATTCCATTTCGGAATCGTTTATTTCCAGCCAGGTGTTTCAACGCTTTTAGGATATTTGGAGCCGGTTTAGTGCCATTTTGTTCGACTTTTTCCGGTTTGCATGTTGGAAATTTAGTGAAGAGGAATATCACCAGCACTCCGATTAGTATGAAAATCATATATTTATATGGTTCTAGTGTATGCTGTAACATCTCGATTCCAAAAGCTTGTGCTTCTGCAGGAGACATTTTGGACATTTGAACATGAAGACTTTCGCCTTCCTGGAAAACTAGATATTTTCCTAGCAAAATCCCTAAAATAGATCCAACGGGATAAAACGTTTGGCTAATATTCAGGCGGAGCGTCGCATATTGCTTGGGACCTATCATGGAACTATAGGTATTGGCTGCCGTTTCGAGGAAACCTAAACCGATTGCAATAGCAAAAAGTGCAAACAAGAACATAGTATATGTCGCCAAGTGTGACGCTGGGAAGAATAAAGAACATCCAATGATATAGAAGCATAATCCTGTTATGATGGCAAACTTATAGTTCGTCTTCTTAATAACCATCGAAGCTGGAATGGCTACCAAGAAATAGCCTCCATAAAAAGCACTCTGTACTAAAGCACTAGCGAAATCACTTAATTCGAACACACTTTTGAACTGAGTAATTAATATATCATTCAAACTAGCTGCCACTGCCCACATGGAAAATAATGTGGATAAGAGAATGAATTGTAGAATAGGAGTCCGATTAAGGTATCCATCCGACAGTTGAATTATTTTTGTCTTTGCCATTTTTGTAATCTCCTTATTCAAGTAAGAACCCCTACTGATATTTACCCACTAATGAGTCCAATTGCATTCGGTTTTCAAACGAGGGACTAGCTATCTAAATTAATAGCCTCCATTAACGGCTTCCCCCTGCATGATTTTGACACCTGAGCTCGCGCCAATACGAGTAGCTCCCGCCTTAGCCATCTTTTCTAAATCGTTTTTATCCCGAATTCCTCCAGATGCCTTTACACCTAAATTCGGTCCAACGACCTTTCTCATTAACATTACATCTTCGACAGTGGCACCTCCCGTAGAAAATCCGGTGGATGTTTTAACATAATCAGCTCCAGCATTAACGACCAGTTGACATGCACGGACCTTTTCCTCTTCTGTCAATAAGCATGTTTCAATAATCACTTTCAGAAGAGCTTTTCCATGTGCAGCATTAGCAACCGCTTTCATATCAGCTTCAACTGCATCATCATTGCCAGCTTTCAAGAGGCCAATGTTGATTACCATATCTACTTCTTCTGCGCCGTTTGAAATAGCGTCTTGCGTTTCGAATACTTTTACTGCTGTAGTAGACGCGCCTAAAGGAAATCCAATGACTGTACAAACTTTTACGTCACTTCCCTCTAATTCTTTCGCTGCAAGTGACACCCATTGCGGATTCACGCAAACGGAAGCAAAACCGTATTCCTTGGCTTCTTCTGCTAATCTAACAATCTCCTTTTCAGTTGCATCAGCTTTCAGTAGTGTATGGTCAATTAATTTAGCCTTATTCATTTTTAACGGCCCCTTATCCTATTATTTTTCACTCTAATTTTTTATATTTTTTGATTTTTCAATAAGAAAAGCGCTTTCACAACCAAATAATACCACGGTGTGGAACATATGTAAATTTTATTTTGAAATTTTGTTCAAATATTTTTACAACCTATTCAACTAAATGTTTATAGACATAAAAAAATAAGGCCAGCGCTTTTTAGGCGCCAACCATATATTCTTTCTTTTAACACTCTAATAGAGCTTTAGCCGTGAATTGATCTGTAATGAGTGTATTGGCATATTTTCCCACTAATGCTGCCTGGATGGCTTTGATCTTATCTTCGCCTCCAGCAACTAAAATGCTTCTTTCTTTCTTTTGCAATTCTTCTAAATCAATGCCCACCGTGCGGCTATTAATAACTTCATTACAGATGTTCCCCTCTTCATCAAAAAAACGAGAACAAATATCACCTACGGCCGTGCGTTGGAGATCAGCTTTCTCCCCTTCACTTAAATAACCCAGTTTAAAAAGTAAAGCATCATCTCTGACCGTACCGACCGTAAATAATGCAATATTCGCTTGTCTACCCATTTCGATGATCCGTTCTATATGCCGATCTTCCTCAACCATCTGCTTAAGTTCTGGCTTATCAAAAATAACAGGTAAAGGTAAATAGCGGGTGACCGTATAATAAGCTTCGGCAAATAGATTGGCAACTTCAACGGCGTAAGTAAGGCTATACGAATGGCTTACACCGCCTTTTAGCTGAACTACTTCTACACCTTTCACTCGCTTGCTTTTAAGTTGTGAGGCCACTGAAAACAATGTGGTACCCCAGGTAATGCCGATGATATCTCCGTCTTTTACGATTTTGTGTAAAAATTCGGCGGCAGTCCGCCCGATATGCTTAGTTATCTCCTCATACTCATTAAGTGGGGAATATGAAACGCTTACATGATCCAATCCATACCGTTCCTTTAACTGTTTTGAGAGTTCGTCCACATCTTCTAACGGGTCTTTAATGTGTATACTTACGTAGCCCTGCTCCTTCGCATATTGCAACAACCTAGAAACCGTTGGTCGCGACACGCCAAGGCGTGCACAAATCTCTTGTTGACTATAATCCGATTCATAGTATAGTCTTGCAGCCGCAATACTGAGCCTTTGTTTATCTTGATCCATACATGCCCTCATTTCTTCTGTCATTCCGATTATCACCTTTTAGTTTACATGGAATAATGGCCATCCAATCTGTTAAATTAACCATATACTAAAACTTGCATGGCGAGAAGATTATTTTACATAAAAATATAAAAAAGGTAAATTTAGTTATAGTAGAAAAATCCACCAGTATGAGAAACGATTCAGGAAAATTATCTTGCTATTATAATATAAATGTTTCATTTTTCAGAATTTACTTTAAATAAAACAAATAGTAAGCTAAAGGTATAACTATCGTTTATTAATAAATTGAACTTTAAGGATCGTTCATTCATTTATAAGCTTGAGCGATTCATTGATACAGCATAAATGAATAAACCTTCCTACCAAAAGTTCATTCATTTCAGGGGGAACAAGGGATGCTCATGAAAAACCGGTCAACACTTAAGATTCACCCAGTTATAGCGCCAAGTGCACTCGCATTGAAAAGTATAAACTTTTATTTAGTGGAACAGAATGAGTCCCTTACGCTGGTGGATGCTGGCATGAATGATGATGTTTGTTGGGACGCTTTACAACACACATTAGAGGAAAATAGCCTAAAGCTTGAAAATATTACAGAGATTCTCTTGACCCATCATCACGGGGATCACGTGGGACTCGTTAACCGTATCACTGAGCTTCACCCGATTCCTGTTTATGCTCACTCTAAATCCATACCAAGGTTAAAGCGAGATCCGGATTTTCTTAGCATGAGGATTGAGTTCTATAAACGACTTTACCTTCAGATGGGCTGTGGGGAACTTGGAGATAAACAAGTGGCCTATTTATTCAATGCCGTCAATAATAACAAAGATCAAAAAATCAATAGTGAAATCATCGAGATTAAGGAAAGCCAATTATTAAATTTTGAAGTGATTCATTTTCCCGGTCATGCACCAGACCAGATTGCCTTTCTTGATAAAAGCGAGAACCGACTTCTTGCTGGAGACTTATTAATTGAACATATCTCTAGTAATGCATTGGTGGAGCCCGATGAAAACGGCCAAAGGATGCGGACTCTAGTAGACCATATTGAATCGTTGGAGCGCTGTTTGGCATTAGGGGTGGACAGCCTTTACCCTGGACACGGAAACATCATCTATCAAGCAGGTCCATTAATAGAAAAAAGGCTCCGTAACATTGAAACAAAATCCAAGAAAATCCTCGCTTTAATTGAAGCTGGAATAACAACAGGGAATGAGTTAGCAAAAAACTATTACAAAGAAAAATATTTAAAAGAGTTCCCACTTGTCATGTCGGAGATCATCGGACATTTAGATTACTTGGAGTACCAAGGAAAAATCGACAAATACTCTAGTGGAAATGTGATTCACTATACCGCTAGATAAGGGTAATATCCTGGTCATCCGGTCTTGGCAACCTAGAGGCTATGCCATCGAACGCAAGGATTTGCTTCACACAAAACAGCCGATAAGCACGATGATTTCGGTCGTTTTCGATTGATGCTAAGGAATAACAGACATATAAAAAAGGAAGAGTATGCACCACTCTTCCTTTCTTATCTATTAACTTTAATAGACAACTTGATTAGGGATACTTCTACATATCCAACGAGGCTTTTATACACACACCACAATTTGCCTAGAAAATACACCTTTTTTCGCTAGACAACGATCCGCAATTTCAAAGCCCGCTTCATGAATCATATCATCCATCGTATCGATGGTTACTACAACCACCTTGTCCGCAAAACGACGAGCATGTTTAAGAATCGAAAGTTGGTCTTCCGGCGTAGCATGTGTATAAAGATTATACGGCATATCTATGATGGCTGCGTCATAGTGTTCCGTAACCTCTGAAATCGGTCCTGTTGTTACATCGCCTTCCAGCCCGAAGTAAGCAATATTTTCCCTAGACCCATCCGTAACTAGAGGGTTGATGTCACGACCAACAATATCGATTCCCATGGATAATGCTTCCACCAATACCGTCCCTATTCCGCAACATGGATCAATGGCTTTTACCCCCTCTGGATGTGGTACGGCAATATTGGCAATCGCTCTTGCGACCCGGGTACTAAGTGCCGTTGAATACTCACGGGGTTTCTTCAAATGATGTAACCAAACCGGTTCGGGTTTGACGAATTCCCCAAAGTACCAACGTCCTTCGAATGGCACAATCCCATAAGTTTGATCTGGATTGCGCACATCTGCCTTACTCTGGATATGCCAGCCAATTTCCCTCTCAATGGCACGTTGTCCATCATAATCAATTTTTTCTTCTATATTCAAATCATTTATTTTAATGAATAGGACTTTAAATGTTGAATCGGTAATCGGAAGTTGCTTTACCTGTTCAACGATTTCAGATATGCTTTCCCCTTCGTACATAATATCGACACGTCCCTTGATAAAAGGGCTTCTGCTCGGATCAATTTTGATGTCACTTTTTAAAATATTGACTTCGGTCTTACAACCAAAAAGCGAGCGCGTTTCCATATTACATAAAGAACGTTCGTCTGGAGTGCACGTAAAAGTATATATATACGCCGGTATACGGCTTTCATTGTTCAAACTATTCCCATCCTTCACCACTTTAGATTATATCTTTCTATCAAACATAGCCGTAAGTGGATGGAAATGCAAATGAAAAAAATAGCAGGAATACTGATTTTTCAGTGTTCCTGCTATTTTAATAAATACGTCACCCTTCCACTTGCTTTAAGAAATGAAGGTAGAAAATACTTGGCCCACCCCAATGAATTCACACGATCCATTTAATCCAACTTATGCAATTGACTACGAATATATTGTGCCCGGGCATCTATATATTTTAGAATAAAGTCAGGTTCATTTTCAAATGTCTCGATATTGTCCCTGACATATCGATCTCTTGGAATATACGGTTTGATCAGGCTATGCATTTCATGAATGATGGGTTCCATATACCTCACGTTGAATTGGTTATTCATAATCTCTTTAAGAAGACTTTGATACCGTTTGCGGAATGTAGCTATATCAAGAATCCTTGCGGTCAATGTATTGAAGCCTCTGATTCCAACATAATCTTCTTCCATCACTTTACCATTTACATCCCTGCCCCATGTCGCATCATAATCCCAAGGGATGATTTCGAAAAGTCCCGTTTCTCCATTCCGGTATAAAGCATAATTATGGACAAATCCATCATAATTCTGTGTAAATACGACACCTGCCAACCAGCGGAGATATTTTTCCACATTGACCAGCTTTCCAATTTCCTTCTCGAAATCCACTCTTGGTATCGTATTGATTTTTATGATCAGCTCGTGTAAGTACAACTCATCCTGAGCTGTCCCACATTTTCTTTCATACCCGAATTCCAGGGATTTCTTAACTTCCTTATCCAGATCACTCATCAATGAGAAATTAGCATCTCCATCCACCGCATAAAAAATGGATCCTTCAGGCAAATGGCAGTTCCTCAAGTAATGCTCATCCACAGATTCCAATTCTAAATAAATCCCTTCGTCCTTTCCATTAAGATTAAGGAAAACGAATTGGGATCTCGGGGATAAAGTTCCGATATCTGCGAAAAAATCTAAAGACAGTTTATTCCTCAGCAGAGATTTATCCTTATATTCAGCATTCAGATGAACTTCTTTAGCCTTTCGGTACATACTCGGTTTATAAAAGGCCACATGATAGGACTTTTTCCGGAAACCCCGGATATGGGAGCCCCGATAAACGATATCGACATCCAATTTTTTCTTTTCTATCGATAATTTTGCAGGGACGGGATCATTACTCCAAATATCCCTACGAAGCTCGATCAAGTTTACAGGGGGAATAAAAAGGTGATAAATCGGTAGATTCTTGTCAGTATTCATAAAAACCTTCCCTTTCATTTTCATTTTACTTTATGAAAAAAAAACGAAGGCTGCCACTAAGCCATCAATTTATTTTGAAAGTATGTGCGTTTACCATTATCACTTTGTGTACAAGCCGCATATTTTAGCTAGTGAAAAGGGGGAATGAATGTATGTCAACTAAATTTAAAGAAATTCAAAAAGCGGTGGAAATGGTAAATTCGTTTGGGTTAGATGAATTCCTATTCCAAGACCCACGTTCAAAAAACCGGTCATCACGGAAGAAGAATAAGAAAAACAAGAAAAATAATAAAAAGCGTAGTACTAGACGTTCAACACGTGGTACCCAACGCCGTACTAGCCGGAACCGCTCTACTTGTGGTACTCGTCGTCGTACTAGCCGGAATCGCTCTACTTGCAGCACTCGTCGTCGTACTAGCCGGAACCGTTCTACTTGCAGTACTCGTCGTCGTACTAGCCGGAACCGCTCTACTTGCAGCACTCAACGTCGTACTAGCCGGAACCGTTCTACTTGCAGCACTCAACGTCGTACTAGCCGGAACCGCTCTACTTGCAGCACTCAACGTCGTACTAGCCGGAATCGTTCTACTTGCAGCACTCGTCGTCGCACTAGCCGAAACCGTTCTACTTGCAGCACTCAACGTCGTACTAGCAGAAATCGTCGTTCCACTAGGAACCGCAGAACTTCAAGAAACCACAGATTCCATGGAAAAGGTTCTTTCGGCTTCCACAAGAACTGGAAATGGAATTTCTGATTACAGGCAAATAAACAGAATTAATATAGGATCATCAAGACCCATTTTGAAAGGTGATAGATTTATTATCACCTCTTTTTACATAATCATAGAGCTCCCTGAACGTGTTATATCTAGCAGTGAAAGCATAAACCTAAACATTGAATGCCAAACCCTTACATTAAAAAAGATGGATTCACCAGATTATTACCCTGGAAAACCCACCTCATCTCTTATTTAATGGAGATCAATTCGAACTGACCATAGACATCTTTCAGACCTGCTTGAATGGCTTGACCTGCCTTCCCTCGATAATACAATTGCACGCGTTCAATCAATTCGTCAATTCCATCATTTAAACAATAACCACGAAGTAACTGGCGGATGAATTCCCTACCATGTTCTGTAGCAAGCGTACAGGAGGCATCGACAATTACGCCGTATTTAAGGTCCAGTTCTACCGTGATCGTGATGGAGTCATAGAGATTTCTTGCCGCCATACCTTGTGGGAGTTTAGCATGCCCTGCAATAAAATATGTGTTCATCATCTGATCTCCTTATTTGTAATTAATGGACAGACACCTGCTCAAATGGCCATGCAGGCAATTGCTTGCGAAGTTCTTTATCCTGCCTGTACCCCAATGCATATTCTCCTTGCATGACCGTATGGATTTCTCGTGTTCCTTCATAAATGACCGGAGCTTTTGAATTCCTTAGGAACCGTTCCACCGGATATTCATCTGAATAACCATAGGCTCCATGGATCTGCACCGCATCATTCGCCGCTTCATTTGCTGCATCACATGAAATCCATTTAGCAAGTGACGTTTCTTGTGTATTTCGTTTTCCTTGATTTTTTAAAGTCCCTGCTTTAAAGACCAACAATCTTGCAATCTCTAAATTCGCCGACATTTTGGCTATCATCTGTTGTACAAGCTGATGTCTGCCAATCTCTTTACCAAATGTACTGCGCTCATGGCAATACTTTAAGCTCGCTTCCAGACTTGCTCCAATTAGGCCTACTGCGCCGGCAGCTACCGTAAACCGTCCATTGTCCAAGGCAGACATGGAAATTTTAAACCCTTCCCCTTCTTCGCCCAATCTATTGGCAACCGGAACTTTAACATCCGTTAAAAAGACTTCCCCTGTATTACCGGCACGAATCCCTAGCTTTCCTTTGATTGCTTTCGATTCAACGCCATCAAACGTACGCTCAACGATAAATGCCGTAATTCCTTTGGAGCCTAGGTCATGATCCGTTTTCGCAAAAATGAGGAAATGGTCCGCATAATCGCAAAGAGAAATCCATGTTTTCGATCCATTTAAAATGTAATAATCACCATCTCGTTTAGCCGTTGATTTCATGGCTGCAACGTCTGACCCAGCATTAGGCTCAGTGAGGCCGAAAGCACCAATCTTCATGCCTTTTGCTTGTGGCACTAAATACTTCTGTTTTTGTTCTTCGGTTCCCCACTGCAACAGTGTCATGCTATTTAACCCGGTATGTACGGACACCGCCGTCCGGTAAGCCGTGTCGCCGCGCTCCAATTCCTCACACACGATGGCCAGTGTATTATAATCCATGCCGACTCCGCCATATTCTTCAGGAATGCACACACCCATCAATTGCAATTCGGCCAATCTCTTTAGGATATGTGGCTGAAACTCTCCTTGTCGGTCCCACTCTTGTATATATGGAATGATTTCCTTATCAACAAATTTCCTAACCACTTTTTTTACACTTTTCTGTTCTTCTGTTAATTCGAAATTCATCATCTAAATTCCTCCTAAATAATTTTATTTTGTTTGAATTTGGTTATGTCTTCCGGGCTATACCCCAATTCGGCTAAAGTGGATTCTGTATGCTCTCCATAAAGCGGTGGATGCTTTCTCATCGTGACCGGTGTTTTTGAGAGTTTTAAAGGCGACCCAGTCATTCTAAGGTTGTCAATCTTTGGGTGGTCCATCTCCACTAACATTTCCCTTGCGTGTATTTGGGGATCCTCGAACATTTCGGCAATGGTTTGAATAGGGCCATTAGGAATCCCGGCGATATCCAGTTGCGTTTTCCACTCTTTCTTCGTCTTGCTTTTTAATAAAGCTTCTATAATCGGTATTAACTCCTTTTTATTCTGCAAACGATCTTTATTGTGCATAAAAGGCTCATGATCCGCCAATTCCGGCCTTCCTAAAACTGTCGTGAATCTCTTAAATTGCTCATCATTCCCAACAGCGACGACCAGTTCCCCATCACTTGCATGGAAAACTTGATAGGGGACGATATTCGGATGTTGGTTTCCCATCCGCTTAGGAGCTACCCCGCTGAACAAATAATTGCTTGCGACATTCACTAAGGAAGCGACTTGACAATCCATCAATGCAATGTCAATCTCCTGACCTTCCCCCGTATTGTTCCGATGATGCAGGGCTGACAAAATTCCAATGCAGGTATATAACCCTGTCAGGACATCAGCTATCGCCACCCCCACTTTCATGGGGCTTCCATCACTCTCGCCCGTGATGCTCATCAGGCCGCTCATCGCTTGAATGATATAATCATAGCCTGGTAGATCTTTATTAGGACCGGTTAATCCGAATCCGGTGATTGACGCCATAATCAAATGCGGATTCACTTCTTTTAATTGTTCATATCCCACACTCATTTTTTCCAGTGTGCCTGCCTTGAAGTTTTGGACGACAATATCACCTGTCGACACTAGCTTACGAAATATTTCTTTTCCCTGTTCTGACTTTAAATTCAATGTTATACTTTCTTTGTTGCGATTGGCACATAAATAGTAAGCGCTTTCCCCTTTGGCGAAAGGCGGACCCCATCCTCTCGTTTCATCTCCTGATTCATGATGTTCCACTTTAATAACTTCGGCTCCCAAATCACCAAGAATCATTGAACAAAACGGTCCCGCCAATACACGGGAGACGTCAATGATCCTTATTCCTTCCAAGGCCCCATTCATCCGTTCACCCCTTTTCCATTGTTGAAATATACAAAAAGAGCCAGTAAAACAAACAATGTGATTACATTGTAGGTTTCACTGACTCTTATCCATGGCTTGTCTCCCGACAAAGGAAGATCAAGTGAACAAAGTCAATTTTATGAATACTCATTTAAAACAAGCCGGCCATGCAGCAAGGTAAGTCGCTGTCATCGGTTTGGTAAATTAAGTATAAAATAGTTATTTGAATTTTGCAATAATTAAATTCACTTTATGGATATTGATCGTTCGCAAATTTATCATGATTGTTGTTCTCCTCCCCCTTTACACTAAAGGTATGGAGAATGAAGCTCTCGCCTTGCTTCTTTCCCCTTCTGTCTATAAAATTCAAAGATATAAACGCTATAGTTCGACAAGTCCATTAATGGTAAGGGGGATTTAAGAGTGGACGACATAAAGAAAGAAATCGTTGAAGCCATCAAGCAATATTCTACGATCATCATTCACCGCCATCTTAATCCAGATCCGGATGCACTGGGGTCTCAAAGCGGACTTCAACACGTGATAAAGCACTCATATCCATCCAAGGTTGTTCATGCAGTGGGAGAAGAAGTAGGTCGGCTCCAATTTATTGGAAGGATGGATGTTATCCCCGATGATGTGTATAGAGATGCATTAGTGGTTGTGTGCGATACCGCTAATCTTTCACGCATTAGTGATTCACGATACAAAATGGGAAAAAGGTTGATTAAGATCGATCATCATCCCGTTCAAGAGTCCTTCGGTGATCTTTCATGGGTGGATCCTTCTTTCAGCTCTGCAAGTGAGATGCTTGTTGAACTGTGTTTGGGTTTCCCTGATGACCTTAAATTAAACAAAGAAGCTGCCCGTGCCTTTTATACCGGCATCATTGGTGATACAGGAAATTTCCAAAAAGGCAAAATATCTCCCGGGACCTTAGAAATTGCATCGATTTTACGGTCGTATAATATTCAGCCAGAAAGAATCCACAACTTGTTGAATATAAAAACCAAGCATGCTTCCCATCTTCAAAGGGATATCATGATGAGCTATAAAAGGACCGATAAAGGGGTGGCCTACTTCGTCATGACCGAGGAGATGTTAAGCAAGTATGATATGGACCGGACCGAAGCCGCGAATTTAATTAATACGCTTTCTGGGTTAAAAGGGGTGAGAATTTGGGTGTTCTTCATTGAATATCCCGAAGAAATCCGAGTCAGGATCCGTTCCAGAAACATCCCGATTGATTCAGTTGCACGCATGTTTAACGGGGGAGGGCACCCCTTCGCTTCCGGAGCGAACATCCCTTCATGGGAGGCAGTCGATCAGGTCATACACGCTTTGAACCAAGTTTGTCCCTGAGCTGGTTGGATGAAAGGAGCGTAAGAGAAACGCCCGAGCCATATGGCCCGGGCGTTATGTTCTTATTTCGATACTTCTTCAAGAGAGGATAAATCAATCATCCCTTTAATATCCGCGCTAGGAATGTATCCAGCCTCTTTACTAATATCAGCCATTTCCTGAATGACGTCCTCATTAACATTCGTTGTCACTTCCAAGCGTGAAAAGGCAGCGGCCACCTCTTCCTTGCTTAATTCTTTTCCAGTCAAGTCCTTAAGATGCTTAATGACTAGCTCTTGGCTTTCTTCCGGATTGTTTTGGATGAAATCAACCGCTTTTTTGTGAGCTTTCAAATAGGCAGTGGAGAGACCTTTTTTATCTAAGAACTTCTGGCTTGCAGCCACCACTGTGTTCGGTGAATCTTTGCCCCAAGCGAATTCATCCCAGTTAAGCAATAGCTTCCCGTTGGCCTGATTTTCCAACACATATCCCCAAGGTTCCTGAGTAGCAGCTGCATCGACTGTTTTTTGGACAAAAAGTGCTGCTGTGTCAGCAGGTGCTGAAGCAAATAACTCCACTGTACCACCATTTGTAGTCGGTTTAAGCCCAACGTCTTTAAGGGCCTTTCTAAGCATGACGTCCTGAGTGCTTCCGATGACAGGGATCGCAACTTTTTTACCGTCCAAATCTTTTAAATCCGAAATTTTACTGCTTTCACCTGACACAAGAACTGCTCCACCGTTTACAGCCCCGGAAATTAAGTGGTATTCCGGATTTTTCACGTAAAAGTTAAGTAACGGACCAGGACCGGTTGTTCCGACATCGATAGCCTTCGTAGCCATCGCTTCCATAAATAGCCCACCGTTGGCCACTGTTTTCGTTTTAATGGTTACGTCTTCACCAAATTCTTCTTTAAAGTAGCCCTTTTCAAGCGCAATGATTGTTGCACTATGAGTCAGGTTAGGGAAATACCCGATATTCACGGTTTGTTTTTCTGAATCTTTTCCTTCTTCGTTAGTCGAAGATTCTGTGCAACCACTTACTATTCCAATTAACAATACGGACATAATAAGAGTAAATAATGTTTTTTTCAGCATTTGTCTCTCTCCTCTTAATCTATTATTATATGAACTTATCGTTGGTTCACTCCCCATTTAACTTGAACATTACGTTCCAGGCGGGAGAAAACGACGTTATCTACAATGGTTCCAATAATCGCAATGATGATCATGACGGAAATAACAAGGTCCATTTGACCGAGCGATCTTCCCATTTCCAGAAGTTGCCCGAGACCTCCGCCTCCTCCGAGTAACTCACCTGCCATTAAAGCACGCCAAGAGAAAGCCCAAGCGATTCGGAGACCAGAAATGATTTGTGGGACAGATGCAGGCAGAATCACGGTCCTTAAGAAATGGAATCCGCTTGACCCATAAGTTTTAGCCACCCTTTGATAGAGCTGGGGCACATTTTTGAACCCGCTCGTTGCATTGACTGTCATTGTCCAGGTCGCGCCGATGGTAACGATGAAAAGGATGGAAAAATCATTCAAGCCAAACCAGATGATCGCTAACGGAAACCATACGATACTTGGTATGGATTGTAAGGCTGTTACCACAAAACCAAGCGTGTCTTCTACAAGCTTATAACGCCAGATGAAGTATCCTAAAATCAGACCGATAATGATGGCGATGGTGAACCCGATCAAGATGCGTCCCATGCTCTTTCCGACAGCTTCCGTGATTTGTCCACTCACTATTCCATTAAACAGGGTTTCAAGGACCTGAGTCAGGCTAGGAAACATGAAATCCGGAAGGCTTGATAATCTAGATGTGACTTCCCATATCCCCGCTATCATCGCGATGAATATGATTCGTCTTAAAGCTGTAATCATTCCCCATTTCCTCCTTCAGCACTTTTTCAATTTCCTCCTGTAAAATCGATAATACCCTTTGTTCGGTGTGCAGCGTCACACTATCCGGCATGACCCCATCTTTCATGGACGGTACGGAAATCGTCTCTTTGATCTTTCCCGGTCGGGTTGCAAAAACCACGATTTTCTCCGAAAGCTGAACGGCTTCACGAATATTATGCGTGACAAAAAAGATCGTCACTTTAGTTTTTCTCCAGATTTCAAGTAACTCTTTATGCAATACCATTCTCGTCTGCTCATCAAGTGCAGAAAATGGCTCATCCATCAATAGAATATCCGGTTCCATTACAAGGGCTCTGGCAATGGCGACTCTCTGTTTCATCCCTCCTGAAAGCTGATGTGGATAGGAATCTACATAGCGGCTAAGATGAACCATTTTTAGAATATCCAACGCCTTTTCTTTCGCTTTTTCTTTAGGCATTTTCTTCAACTTCAACCCGTACGTGACGTTTTCAAGTACCGTCAACCAGGGGAATAAGCCTGCTTCTTGAAACACAACCACTCGTTCGGGTCCCGGCTTCGAAACCTTTTTCCCAGCCACCCGGATGTCGCCTGAATCTGCTTTATCGAGTCCGGCTATTAAATAAAGTAGGGTCGATTTGCCACAACCTGACGGCCCAACGATTGAAACGAAGCTTCCCTTTTCGACCTCTATATTGATATCATCAAGTACCTTTATACTTTCTTTCTTTTCATTCATAAAGCTTTTTTCAATTCCGTCTACTGTTAAATACACTGAAGACACCCCACTTTTAAATCACACTAATTGACTAGACATTATTCCTTAATAATGATTAATCCAATCGTTTTTGTCAACTATAAAAATGCGAGAATTCTAACTTTTTTGTGTTTTTCTACTTCCCACCGAATAATGGAGATATACTACAATACTACATATTTTAGTAAAATGTATTCTTTTGTATGATGAGAAAGGAAAATCCGTTTTTCCTATAGCTTAATCGACTATTTCGAAATAATAATCTCCAATCTCTGCATACAAAAAAAGTTTCCTGGGATCCGGAAACTTTTTCTATATTTCATATCAACGTCTGATTTAAAATAATCTGCTTCGATATAATTTATCTTTCATTTTTTGTGTTCGACGGTGGAAAGGTTTCTTCAAAATCACCCCCAACAAAAGGGTGAGCAAAATAAAGAGTAACAACACCAGAATATCCTTAGTGGCAGTGGTCCAAGTGATTCCACCGACAGCTTCACGAAGTAAGCTAACGGCATAGGTAAATGGCAAGAAAGGATTGATATGTTGAAAAAAAGGTGGCGTCACTTGAATGGGGAAGGTCCCACCGGAACTTGAAATTTGAAGGACCATCAAAATCACGCTGATCCCCTTGCCTACATTTCCGAGAACGGATACAAATGTGTAGACAAGTAGTGTAAATCCTGCACTAATCAATACCGAAAACAAGATATACTCCCATTTATCCGCAACATATACATCAAGAAGAAGTATATTCCCTATGGATACGATTAATGCCTGCATGCATCCGATGATTAAGAAAATCAGGTACCTTCCTATATAGATCTGATATGGACTATACCCTTGTTGAGAAATATCCACGCTCAGTATCGAGATTAATACTGTCCCCCCTACCCAAAGCGAAAGCGCTGTGAAGAATGGAGACATTGCCGAACCGTAATTAGGAATTGGGAAAAGGCTATGTTGATTAAGAAGGACCGGTTCTGAAAAAAAGTCGCTTTCTTTCTCAATATCATTTCGCAAAAAGCGAATGACATCCTCGATATTATAACTCTTGTCTATCTCTCTCATTTTATTTGCAAGCCCTCGAATCTTGTTCTCGACCTCTGGAAAGTTACTCTGTAACCTATCGATTTCCTCTCTCCGGTCTAAAATGGTTTGATTGCTCTCTCCCAATAGTGCTTTAACCTCAGGAAGGGCTTGTCCCCCTTCCTCTAGCGTCATTTGCACTTTTTCTAAAAGTGCATGCCCTTCATCCCCTAGTTTTTCAAATTTCACCCCTGTATGGTCTTGATAATCGCTTTGCATTTCGTTCAATACACTAAGGTTTCTTTCTCCACGACCGGTAAGTGAATCCGTGTCTTGTTCATTCAATGACTGCATTTGTTTTCTCGTATTTTCGCGCAACTCATTAATAGAATATATTTCTGGTTGCAACACGTTTTTCCCATTGAACTGATTGACCCTTACCAATAGATTATACATACTATCCAATAAGTACCTATCCTTTTTCAGCCTGCTTATTCCTTGCTCTGTCAGTCCATATACTTCATCGTCGGTTAAACCTTGCTCCTTCAATCGGCCGGCTATTCCAATAACCGATTCATTATCACTCCTTACTATTGCAAGATCATCTTCCAGGAGTGGATTAATGGCATGAAAAGCCGCTTGGGCTGAATCAATATAAACGGCAATATTGGATACCAATTGTTCTTTTTGTGATGAAATATTTTCTACCGCTTTCAGACTATCGTTGACCTTTACAATTAAGTCTTCGGCTTTAGTCACATGCTTATGGACTGTGTTCATACTTTGTTCAAGTTCGGGCAACTCTCCTTCTAAAACGTACACCATATTCTTCATTTTTTGTATCGTCGGAAGCTCGTTTTGCAATGTGATTCCCAGTTCATTAAAGATGGAGAGTATACTTCCACTGGCCGTTTTAACGAAGCTTTTACTGACATTGTCTACAATGCTATTGGCCCCTGCAGCCGTCATTTTCGGTGCGATGCTATTGATTTTTTCATTTACGTAATAATCGATTTCGGCCTTGATGGGATCTTCCGTCATGATGGTCGCTATATGCTCAGAGAAGTTTCCCGGAATGATGATTGATGCGTAGTAATCGCCATTCTTCACTTTTGAAATGGCTTCTTCCTCCGTCGTGAATCTCCAGCCAAGGTCTGAATTTCCCTTTAACCCTTGCACCACTTCTTCTCCTATATTTATCGATTCACCATTCAACTCCGCTCCCCTATCGTTATTGGCAACCCCAACGAGGATTCCTCCCGTATTGGAGTATGGGTCCCAGGAAGCAACGATATTAAACCACGCATAAATGGAAGGGATCAACATGAGAAAAAAGATAACGACACACACAAATAAATTCTTATAAATACTGTTTAAATCCTCTATGAATATTCCCCAAATCTTTCTCAAGATAGACCTCCGGTATTCATTTTCCATAATAGTATGAGGGTAGGAAGATGCTTCAATACCATGTAAACATATCCATCCCTTTATATAAAAAAGAAGCAGCCATCGAAATGACAGCTACTTCTTTCAGAGATTATTCATTTTTTCTTCTATTAAAGCGAAAGAATATTTCTTCCCGGAAGGATAAACCTCGGTCGCCCATTCTCGATTAATGATTGCGGAAAATCTTCAGTTCTTCATTCAGTTCCTTTGTCTGATTATATACCTTTTTATACACATCAAATAGCAAGGCATACTTTTCGACATTAGCCTGTATTGGCTTATAGGATTTTTCTTCTGAAGTGAATACCTCTGCACATGCTTGCAAGGAATCATACCAGCCGCTACCATATGCAGCAAGCATTGCAGCGCCAACTGCCGGGCCCTGTTCGCTTGATAATTTAACGATCGTCGCATTGAAAACATCTGCCTGCATTTGTAGCCATGTTTCATTTTTGGCCCCTCCGCCAATGGATATGACCGTATCAATTGACTTCCCGCTTTTTCTGAATATGTCGATCGATTCATTCAATGAGAAGGTAATGCCTTCAAGGACGGCCCTGGCAAAATCAATCCGCTTATGAGAAGAATCCATGCCTATAAAGCTTCCACGAATGGTCGCATCCGGATACGGTGTCCTCTCGCCCGATATATATGGAGTGAATAGGAGACCATTTGCCCCTATCGGAACGTTAGCAATCCCCTCCAGAACCGTATCGAATTCTTCCCCACTTGCAAAAGTATCCTTAAACCAGCTTAAGCTATGCCCTGCAGATAAGGTCACACCCATTGTATAATAAGTATTTTCTTCACCATGATTAAAATAATGAACTTTTCCACCAAAATCGCGGTCATTCTTTTCTTCATAGGAGAGGACCACACCGGAAGTGCCGATACTGCAAAGCGTTTTCCCTTCGGAAAGGATACCCGACCCGATTGCACCACATGCATTGTCGGCTCCCCCAGCAAACACTTTTGTTTTTTTCGCCAAACCCGTTTGGACTGAAAAGTCTGCTGTGATTTCTCCGACACACTCACTCGATTCTACCAAAGGCGGACATAGTGTTACGTCGACACCGACAAGTTCACACATTTCACCGCTCCATTGTTTTTTTGCCACATCCATTAGAAGAGTTCCGGCAGCATCGGAATATTCACTATGTATTGTTCCTGTCATCGCATAACGAACATAGTCTTTTGGCAGCAGGAAGACATCTGCTTGATGATAGATTTCCGGTTCATATTGCTTGACCCAAAGCAATTTCGGTAGGGTAAATCCTTCAAGCGCCTGATTTTTTGTGATTTCCAATAGCCTTTTCTCGCCAATACATTCATAAGTTTGACGGCATTGTTCCGTTGTTCTTGTATCATTCCATAGAATCGCATTTCGAAGGACATTCCCTTCTCGGTCCAATAAAACAAGACCGTGCATTTGCCCGGAAAAACTAATTCCTTCAATGTCATTTGTGTCCCCATCGAATTTCCTGACTAACTCTCTGAGCGCTTCTGTCGTCTTATCAATCCATCCCTTGGGATCTTGTTCATTGAACCCTGGTTGTACCTGTATGAGGGGGTATGACTTTGAAATCTCGTCGCACACCTTTCCTTGTTGATTCATCAATAAAACCTTTACCGCACTCGTCCCTAAATCCACGCCGATGACATATTTCATGTTCCACCATCCTTTATTCAATTTAGAAAAATGTGCTGGAAGTCCTTTAGGACCCAGCACATAATCATGTTACGTATTCTTTTATGGGTCAAGCCGATTTCATCCAGACTTTTTCCATGTCCTCCAGCGTCTTTCCTTTCGTTTCCGGTATGAATTTCCATACGAAAATTGCCGAAAGGACACTCATTAAACCATAGAACCCATATGTTAAGGCACCACTGTACTCCATCATCATAGGATATGTGGCTGATATTAAATAATTGGCGATCCATTGGGCTGCTACAGCAATGGCAACCGCCTGGCCTCGAATTTTGTTCGGGAATATTTCTGAAATCAATACCCAGCAAATAGGTCCCCACGACATCATGAATGAAGCCGTATATATAATGATGAATACTAACGTGCTAATTCCAATCACATTGGCGTACGCCATTCCCGCTACCCCGAACATGCCTATCGCCATTCCTATGGAACCGACTACGAGTAATGGTTTTCGTCCCCATTTATCCACGGTCATGATAGCAATCACAGTAAAGATAACGTTTACAATTCCCATGATGATGGTTTGCATCATCGACGCATCTTTTCCTGCCCCCATGCTTTCAAAAATGCGCGGTGCATAATACAATGCAACGTTAATCCCGACAAATTGTTGGAATACGGATAGAAGGATCCCAATGACGATTACCAGTTTACCGTAAGATAATAATCTCCCACTGGATACATTCACCGTTTGTTTAATTTCATTAAAGATGGATTTGGCCTCAGCAGCCCCATTAATCTTCGTTAATATCGCCAGCGCTTTATCGTTTTGATGTTTCAACGCTAAATATCGTGGCGTTTCTGGAACAAACAGCAGGAGCAGACCAAACAATAGAGCCGGAATCGCTTCTGAAGCGAACATATATCTCCAACCAATATCGTTAATCCATTCCACTGACTGGCCATTTGCGATGCTCCAGTTTACGAAGTACACGACTAACATCCCAAGAATGATCGCAAATTGATTAAACGATACCAATTTACCTCGGATATCTGCTGGAGCAATCTCCCCTATATACATAGGGACGATTGCTGAAGCCAGACCCACTCCGATGCCGCCTATAATCCGGTATACGTTAAAAGTGAGTAATAACCCTAACGTCGGTTCGCCTTTTGTGAAAAATAAAAACTCCGGATAAGCGGACCCTAAAGCAGAAAAAAAGAATAAAAGAGAAGCAAGGATCAATGAATTCTTACGCCCGAGTTTAGATGAGATCATCCCGGACAGCAACCCTCCAATGATGCAACCAATCAATGCGCTTGAAGTCGTCGCCCCGTGGGCTAAAGACCCCATGCCTAAACTCGTAATGAAATAGGCTTCCAGGGACTTTTCCGCCCCTGATATTACAGCCGTATCATACCCAAATAGCAATCCACCAAGTGCCGCTACTAGTGTAAGTGAAAAAATATAAAGTGAGTTACGATTTTTTTTCATAGTTTTATAGAGTCAGAATAAGCCCGCAAAAGAAAAGTGCCAAGGTATCCAGCTGTTTCTTTTCTTTCCACCATATACTCCTTCTCCTTACTCCCCTCTAGTTGAATTAGAATATATGACCATAAAGGAATCTAAATCGTATGCTAGTTCCTTCCTTCCCATTCATCTTTTATTCTGCAATTGCCTTAAGGATGTATTTGTTCAAAATGCCTTTTAAGTATTCTTGTCTGCCCGATTTATTTTGGATTTCACCAAGACCAAGTGCATAGTCTTCCAACTTGCGGAAATCCGTTTTCCCCTCAACGATCTCCAAGCCGATTCCAGCTGTATAGCTGCTGTAACGGTCCGCGATGAAGTCTTCCAACACTTTGTCTTCGAGTAACTTTTTAGCGACCTTAGTACCAATTGCAAAGCTATCCATCCCCGCAATATGAGCGTGGAATAAATCTTCATACTCGAAGGAACCACGTCTCACTTTCGCGTCAAAGTTCAGGCCACCCGTTCCAAGACCATCATTTTTCAGGATTTCATACATCGCCAACGTCGTTGCGTAGAGGTCAGTCGGGAATTCATCGGTATCCCATCCAAGTAGCGAGTCCCCTTGGTTCGCATCGACGGAACCAAGCATGCCATGAGTACGGGCAACATGCAATTCATGTTCGAATGTATGTCCTGCCAAAATTGCATGGTTCGCCTCGATATTGAATTTAAAATGATCCTTCAAGCCATACGTCTGTAAAAAGGCAAGACCCGTCGCGACATCAAAGTCATATTGGTGCTTCGTCGGTTCCTTTGGTTTTGGTTCAATCAAGAACTGCGCATCAAAACCAATTTCTTTAGAGTAATCGAGGGCCATATGGAAGAATCGGGCCAAGTTATCCAGTTCTAACTTCATATTCGTATTAAGAAGGGTATCGTAGCCTTCACGTCCGCCCCAGAATACATAGTTTTCCGAACCTAATTCCTTCCCTACTTCCAATCCCTTTTTCACTTTCGCTGCCGCATAGGCAAATACATCCGCATTCGGTGAAGTGGCTGCACCATGAACCCAACGGGGATTAGAGAACATATTCGCCGTATTCCAAAGTAATTTCGTCTTGCTAGTCTTCAAGTATTCCTTGATCAAGGCCACAATTTCATCCATGTTCTTATTTGTCTCTCTCAATGTGTCTCCTTCAGGAGCGACGTCGACATCATGGAAACAAAAGAATGGAACATTCATTTTTTCAAAAAATTCAAAGGAAGCTTCCACACGTGCTTTGGCAAGGTCCATTCCCGTAAATTTATTATATGGACGAAGCATTGTTGGTTGTCCAAATGGGTCTGTGCCATCTGCAGTGAATGTATGCCAGTAAGAAACGGCGAAGCGCAAAAACTCTTCCATTGTCTGTCCGTTAATCATTTCTTTCGGGTTATAATATTTAAAGGATAAAGGGTTTGAAGATTCTGAACCTTCATATTTTACTTGATTGATAGTTTCAAAATAACTCATATTAGTATTCCTCCTAAGATAAAATGAATTTGAAATCGCTTTCATTACTTATGAAAATAATAATAACAGCAATAACTTAGTTTGTCTAATGAATATACTAAGTTTTTTGAATTTTTTTTGTTATAATAAAACTTACCTAAAATCCATTATTATTAAAAGGAGGTAGAAAGATGACCTGGAACCAGCAACTGATGAAAGTGAATAACAAGCAGGCCATTTTAGAAACCATCCTGAAACGTGCACCTATATCTCGGGCAGACATTTCGCAGCATCTCGGACTCACGAAGGGAACTGTATCTTCTCTCGTCAATGAACTGTTGGAAGCTAATCTAACCTTTGAATCAGGTCCCGGAGAATCCAGCGGTGGAAGGCGCCCCGTTCTATTATTGTTTCAAGAAAAAGCCGGTTACTCAATTGGGATAGATCTTGGAGTAAATTATATATTAGGGATCCTTACTGATCTCAATGGTGACATCGTAAGTGAAATTAGTAGAAATACGAATAATGGGAACTACGAAGAAACGTTTGAGCGCATGAAAGAAATGATTCAATCTTTAATAAAAACTGCTCCCGAAAGCCATTATGGAGTGGTAGGAATCGGGTTGGGCATTCCTGGAGTCGTTAATAATAAAGGGGAAATTCTGCTTGCTCCGAATTTAGGTTGGAAGAATGTTGACCTAAAAAAAGACATGGAAGAAGAGTTTGGTCTCCCTGTCATCGTAGAGAACGAAGCAAATGCCGGGGCCTATGGAGAAAAGAAATTTGGGGCCGGCAAAGACCATGAACATCTTGTTTACGTTAGCGCAGGTATGGGGATTGGTGTAGGCATTATCCTGGAAAACGAACTGTATCGCGGGGCGAATGGATTTTCCGGAGAAATGGGCCACATGATCATTGACGTTCATGGAAAGCCCTGTAAGTGTGGAAGCAAGGGGTGTTGGGAATTATACGCATCCGAAAAAGCTTTGATTGAACGGGCATCAGTACTTTTCCAGCCAAAAGAAATCACGCTCAAATCCCTAGTTGACCAGGCAAGCCATAGAGAAGAAATCCGTGAGCTTTTCAAAGATATCGGGCATTATCTAGGCATTGGCATTAGCAATATTTCCAATACCTTCAACCCGCAGCAGATTATCATTGGAAATCGTTTGGCCTTGGCCAAGGAATGGTTAAGGGACCCCATCGTCAAGACTGTTGAAAGCCATGCCCTCCCGTTCAACCAAGAAAAATTGCATATCAGCTTTTCTGATTTATCTTCCTATTCCCCTTCCTTAGGGGTCTCGGCTCATGTAATCGAAAACTTCCTGAAGAACAATTTAGAGAAAAAAATTCAATAGGGAACAGGAAACAAAAAAAGTGATTTCTCCGTTTGGAAAAACCACTTTTTTTGTGTTCATTTCTGTTCAATCACCCGAATCAATTCCCGTAGATAATCGGGAAGATCCGGTGGACGTCTGCTCGATACCAAGTTTCCGTCCACCACAACAGGCTCATCCATCCAATGTGCCCCGGCATTCTCCATATCATCTTTGATGCCAGGCGTACTTGTCACATTCTTACCTTGCAAAATCCCTGCTGAAACCAGGACCCAACCCGCATGACATATTTGGCCAATCGGCTTCTTGTTTTCGTCCATGCCCTGAATCAGAGAAATCACTTCAGGAAACCGGCGAATCTTATCGGGTGCCCAACCTCCCGGAACTAGGATCGCATCATAGTCTTCCGCTTTGATGCTGCCATAATCAAAATCTGAAACGGCTGGCACACCATATTTACCAATATACGTCTCATTTTCCTTTTCTCCGGCAAGATGAACGATGGCCCCTTCTTCCCTCAATCTTAAAATTGGATACCAAAGCTCCAAATCTTCGAAATCATGATGCACAAGACTGATTATTTTCTTTCCTTCTAAGCGCATATATCCCTCTCCTTCTATCACTTGTTCCCCGTAACTTAAAGGTATACTTCCCCGTTTTGGTAACACGTACACTTTTATCTTTACGTGCCATATTCAAATTTCATCCGCAATCTGATAAAAAAAAAGACTTTCTAATGAACGAAAGTCTCTTTTGTAGGATATTAGTCTTCTCCAATTATTTTCACTTCGGTTTCAAGCTCCACGTCAAATTTCCTTTTAACGGTATCTTGAACATATTGAATGAGTTCCAAATAATCGGTGGCCGTCGCGGAATCAACATTTACGATAAATCCGGCATGTTTAGTGGAAACTTGAGCTCCACCGATTTGCTTCCCTTGTAAGCCGCTATCCTGGATTAGTTTACCTGCAAAATGTCCAGGGGGACGTTTGAAGACACTTCCACAAGACGGGAACTCAAGCGGTTGTTTAGATTCCCTCTGGAAAGTAAAATCATCCATCTTACTTTTGATTTCTTCGTATTCTCCCTTTCTTAATAAGAAGGTAGCTTCTAATACCAATAGTTTTTCTTTTGAAAAACGGCTAGAACGATAGCCCAGATCTAATTCATCCTTCTTCAAAGTCTGTAATTCTCCTGAACGGGTGATGACAAGGGCTTCCTGTAGTACATCTGAAACTTCTCCACCATATGCCCCTGCATTCATATATAAAGCCCCTCCAACAGAGCCGGGGATCCCGCAAGCAAACTCTAAGCCAGTCAGACTATTTTGTAACGCGAATCGAGAGGCTTGAATGATAGCGGCACCACTTTGTACGGTGAGCTTGTTACCGTCCAATTCCATGCTTGCTATATCAATAAGGGTCATGACGATACCACGTATGCCCCCATCTTTAATAATCATGTTAGAACCATTCCCCACGATCGTTAAGGGTAAATGATTGTTGAGCGCATAAATATATATCGCTTGGACTTCTTGATAATTTTTAGGCATTACGAAGAAATCTGCCTTGCCGCCTGTTTTCGTAAACGTATATTGGTGTAGCGGTTCATTCATTCTTACATTACTTGGATGTACAATTCCCTGAAGATCTAAAAAAATTTGTTTACTCATTTATACAAACTCCCATTAAATATTTTAGAAAAAGAACAAACATTTCATTTCTTTTTGTACACATTAATCGTTAGATGTTTCATTCTATGCTTGATATAAGTGAAAAACAACGATTTACACTTAATTATGACCTGCCATTTATTCCATTACCCACATTTTCAATATTTAGTGATGCCTACGGTCCGACTCTATAAGGAAGTCTTTTTTGTTCTACGGCAAAAACCATTACCCCAAAAAAGAAAAAAGGGTGGATATCAATGAAAGGGGTTAATGATAAATGATCAAAATGGAGTAATCCTATATGTTTCTTAGGATCAAATCCAGTAAAACCATAATAAAAAACGGCGAAAACATTGATTGTACAATGCTTACGCCGTTGGATGACCTGTGAGGGATTCGAACCCACGACCCCTTCCCTGTCAAGGAAGTGCTCTCCCACTGAGCTAACAAGTCGTATGTAAAAGTTGGCTTGCTCTGTTACTTAAGTACATAATTTATTATAAGTTTTTTTCGACAAAAGTCAACGAATTATTTTAAAAAAAGTTTACTGTTAGCTTTTAAATAAAGGGCATGAACAAATTCAGAACAAATGTTCTTTATTTTCTTGCATAACAAACAAATGTTCGCATATAATATAACCAATAAAGATAGAAACGGAGGCCACCGGAATGAAATATATCATTAGGAAACATATGGATGAAAAGGTTCCTTTAGAAATCATTTACCTATCTGAAAATGGAAAGATTACACAGCGGAGAATTGAAGTTCTTGAAGTATATTCAGGTTACATCCGTGCCTTTTGTTTTCTTCGGCGGACAAAGCGAACGTTCAAAATAGAAAACATCCTCTCGGCCCGCCTTATTAAGTCCAGGTATGATAGGTCAGGATAATGCCGATGAGTGCCTAACGCATCGTTTAAAAGATCCAAACTTATCCGATTATCTCCTCTTCCTCCTGTATATCCTTTTCTTGTTCCGTCAAGGATTCTTCATCATCTCTTAGACGGTGTGCCAATCTTGAGGCAGCGCTTGCTGCAATGCTTGCAACAATATCATCAAGGAAGGTGTGTACGACTCCCTCTTGCTTCTTATCCAATTCGTGAATGACGCCTATTTTATTTTTATCCAAATGCCCAAAGGTTGTCACGGCAATGCTTCCATAACCAAGTACGGCACCAAAGGCAATCGTTTCATCCACTCCAAACAGACCTTCATCCGATTCGACAATGGATTGGAGCGGTTCCGATAGCTTCTTTTGTTCTGCAAGTCGATCAAGTTCAACGCCAACTAAAATGGCATGTTGGATTTCTCTCTTTAAAAGCACCCTTTCAACACTTCTAATGCATTCCTCTACTTTCAAATCAGCTTTATAAGGGAATTGTAATTCAAAGACAATCTCAGCAATATCTTCCACACTTACACCACGATCTAGTAATGCTTGTTTAGCCGCTCTTGTGACTTCCCTACTATGGACGCGTACATCTGCCATTTTATCTGCCTCCCCTTTTATTGATATCTTTCCATTATACCATTAAGTATTCTAAATATTTAGAAAATAATAGAAAAATTACTTTTCTGTATCCTTCAGACAGGAAAAAGAAGGATGGCTATGCTAAAATAACTAAGAACATTATTTTCATTATAAATTCATAGAGGTGCGGGTAAATGAGTTTACGCAAAGGCACGATAAAAGAATATATGTTTAAAAGTGAGGCATTATCTGAGGAATTAGAGCTACTTGTATATTTACCGGCTAATTTTTCACCACTTTATAAATATACGCTTGTCATAGCTCAAGATGGTCGAGATTATTTCCAAATGGGTCGAATAGGCCGTGTGACTGATGAACTTCTGGGAAATGGCGAGATAGAGAATATTATAATCGTCGGCATTCCATATAAAGATCGGTTTGACCGCAGACGGAAATATCATCCTGATGGTGAACAGCACGAAGCCTACATACGATTTCTGGCCCATGAACTCGTTCCATTTTTAGATGAGGAATTCCCGACCTATCAAATGGGACATGGCCGGGCGTTAATGGGGGATTCCCTTGGTGGCACGGTCTCCCTGCTCGCTGCACTTAAATATCCACATACATTCGGTAAATGTATCATGCAATCTCCGCTTGCCAATGAAGAAGTGATGGATGCTGTCCGTAGTTTTGAGAATCCTCATCTCCTCGAACTGTATCATGTGATTGGAACGGAAGAGACCGATGTACCCACTACAGACGGGAACCGGGCAAATTTCATAGAACCCAATCGGGAACTTCATCAATTGTTAACACAAAAAGGATTCCCTTGCTTCTATGAAGAATTTGAAGGGAATCATACATGGAAGTTTTGGCAGGCAGATTTAAAAAGGGCCCTTCTTGAAATGTTTTAATCTCGATTGGAATGGTAGAAATGATGCATTTGGATTAGAGTTTTCGCAAAATTAAATTATAATCTTAGGAGGTAACAATATGAAATATGGTGTTGCAATTTTCCCTTCAAAAAAACTTCAAGATTTAGCTAACTCCTACCGGAAACGGTATGATACAAAGTACGCATTCATTCCACCACATCTTACACTTAAACAACCGTTTGAAGCGACTGAAACGGAAATTTCAGCAGTTGCAGAACGCTTGAAAGACATTGCACGGAAGTTCCAGCCTTTCTCCTTAAATGTGACGAAAGCGAAATCCTTCCAACCCGTCAGCAACACCATTTATTTTAAAGTGGAGCTGTCAAAGGAATTGGAAGACTTACACGAAATGCTTCATGATGAGAACTTCTTCAAAAACGAAACAGAACATGCTTTTGTGCCACATATAACGATTGCACAAGATTTATCTGATAACGAACATTCAGATGTGTTAGGCCAATTAAGCATGCTTGATGTAAGCCACGAAGAAGAAGTCAAAAGAATTCATTTATTGTATCAATTAGAAGATGGAACTTGGACTGTATATGAAACATTTCGTTTAGGAGCTGAATAATTTCGTGTTTGTAAAAATTGTTGAGAACGAGCAAGAACGTGGATATGCCTACACCATAAGAAAAAAAGTGTTTGTAGAGGAACAACATGTCCCACTTGAAGAAGAGATTGACCAATATGAAGAAGATTCCACACACTTTGTCTTATATAACGATGAAGATCAGCCTATTGGCGCGGGGAGATTTCGAATCATTGATGGGATTGGTAAGGTCCAGCGCATCTGTGTACTCTCTGACTCCCGTAAGACTGGGGCTGGGGCCATGATCATGAATGCCATTGAAGAGTTTGCGGTTTCTCATGACGTCACTCAATTGAAGCTTGATGCTCAATTGCACGCCATCCCCTTTTACTCGAAGTTAGGGTATGAAATCATTTCCGAAGAATTTATGGATGCAGGCATTCCCCATAAAACGATGAAAAAAAAGATTTCCTAATAAAAACGCTGTTCCCTTGGGTTTTCCACAGGGGACAGCGTTTTTTTCTATATACCATTCTCATAAAAATCCCTTCCCATTCTATGTCAAATTCTACAAATAAACATAGTCTATATATAGAAAGCAAGAAGGAGGGAAATTTCATGAGTAACAATGAATTTAACATGGATGAATCTCAAAAAAGATTAATGGAACTACTCGTTTCAAGGACCTTGAGAAAGCATGGTGTCAAAAAGGATAAAGTTGATTTGAGTGAGAAAGAAAGAAATCACTTAAAAGAGACCATACAGTTTTTACAGAAACAATCTGAAATGCTTATCAATCAAGAAAAAAGCATTACAGAAAACGATGTGAATCCCGTCACAAATTCTCACCACACTAGTTATTCCGATACAAAAGACAAATAACTAACATTCCTCCTATTCAATTACACTTTTTTCGGTATGAAGCGTAGACCTTGCTTACAAGGCATTCTATGATGCTTCATATCCGTTCGCACAAACTCTCTTCAAAAAAATATTTAAAAATAAACGAATGAATTGATTTATTCGTCCAACCAAATTTACATGCATAGCATATTTTAATAGGGAATTAAACCCTAAGGAGGAAAAAACGACATGAACCAAAATGTATATCATAGCAACAATTGCAATACAACCAAGCATTCTGAAAGATCATGGTCGGCTCTAGACAATAATACCAACCATCCCCTAACATCATTCTGTGAAGAATCTGCAAACGAAATTGAACAAGAAGCTAAACAGGAAAACTCGCAACTCCAACTTTCTGAAGAACTTGTTTACATTAAAGATTCTTGTAATGTAAGAGTAATCTCTACAGATGTTAAAGCGGCCCTTTCTTTACAGACGGCCATCCAAGCAGCCATCGCTGTCATCGTCAGCATTTCCATTGCAGACACTGACCAAGCCGACCGCATAACTCAAGAATTGATCCAATCTTCTAATGTTAAACAAATTACACGTCAAAAAACAATTGTTGAAAATAGCCGTGATATCGAAATTACTACAACCGATGCTCAAATTGCGGTTAACATCCAATTGTTACTTCAATTGCTATTAGCTCTAATTGTAGAATTAGACGTTCTTTAAGAGTGAACACAAAAAGGACACATAAATGTGTCCTTTTGTATTTCTACCGAATGTTCAGACCATTTCGTTTACATATCCGCCTTTCCCTGTCATTTCAGCCGTGATTTCCTCATGAGCCCTCATTAGTAAATGGTTCTTATACGCACCTGCTCTTGGTGATCGGTCTTGATTCATATTCGTGACATGGTCAAATTTTTCCGACCGCTTCGTTTCGTCTTCCAGTACTTGGTCAAAACGAATTGGCTGAATGGGTGTCGTTCCATCAACGATTCTTGGTTTTCTCTCCGCTTCTATTGTCCGGTTTGCGTATTGAATGTATTCGAATTGCGTTACTGGCGCTATGTATCCCATCATTAACCCTCCTCACTATATAGTTTCTCTTGTCATTTACATACCCAAATCAAAATGAAACGAAACATCTTTTCCCGGATTCTTTTTTTCTATTTCTCTGGTAAAATGGAGATTGCCGATATTTTTAATAGATTTGAGGTATCCATTTATATGAATCAAGCCAAATCGGGAAATGAAATCATACATCTACTTACTGTTTCGGCTAGTGAGCTGCAGACACTCTTTGAAAAAGGAAAACGTGATCAGCTCTCTTGTGTCATATGTGATAAGCCAGTGAAATTATTCATTGGCATTCATGAAACACCCTATTTTTATCACAGTGACCCTTCACGACCTGCTTGTGAAATGCCAAATCCTATATCAAAACCAGAAACTAAACCTTTAGAATACATGGAACAAAACGGATTCAGAATTCCTAAATCCCGCACCATTACCGAAACGAAGCCAGTTATCGAACCATTTTTGAAAAGCCGGACCATTACAGGCAATCCTCCCTATTTGGATAAACCATCCGTCCGCACTGAACTTTTGGACCCTTACTTTCAGGAACTATCTGAAAAAGGGATCATGCTTGATGCCGAACAGTTAAAGGCAGTTAAAACGATAGAAGGTCCCGTCCTTGTTTTATCCGGAGCTGGAAGCGGTAAAACGAGAGTATTGACGGTCAGGACTGCCTATATGCTCACTGTAGAAAAAGTAGATCCTAAAAGCATCATGCTTGTAACCTTTACAGCGAAATCCGCTAAGGAGATGCAGCAACGGCTAATCAGCTATCCTTATATGTCCCCTTCCCTCGTCTCTCAAATTGTTAGTGGTACCTTCCACAGCATCTTTTATAAAATCCTGATTTTTCATGAGCCGGAAAAATGGCAACGGGACTTCCTGTTGAAGTGGAATTGGGAAAAAGAAAAAATATTGAAGCAGGCCGGTCGGGAGTTAGAGCTTGATGAAAAGGAATTCGCCTACGATCAGGCACTTCAGCAAATTGGCCTATGGAAAAACTCGTTGATTTTTCCTGACGATGTCAAACCGAATGATGATTGGGAGAAATCCTGTTTATTCTTATATAAAAAGTATGAAGCGTATAAAGAGCAAACAAGTAAATATGATTTCGATGATATGCTGGTAGGTTGTTACGTGTTTTTGAAGAACCATCCTGAATTGTTACTGAAATATCAACGACGGTTCCGCTATTTCTTAGTGGACGAGTTTCAGGATATTAATAAAGTTCAATATGAGTTGATAAAACTCCTTTCAGCGGATACAAAAAATGTTTGTGCTGTTGGTGATGACGATCAAGCCATCTATTCATTCCGAGGGAGTGATCCAAAGTATATCCTGAATTTTAACCGGGATTTCCCTGGTTCCCAAGTCGTGAAGTTGACCGAAAATTACCGCTCCTCCCATGAGATTGTCGCTACGGCAAACAGAATGATAAAACGAAATCAGCATCGGATGGATAAAACGATGCGGGCACAACATGATCAAGGGAATCCGGCTGTATTATTCTATCCGCATGATGAAGAGCTCGAAGCGACGATGATCGTGACCGACATACAAGAGAAGATATCCAAAGGTGCCAATCCTGGTGACTTCGCCATCCTTTACAGGACCCATACGATGTCGCGGGCCATTTTTGAAAGACTGGCATCTTCTAACCTTCCCTTCGTGATCGAAAAGGATGCGGATTCGTTTTATCAACGGCGAGTCATCCATGGCATGCTTGCATTCATGCGCTTGAGCCTGCACCCTCATGATAGCAAAGCAGCTTCCGACGTCCTTTCTTCTTTATTTTTAAAGCAGAGCGTCCTACAAGAGCTAAAGGCCCAGACGATCCTGCAAGATTGTGACTTTATTGATGCATTTGCCTTTGTAAAAACGGGACATGCGTTTCAAGAACGTAAATTAAAAGCAATACCGGGTCAAATCCGTTCTATAAAGACCATGTCCCCGCTCGTGGCTTTAGAAATCATCGAGAAGGATTTGGGTTATCAAGAGTATGTAAAGAAGAGGGGAAATGAGGCCAACCTGGAAAAGGGTTCGGACGATATCCGTGATTTGAAAGTGGCTGCTAACCGGTTTCCTACAGTTGCTTCCTTCCTCGACCATGTCGATCATATGACTGCCATGGTGCAGGAAGTAAAACAGCTGTCCAAGCACTTTAAAGATGCCATACAGCTCACGACGATTCACCGCTCTAAAGGCCTTGAATATCAATCTGTTTATATCCTGGCGGCGGTTGATGGCAGCCTTCCCCATGATTTTGCATTGGATTCGTATCGTAAGGGTGAACTAGGCCCGCTCGAAGAGGAAAGGAGATTGCTTTATGTGGCTGCGACCCGGGCCAAAAAGGATCTTTATATCTCTATCCCGCAAACCAGGCGTGGAAGGACGGCCCATCCATCACGGTTCCTTAATCTTTAAGAATATCCATGGAAACAGGAGCCTGCAATGCTGCAGACTCCTGTTTCGCTTACTATTTTTTATTCATCATATTGGAAATCGTCCCGAAATCCAGTTTATTTCCCTCAGCAACGATAGAATGTACGATTTTGTCTTCCATTTCCTTGTTGACTGGTTTATTGGCTATTTGAGATACCCTTTTGATCACGTTCCTTACAGTCGTTTCATCTTTGAAATTCGCACCCTGAAGTGAATTTGCCAATTCCATCACATCTTTCATATTCACACCCGTTTTTCCTTCTATGTTTTTAAATAAATTGTTATCCATGCCTAAGCCCCTCCTTTTCTGTATCTATCTTATGGAAGGATGTAGGATATGTGCAAGGACCATAAAAATCAATAAAAAAAGGAATAGGCTCATACAGCCTATTCCAATTACACTAACAGAAAGAAGCCCCGACAATCACTAATAGGATAAACAATACTACGATCAAGACGAACGTGGATCCAGCGCCAAATCCGCCGCCACCGTATGCTTCGCCTCCATAGCCATAGCCTTCATTGCAACCGCCACATCCGTAGCCACCATAACCAAACATATTACAATCACCTCGCTCTCAAATTGAGCTCACTGATAATATATGTAGGATGGGACAATATGTATAGGCCATGCCCTAAACATCATGCCCATTTCCGCTATGTATGGATCATCCTTTCGGTCTGAAGACCAAAGCTCCGATAAATCCAAAGATGATAGCTGCAGAGATTCCTGAACTCGTGATTTCAAACATGCCGGTAAGGACGCCGACAATCCCATGCTTTTCTGCTTCTAACATGGCTCCGTTCACCAAGGAATTCCCAAAGGAAACAATGGGAATGGTTGCTCCTGCTCCTGCAAAGTCTATAAGCGGTTCATATAATTCGAAGCCTCCCAGTATGGCTCCTATTACAACGAATAAGCTTAGTGTATGTGCCGGGGTTAGCTTAGCCAAGTCGAATAAAAGCTGGCCGATTACACAAATCAAGCCTCCGATGACAAAGGCCCAAAAAAACATTGCTAACATCCTGATCTCTCCTTTTTCATGTATTTGTCCCATACTCAATGGCCACCGCATGGGCAATACACGGAAT
Organism: Peribacillus sp. NPDC097264; assembly: GCF_050277925.1. Classification (NCBI taxonomy): domain Bacteria; kingdom Bacillati; phylum Bacillota; class Bacilli; order Caryophanales; family Bacillaceae; genus Peribacillus; species Peribacillus sp. NPDC097264. Next base: position 145,146 of record NZ_JBNNSR010000009.1, read on the forward strand.
CGATTCTTTTTGCTGATACGTTAACGGTGACAATAATGCCCCTGTTGCAATCAATAATATCCGTTTATATTTCCCCTGACTCATTTCATTTAATAAATGACCGTATAACACGGCTGCGGAACAACCGGCACCACTTCCACCAGCTAAAACAGGCTGATCCTTTTTATAAATGATCAATCCACAGTCTTTGAATTTTTCCTGGTTGATCCTACATCCTTTTTCCTTCAAAAGATCCAACGCCGTGGACCTTCCTATCTGCCCTAAATCACCAGTGACAATCAAGTCATAATGGTCAGGGGTAAGACCCGTGTCTCTGAAATGAGCGATAATCGTATCTACGGCAGCGGGTGCCATTGCCCCCCCCATATTGAAAGGATCCTTCAACCCCATGTCAATGACTCTTCCAATGGTAGCGGAAACAACATGAGGGTATGCCTCCTGCCTCGTACCATTTGGAGTCACCAAAGCTACCCCCGCACCGGTTATCGTCCACTGAGCAGTAGGTGGTTTCTGTCCCCCATACTCTGTTGGATAACGGAATTGTTTTTCGACGGCTGCATTATGACTGGACGCCCCTGTCAGCACATAGTTAGCCCCACCGTAATTGGTGATGAAGGCTGCCAGGGCAAGACCTTCCATCGATGTTGAACAAGCACCGAACAAACCGAAGTACGGAATCCCATTGGTTCTAGCTGCCAGACTGGTGGGTGTAATCTGGTTGATTAAATCCCCTGCCAGAAAAAATTGCACTTGTTCCTTTTCAATTCCCCCTTTTTGCAGGGCAATCTCCACTGATTTTTCCATCAAATGACGATGGGCCTTTTCATACGAATCCTGCTCCATCCACAGGTCGCTGTACAGAATGTCAAAGTCACCCGGAATTTCACCATTTGCTTCAAAAGGGCCACCCGTTACACCCGTACTTAAAATGATTGGTTTATTAGCGAACGTCCAAGTTTGTCTCCCCTTTAGCATCGATTAACCCCCTATCATCTGAATAATCGTTTTGATTAAAGCCACGACGAAAGCGGAAAATACACCAAATAGAATGACCGATCCCGCCAATTTAAACATATTGGAACCCACACCAAGGACGAATCCTTCCGTACGATGCTCGATGGCCGCTGAGATGACCGCGTTACCGAAGCCAGTAACAGGTACGGCACTACCAGCTCCAGCAAATTGCCCAATCCGGTCATAAAATCCGAAGCCCGTCATTAAAAGAGCAAGAAATACCATGGTTGCAGTGGTTGGGCTCCCGGCCGTCTGCTCCGTGAAATTAAAGAAGTAAATATAGAAATAAGAAATGGCTTGTCCCACTATGCAGAAAATACCGCCTACCAAAAAAGCCTTTAGACAATTGGTCAAGACAGGCCTTTTAATCTCGTGCTTGCCTTGAAGCTGTTTATATTCATCTTGCTGTGGGGTCGTCTTTTCCTTTCCGCTCATACTTTGAAACCTCGCCTTCTTATATTTATTCCTTATGAAGCTCAACTATTTCTTTGAATTTCTTTTTCGCTTTCTTTTCTGGTACATCTTTTTCCTTAAGCAATTCATCCAACCTTACTGACTCCAAAAAGATTTTATAATCGCTGGAAATGATAAATTTATACTTTGGATACTTGTCTTCCAATTTTTTTGTCACGTTTTTATCGATTTTTTTCATATGAAAACGCTGTAGATGCTTTACTTTATAGGCCACGAGGATTTTCTTACCATTTTTCACAACGATCACATCATAAATTTCGTCTTCATCACTTACCATCTCCTTAACTTTCGTAATGAGTCCTTTTTCATCTTCTTCATCTTCTCCGTGAATGATATCCATCGGTTCCGGATTCGTTCGCTTGATTAAAGCCAATCCTTCTGTTTTCCCATCATCTTTACTGCTGCAGCCAGTTAATAGGAGCATAATGACTGCTAGAGACATCCAGCTAACATATAAAATTCTCCGTTTTCTGAACATAGAATCACATCCTAATTTAACGTTCTATTATTATCTTCTTGTTTATCCCATTTTTTATGAATGGTAGGATTAGGAAATAAAAGAAACCCTTCCAAAGAGGAAGGGTTCCGTTTATTTAATAGGCTTTGTTTTTTTTGCTTTTATTACAGCCACAATCTTTTTTAATTTTGACAGGCTGATCTTTTTTGATTGGTTTCGCAGCATACTGCCAAGGATTCTGTTTATAATTCATTTGTGACCCTCCTTTATCATCTATACCATACTATATGATAAAAAAGACAAGTTGTACTCCATCAAATATCCATAATTTTACTGATAATCACTTCAATTATGGAACCGACTGCAGCAACGGCAAGGACCAAGATCAATACTTGCCCCATGAACACATGCTCAAGATAAAGGATGACCAGAAAGAGGCTGGACCACACACCTACACACCAAAAACAACTAAGCAATTGGCCAATCCAACCTCTCAATCCCTTTTCTTTTGGAACTAGGTAAACTTCAGCCGTCCCATCTTCACCTTTTTCTTCAATTTCTTTAAAGAATGGACGACGCAAAGGTTCGGTTATTTTATCAAAAACGATTAATCGAGTAAGCCTAAATGAAGCCAGACCTAATAGAAGCACGATTGTCAAATCAGACTGCGAGAGAAACATGTATATTTTGCTCCTTCACTAATTGGACTCTTCGATAATAGTAGCATTCATTATATCCGACAATCTGACGAACCGGATATGGTTCCCCCTTTTGATCTTTACCGACTCCCCCCTCATCCCCATGACTTGAAACCTAACCGTTTCACCATGGATAACTGCTTCACAAACTGGTTTTGGGTATCCTTTATGTTGGGAAAGGCGTGTTATGAGGTCAGTTGTCGAAACCTTCTCCACCCTTTTCTTCCTTTTGGTTTTTTTCTTTTCTGGTTCAAGATCTATAGGAATTTCCTCATTAGTTTCTACGGGCGCATGTTCTTGTTCTGGTTCAGGTACGTATTGGTCCGTTATTTTTTTTATTTCACTCAGTTCCGATTCAATTTCCTTCATTGCCTCGTACACACCGAACTCCTGTTTTATCTTTTCTATTTTTTGAGTCTTTCGGTCATCTTCGACTACTTCAGGCTCTGCTGACACTTCTTTCTTTTTTCTTTTTGTCCGGTAATCACTTTGCATGTTCCCTCTTTGGGCCTTCACTTCTACTTGATCGACATATAGTAAAGGTTTTGATTTTTTATCATTTTTATTTTCTGACATGCAAATCCTCCTAATATTTCAAGATAACCACGGATTGAAGCTGCTCTATATGGTATTTGACGACCTTTTTACCAAAATGATGCCTGATAAAAAGACTGGATTCCTGTTTTTGTTCCAACTTTCCGAATAGAGTGCGGCCATTAATGGTGAACTTACAAACAGGTTTAGGTGCAAAAGCAGGCAGTCTCCCCAATAATTCCAGCAATTCCTCCGTATTATAGGAACCATCTAGTCTCTTACTGGTAGGGTTTATCTGTTTGACCGGATGCTCACATACTGTTTGCACCCCATTGGTAAAAGACAGACGCTTTTTCACGTCCATAACTTTCCCTCCTTCACTCATTCAACAATGGATTTCAAAGGGGTTCCCACCGATTTTTCACACTACAGGCTTTTATCTGCTCTATGTATCATCTATATGAAGCACTCCGTTTTTTATGCTCGGTAAGTAACCTTCTTCCAAAAAAGGAGAAACGTCCACTATTGGATATTCCGGAATGAAATGGAGATAACTAAACGAAGAATGATAGTAAAGGAGTAAACAAAGATGAGAAAAAACGGGAAAATTTCAACTGTACAACTATCTTTGATCATAATGACTGCTGTCGGTTTAAAGAATCATGTGACAATCCTCCCTCATTTATTACCGGCTGCAAAACGGGATGGGTGGATCACTGTCCTTATTTCCTTTTTTCTCATTGTGGGTTGGTGTGTGCTTTTGTACTTTATTCACAAAGCCACGGCACATGAAAATGTTTTCAAATGGGTCGAAATGAACATTGGCAAGCTGCCTGGGAAGGTACTAGCGATTTCCCTAAGCATGCTCTTCGTCATATTAGCGGCAGTCTCATTGAAAGAGATGGTGGTATGGACCAAGGTATCCTACTTACCGGTTACCCCTCCCTTCATTGAAATCATACTATTCACGGGATTATGTTTTTTTCTCGCAAATACAAACATACAAACGATCGCCATCGTGAATACCTTCGTATTGACTGCAGTCATTGCATTCGGATTGTTTGTCGCCTTCACCAATATTCAATTCAAGGACTATACACTTTTGAGACCGGTGCTGGAACATGGGTGGAAACCCGTTTTTTCCGGTATCATCTATCCTTTATCCGGATTGATAGAATTGATGGCGCTTCTGTTCATGCAGCAAAAAGTTCATGGACCGTTAAAATATAAGGTGTTTTTCTTCAATGCCTTAATCCTTACTTTACTCATACTGGGACCGCTCATCGGTTCCATTACTGAGTTTGGACCGAAGGAAGCTGCCAGACAAAAGTATCCTGCATTTGAGCAATGGGGGTTGGTCACATTGGGCCGCTTCATCGAGCACCTTGACTTTCTGTCGATTTATCAATGGTTAACCGGTGCTTTTATAAGGGTCTCCTTTTTATTGTTTCTATCCCTTGAAGTCCTTTCCATAAAAAAGAAGCGGAATAAGACGATTCTACTCATCATCTTTTCCCTAGTCTTAATCATTTCTAATTTATATAGAATCAGTGATATCGATTTATATTTCATCATTAAAACATTTATTATGCCTGGAACTTTCTATTACTTCTTAGCGGTATCCATTCTATTGAGCCTTTTCGTTTTTTTCAAAAATCGCCGAAAAAGGAGGACCAAATGCGATGTTCAACAAAAAGGAAAAGCAAGCATCCAAACCGATTAAGCACGACTCGATTTCCAAAGAGCCTCTTCGTACAGATGAAGAATATTTGAAAGAGGTTTTCCGAAATTCTGAGGATGTTTTTTTTCAAAACGCTTTCTATCGTGATGATGCCCCTGTTAAAGTCACATTAATTGGCTGTGAAGGGTTGATCGACAATGAATTATTGAATAATCTTGTGTTCGAGAGGTTAACTCTTTTTTTCCAGAAATATAAAAAAGGAAAGATTACGGTCGAGGACTTAAAATCCTCCCTTCACCTCCCACAGTTAACAGAACTGACAACAACGGAACAACTATTTGCCGAGATATACTCAGGGAAATTGATCATCCATGTATTAGGTACGAATCGATTATTATCTTCCAATATAGCGAACCGTCCACAACGTAGTCCCGAGGAGACATCAGCTGAAGTTACAATTAAAGGACCTCGGGATAATTTCATAGAAGATTTATCAGTCAATGTCGCTTTGATCAGGAAGCGGATGCGCACCAATTCCTTAAGTGTGAAGCATTTTGAAGTAGGCAGACGTACCTTGACCAAAGTAGCTCTTTTATATATGGATGATATTTCAAATCCCGAGATGGTGGATCAACTTTCCAAGAAAATCGAATCACTTGATGTCGACGGAATTTATAGTGGGAATCAATTCATGGAATTAATCGAGGAAAAACCTGCTATCCTTTTTCCGAGGCATCACTACTCAGGAAAGCCTGATTTTGCGGTACAGTGCCTATTAAAGGGGAGGATATTGTTGCTCATCGATGGGATTGCTTATACCATGATCACTCCTATCAACCTTTTTATTATCTTAAAGACCTCAGAAGATAATGAATATACATCAACCTACGCCACCTTTGAAAGAGGACTTCGTATCTTCGGAATCTTTGTTGCTGCGCTTTTACCGGGTTTTTGGGTTGCCTTAACTACGTTTCATCAAGATCAGCTTCCCTTGATCCTTCTTGCCACTGTCGTTGAATCGAGGCGGGGATTACCGCTTCCCACTGCACTCGAAGCCATAACCATGGTCATCGTATTTGAAATCTTCAAGGAAGCCGGCATGCGCCTTCCAAGTTCGATTGGTCCAACATTAAGTGTCCTCGGCGCCTTAATTATCGGAGATGCTGCAATCCGATCTGGATTGACAAGCCCCGCCATGCTGGTCGTGATTGCAGGCTCAGCGGTAGCTACCTTCACGCTCGTTAACCAATCCATCATAGGGGTCATCAGTTTGGTCCGGCTTCTCTCGATTGCTTCTGCGTCCTTTTTAGGTCTGTTCGCTTTTTTCCTTCTTGCTCTATTTTTATGTGCATACGTGAGTAATATCCGAATATTAGGGGTCCCTTACTTGGAAGTGACCGCTAACTTAAGTCCAACCAATATATTTAAAACCCTTTTTAGAGTTCCCCCCACTTTCGATAAAAGAAGGCCTACCGTCATTGCGCCAAAAGACTCCACGAGGAAAGGGGATGATGAAAAAAAATGAAGTACAAGTTCATCCCATTACTGGTGCTTATCATCTTTCTTTCTGGGTGTTGGGATTCGAATGAACCGGAACGGCTTGTATATGCCCATGGGGTTGGAGTCGATTATAAGGACGGCAAGGTCGTCGTTTACCTTCAAATCATCAACTTACAGGGATTGGCTAAAACCGAAGCGGGTGGCGATCCAAGTTCACAAAATGCGAGTGATGTTGGAACTGGAACCGGGGATACACTGGAAGAAGCCATTTTCGATTTATATCATACGTCAGATCGTCGCATTTATTGGGGTCATCTTTCGTTTGTCATTTTTTCTGATGAAGCCCTTAATGCAGGGGGATTCAAAAAGACAGTGGATTTTCTGGACCGCTATCGTGAAACGCGTTACCGCATTTTCTTTTATATGACCAAGGAATCAGTTAAAGAAGCAATGCTGGTTGGTCCTATCGAAAATATTCCCCTGGCTTTTTCTAAATTAAGCGATCCCGAGGGGAACTATAAGCAAAGCTCATTTATACCACCCATAAACTTGAGGGAACTTATCATTGAAATGGACGAACCAGCTTATTTTGTTTCCATTCCCCGAATGAAAGTGACAAAACAATGGAGCGGCCAGAAAGAAAAAAAGAAAGACTTGCTGTTGGATAGCATTGCAGTCATTTCAGAAAATAAGATTAAAACCATTTTTCCTACTCGTGCAATGAAAGGGGCAAGACTGGTAAATAAGAACTTTGTTCGCGATAGTGTTACACTTTTCCCGGGGACCAGGCAGGACACTTCTGTCATTGTTTACGAAAAAAAGGTTAAAATGAAACCGGTTATAGAGAAGGATGGAAAGGTACGGTTTCACATCAAGATGAAACTGAAATCGAGCATCGAGACGATGAAGGTGGATTCATCACCTAAGGAATATGAAAGAGAATTAAAGCGTATTCTCAAAAAGGAAATCAAATACACCTATAAATATGCAAAAGAAAAGAAAGTCGATCTATTCAGACTTTCTGAAACCCTTTATCGAAAAGACATTAAAAAGTGGAAGGAAATTCAAAAAGACGGAGAAATTCCATTAGAAGATGACACGATTAAATCGATAAAGATCGAAGTGAACCTACAAAATACCGGGAAGGATAAATTGACTCCAATTTTTGAAGACCAAAAGGATAAGGGGCATATGGACCGATAAAAGGTTATCGTTGTCGAAAACATAAGAAAATAAAAAGCCAGAATGCTTATACATGAAAGCATCCTGGCAATATGGGGGGCATCAATGACGAGATTGTCTATTGAAGCCCCCTATTCCTCATCCAATAATATGGTAACCTGAATCCACATGGATATTTTCCCCTGTGATTCCGCGTGACATGTCACTGAAAAGGAAAACGGCAGTATCCCCGACTTCCTCCGGAGTAGTTGTACGACGGAGCGGTGCTTCTTCTTCGATTTTCTTCAAGATGGTGTTGAAGTCACGAACGCCTTTGGCGGAAAGGGTGCGAATTGGCCCTGCAGATATGGCATTGACACGAATATTATCCTTACCAAGATCACTTGATAAATACCGTACGTTGGCTTCAAGTGACGCCTTAGCCACACCCATCACATTATAATTCGGCATGACTCTTTCGCCACCAAGATAGGTCATGGTGACAATGCTTCCACCTTCTGGCATGATTTCTTTCGCCGCCTTAGCCACAGCCGTTAATGAGAAGGAACTAATGTTGTGTGCAAGCAAGAATCCTTCACGGCTAGTGTTGACAAAATCACCATCTAGCTCTTCTTTATTAGCAAATGCCACACAATGAGCGACACCATGAATGACTCCCACCTTCTCCTTAATGGAAGCAAAGCACTTCTCGATATCTTCATCCTTTGTTACATCGCATTGCAGGATGATTGAAGGTTCGCCCTCCAAAGTGGAAGACAACTCCTTGACACTTTTTTCTGTACGTTCTTTTCCATATGTAAAAATCAGCTTGGCACCCGCTTTATGTAAGGAACGGGCCACTCCCCAAGCGATGCTTCTTTTGTTGGCGACACCCATGATGACGAACGTTTTTCCTTCTAATGAAAAAGTCATGTGTATATGATCCTCCTAAAATCAATACAAGTTATTAGTACCTGATACTAATTTCCATTATAACAAATAATAAGAAAGAAAAATACCGTTTTCTAACCTACTGAAAATGTAAGCGAAAGTCGAATCCTTCGCTTACAATAAATACCCCATCAATAAAGTGGCCAATCCGAAATAGATGAGAATACTGATGATATCATTAATGGTTGTAATGAAAGGACCAGATGCAACGGCAGGGTCAATTTTCATTTTATGCATGAGCAACGGGACCAACGATCCGGCTAGCGTCGCCACAATCAAGGTAATGAAGATCGAAATGCCGACCAATAACCCTAACATGAAATCGTGTTTCCAAAAGTAGACAATACCCGTTATAACGATTCCACAAGTCAAACCGGTAATAAACCCCGTCCCAGCCTCTCGGATGATCAGTTTCCATTTACTTTCCTCTTCCAAATCACCTGTCGCAATTCCTCGAATCGCGACAGCAAGAGCCTGTGTCCCCGTATTTCCGGCCATCCCGCCAATCAAGGGGATGAAAACGGCAAGGATGGCTTTTTGGCTAAGCGTCTCTTCAAACCTCCCGATCAGACTCGCAGTCAATAAACCTAGAAATAAAAGGATGACCAACCACGGCAATCGCTTTTTCGCAGCTGAAAAAGCACTTTTATCTACATGGTCAAGGTCGGATACACCTGCTAATTTGGAGTAATCATCCGATGCTTCTTCGTCCATGACATCAATGATATCATCGACGGTTATGATCCCTAATAGATGGTTCTGAAAATCCACAACCGGCACGGCTAGAAAATTATAATCCCTAATTTTACGCGCCACTTCTTCCTGGTCCTCTGAGACAGGGACGGAAACGACCCGTTCATCCATCAAATCACCAATCAAAGCATCTTCATCCGCAATGATTAATGTCCGCAGTGATAACACGCCAAGTAACTTTTTATCTTGGTCCGTAACAAACACATAATAAATCGTCTCTGCTTGCGGGGCTTCCCGTTTTAAAATCTGCATGGCCGAACGCGCCGTTTCGTTTGCTTCAATTGCAATGAACTCGGTGGTCATTATACTTCCGGCAGTCGACTCTTCATAATGCAGCAGTTCTTGAATCTCACTGGCCGCTTCATCATCCATGATCGTCAAATAGCTAACGGCTTGCTCATCGTTGATTTCGTTCAGGACATCGGCCGCATCATCTGCGTACATATGGGAAAGCATATCGGCTGCATACGAAGGATCCATTTCAGCTAGAAGGTTTTCGTATTCTTCTTCATCTATTTCTATATTTTCAAAAAGGTCCGCCATTTCTTCCGGTGATAAGTAGCGATACAATACTGGCCGGTACTCTTCCTTTAAACTCGTATAAAATTGGGCCTGATCATAAGGATGCATATCAAGGAACTCTATACGGAACTGATCCAGATTTTCATGTTTAAGTGCATTAACCAAAAGGTCTCTATTCTGTTTATTGATTTCTCTTTCCATCTTCTCTTCCAAGGTTACACCTCCCAAACATTTTTTTATTTTGTACTTAATATATTATTTTTTGAAATAATACTATACTAATACCATAAATATAAATAAAACAAACAAAGGACGTGTAGTATGAAGATTGATATCATCGGAGACATACACGGTTGCTTCACTGAATTTAAGGAATTGACGTTGAATATGGGCTATGGCTGGGAAAGCGGAATTCCAGTCCATCCCCACGGGAGAATCTTAGGCTTTGTGGGTGATTTGACTGACCGTGGTCCAGAATCACTCCGTGTTATTGAAGTCGTTTACGAATTGGTCATCAACAAAAAAATTGCGCTTTATGCACCAGGAAATCACTGCAATAAACTGTATCGGTATTTTTCAGGAAATAAGGTACAGGTATCTCACGGACTGGAGACAACTCTAGCGGAGTACCAGGCATTGAATAACCGTGAACAGAAGAAAATCCGTAAACAGTTCATGGATTTATATGAACAATCTCCCCTATATCAATTAATCAATGAAGGCCGTTTAATTATAGCTCATGCAGGCATCCGTCACGATTTAATCGGTCAATATGGCAGCAAGGCAAAAACCTTTGTCCTTTATGGCGATATCAATGGGGCCAAGCATCCAGACGGTTCCCCTGTCAGAAGGGACTGGGCCCAATCCTATAAAGGGAAAGCGTGGATTGTGTATGGCCATACTCCCGTTCCTGAAGCCATCTGTGTCAATCGCACCTACAACATTGATACCGGGTGCGTTTTCGGTGGGAAGCTCACTGCCCTTCGCTACCCGGAAATGGAATTGCAGAGCGTTCCCTCTTCTTTACCCTATGTAGCAGATAAATTCAGGTCCTCTTCTAAATAACCAAAAAAACTCGCCGGTTTTGGTGAGTTTTTTTGGGTTTGAGTTTTTTCATACTAATTCTTTTCTAAAAGAACCAACATATCCAGGGGTAGGTTTTCCTGGAACTTCAACGCCTTTTTTGTAAAGGGATGCAGGAACTTCAATTCATAGCAATGGAGAGCCTGACGGTCAATCCTATCCCTGTGGCCGCCATATAGATCATCTCCTGCAAGCGGGTGTCCAATATGGGCCATGTGCACCCTTATTTGATGTGTCCTGCCTGTCAGAAGTTCCAGCTTAAGGAACGTATGATCTTCAGTGTGGGCTTGTACTTCAAAGAGTGTACAAGCATAACGGCCGTCTTCCCGTACTTCACGTTCAATAATACTTGTCGATTTCCGACCGATGGGTACCTCTACTTTTCCAACGGGGCCCTCGATTTGACCCTCAGCTACCGCTTGATAGCGCCGTTTAACTTGCCCCAACTTTTGCTGTTCACTTAAAAGATGGTGGATATGCCTATGCTTCGCAATCAAGACCAATCCCGAGGTATCGCGGTCAAGTCTAGTAACGATATGGATCGTTGCCTGTATATCCCTCTTTTTATAGTAACCAGCTAATCCATTTGCAAGGCTCCCATTCGGATGTTCACGGGAAGGGATGGTGTTCATGGATTGAGGCTTGACTACGACTAATACATAATCGTCTTCATAACGGATTTGAAGGGGAATATCTTCAGGTAATAGCCCCTCGCTTCCCTCTTCCGGTGGAAAAATGACGGTGATGCCATCACCAGTTTTTATGCGCTCCCTCACTGTCACCTCAAGACCATTGACCATGATGGAACCGCCTTTAAATTTAATATCCGTTAACGCCCGTTTTGAGATATCGCATTTGCCGAGAAAATCTCTCAATAAAGAGCCAGAATCCTCTTCAGAAACCGCCCAACTTAAAGAAAATTTTTGATTAGACATGAGGTAATATAATCTCCTTAATTGGCAATGAATGAATCATGGACCCTTTTCCAGAAAGGAAACGGCCGGAATCTTGCAAAACGAATCTTTTCATCCGCCACCCGACATTGAATGGATTTCACATCTTCTTGTAGTAGAGTCAGATGATCGATCGTGATTTGAAAATTGACAGCATTGACTGGCCTGAACATGCACGTATGATGCGCAGGCAGTAAAAGTGGAGATCCAACCGTCCTGAACACCCGGTTATTAATCGACGCCAATTCCGTTATTTGAATTGCATCTATCGAAGGGTGGACGATGGCCCCTCCCAGCGCTTTATTATAAGCGGTGCTTCCAGAAGGAGTGGCAATGCATAGTCCATCCCCACGGAATGTTTCGAAGTGCTGACCACGTATCTCTACATCCATGACCAATGTCCCTTCGACGCTTTTGACCGTTGATTCATTTAATGATAAGAATCTTGCTTCCCGTCCACCATGCTGATAGCGCACAATCGTTTCCAACAGAGGATATTCGACGACTTGAAAAGGAGTCTTTGCTAAAGCAATCACTAGTTTCTCTATTTCATCGGGAGTCCAATCCGCATAAAATCCGAGGTGCCCCGTATGCACACCGACAAAGGCCGTCTTATCGAGCCGATTCTTATATCGATGAAAAGCATATAACAGCGTACCGTCACCGCCGACCGAAATGACGATATCCGGCTGATCTTCATCATATTCCAATTGAAAGTCTTGGAGATACGTCCTCATCCTTTGCATTAACGTATTCGATTTTGCATCTCCCTTTGAAGTAATCGCAAATTTCATACAATACCACCTAACTCTGTTTGAATTCTTCCGTCTTTATCCTTACCACTTTCAGGAATCCTTTTTCCTTGAAAAAAGACGCTGTGCCTCCTGTATTTCAGTACGGATTTGTGACATTTCCGCATCAAGCAGGAACGCAGCCTCTGCAGCACGTTTCAATCGTAATTGGATATCTTCGGGGAAAGCCCCTTGATATTTATAATTTAAAGAGTGTTCAATGGTTGCCCAAAAGTTCATAGCCAAGGTTCTGATTTGAATCTCGGCCAATATGTTTTTCTCACCATGAATGGTCTGGACAGGATAGCGAATGACAACATGATAGGAACGGTAGCCACTTGCTTTTTTATGGGAAATATAATTTCTTTCCTCTACAATCTCAAAATCATTCCGGCTCCTCAGGAGTCCTACGACCTGTTCAATATCATCGACGAACTGACACATCATCCGAAGTCCGGCGATATCTTGTATCTCAGCCCCAAACTTATCGATGGGAATACCCTTCTGACTAGCCTTGTTCAAGATGCTGTCAATCGGCTTCACCCTACCCGTTACGAACTCTATGGGAGAATGAATATTCTCTCTCTCAAATTGTTTTCTTAAGCCTTTTAATTTAACTTTTAATTCCTCAACGGCCTGTATATAAGGTGCTAAGAAATCATCCCAACTTTCCATTGCCACACCACCCACTTCTTTCGAAACGCCTGTTCAAATCTGGTATGGGCAGAACGATTCGAATCATCTGTATGAGTTCCTCCAGCAGTTCTTACCACTGCTTCTCCCCAAGGATATGTATAGTGAAAAATATGTATAATTTTGATGTTGCTGTATACTGAACTAATTTATATGCTCAATGTTTATATTTTATCATATTCGGCAATTGATTCCTAAATATTCAAGTATGATAATGAAAAAATATTCATTCGATTTGACAGCTCGAATGGTTCTTATATGATTAAACTAAAATAACAGCTTAGAGAGGGATAAATCATGGATCAACATATCGAAATTGAATTTAAGAACCTTTTGAATGAAAAAGAATTCAAACAGCTTTTGGACCATTTTCAAGTACATTCATCAACCTTCAAAACTCAGCAAAATCACTATTTTGATACAGCGAAATTTCAGTTGAAAAGTCAGAACTCAGCCCTCCGTATACGGGAGAAAAATGGCCAGTACGAGTTAACCTTGAAGCAACCCGCAAGCGAGGGTCTATTGGAAACCAATCAAGCGATCACGAAGGATATCGCAAATTCCTTCTTAAAAGAAGGAATTTTCCCTGAAGGCCCTGTTCATGACCTGATTATAGAAAATAATCTAATTCCAGAGGATTTCACATGTTTTGGCACTTTACAAACGGACCGTTCAGAATTCCCATTCCAGGGAGGTTTGCTTGTTTTAGATCATAGCTCATATTTGGGACATGAGGATTACGAGCTCGAATATGAAGTGACGGATCGGGCCGATGGGCAAAAAAAGTTTTTTAAACTTCTAGAATCACTTCAAATTCCGGTACGGAAAACCGAAAATAAAGTAAAGAGATTCTATCGGGCGAAATTCAGTGATTAAATCCGACCAAAAATAGATATGGAGGTGGTACATTTGAAAGTTCAGGACTTTAGGACATTGATGGATTTGCAAGCCATACAACAATTCTCGACAGGCACTATCACGAATACATCCTCGTCGCGATCAATGTTTCAGGAAATGCTGACGGGACTCATGTCAAGCGATACTTTGGAAAACACATCGCAATCATTGGGGTCCCTTCTGTCTAACGTAGAAACTGAGGCAAAGTCCATCCTTCAATCCAACACGATACATTCACTCAACAACCCGTTGACAACCGCTCTCCCAGAAAAAAAGACAAGCGAGACGGTCACGAACTTTGATGATATGATCAGCGAGGCCGCGACTCTATATAACCTTCCGGAAAAATTGATTAAGTCAGTGATAAAACAGGAATCCAATTTTAACCCATCAGCGACAAGCTACGCTGGGGCAGCAGGGCTCATGCAGTTGATGCCTGCGACCGCAAGAAGTCTGGGAGTAGAAGACATAACCGATCCCAAGCAAAATATCATGGGTGGGAGTAAATACTTAAGCCAGATGCTCTCCCGTTATAACGGGGATGTCCGAATGGCCCTTGCAGCCTATAATGCCGGACCTGGTAACGTCGATAAATACAACGGCATACCGCCTTTTTCCGAAACGCAAAATTATGTTCAGAAAGTGTTCAATAACTTTATGAGCTGAAATCATTAGCCGACCCTTCTTCTGGGTCGGCTATTTTTATCGTTGATATCTTTTCGAAAACAGCTTGAACGACTACAAAATTCCCCTCCTCCATTTGTGAAAAAACATTATGGGGAAGTATTATTGAAGCTAGATATTTGTTATATGAGTAAGCGATTGTTAAAATATGATTAAATATCAAACATCTTTCTTTTAAAGGAGTAATCAACATGACGAAAGAGAACCCTACACCATATGAATTAATTGGAGAGGGACAATTACACAAGTTAATTGATGCATTTTACTCCAACGTTAGTCAACATCCGGAACTGAAACCGATTTTTCCTGACGATTTATCAGAGACAGTCCGTAAACAAAAACAATTCATGACGCAATATTTAGGTGGGCCATCCTTATACACCTCGGAACACGGTCACCCTATGTTGCGGGCTCGACATATACCTTTTGAAATTACACCAGATCGTGCAAAAGCATGGCTTTCCTGCATGTATCACGCTATGGACGAAATTGGTCTTGAAGGTGAAATTCGCGAATTTTTCTACCATCGCCTCTATTTGACAGCACAGCATATGATCAATACATCCGGTATAGACGGGAAAGGAGAAGACAGTTGAGCACACAAAAACCAGTTTTCAATATTTCCGATTGGATAAAAACACAACATTGTTATGATGTAGGAAAGAAACCATTAGAAATCTATGTTTTTGTTGATCCACTTTGCCCTGAATGCTGGGGCCTTGAACCAATCATAAGAAAATTGCAGGTGGAATATGGCCAGTTATTCAGCCTACGTCATGTTTTAAGTGGAAAGATTAATTCACTAAATATCGGCAATCATAAAAACTTTGAAAACATCGCCCAAGTTTGGGAAAAGACAGCCAGCCGTTCTGGAATGTCTTGTGATGGAAGCTTATGGACCGAAAATCCCATTTCCTCTCCCTACGCTGCATCCATAGCCATTAAAGCGGCCGAATTACAGGGTAGAAAACTAGCCATTCGTTTCTTAAGGCAGCTTCAAGAATACGTATTCATTGGAAAAAAGGATATTTCCAATATCAAGGTACTGACCGAATGTGCTCAAAGCGTAGGGTTGGATGTAGAAGAATTTCTTCATGACATAAACTCCTCCAGTGCATCCAAAGGCTTTCAATGTGACTTGAAAATCACAAGTGAAATGGAGGTCACTGAAATTCCTTCACTCGTATTCTTCAATCAAAATATTGAGGAAGAAGGAATTAAGGTTTCTGGGGTATATTCCTATGAGGTATACGTTCAGATATTGAGGGACATCTTAAATGGTCTCCCAGACCCAGCTGAGCCACCTTCTCTTGAGGAGTTTATACGTTGTTTTAAACTAGTGGCCACCAAAGAAATTGAAACGGTCTATAATATGAGTAAAAGTACCGTGGAGCTGGAAATGAAAAAGCTCGTTTTAAAACAAGTGGCAGAAAAAATACCTGCTAAGTACGGAACATTTTGGAGGTACACCGAAAAGCCGACGAAATGACGGTCTTATCGAACGCCCCCTCTCATCTACACAAAAAGCCCGGCAAATTGGGGAATTTGCCGGGCTTTTTCTTTTTATTCATATATTTGAACAAAAGGGGATGGGAAATTTACACGATCAAACAAAGGGGTATAAGTTTAGATGTGATTCACTTCATTTAGTACTATAACAGATTTCCCATCATTTCATCAACTGATTTGTGTATAAGTTCACAATATGTTCACTTTTTCTTTTATGAATTCGGAAGAAATAGCTTCTTCCTCCATTTAAATACAAGAAAACCGGTGAATTGGGGAATTCACCGGTTTTCTGTATATTTATACGAACAAAGGGGATGGAGAAATTTCACGATCAAACAAAGGGGTATAAGTTTGGTGTGATTACTTCATGTTAGTAATATAACAGATAGCTAGACCATATTTCAATCACTTTGTGCATAAATTCACATTTTGTTCACTTTTTTTCCGTTGGTCTTTCATCCACCATTTTCCAAATTACCGGATGAAGTCATCCAACAACAAGAAAACCCGGTAAATTGGGGAATTTACCGGGTTTTCTTATCTATTAATACGAACAATAGGGGATGGGAGAAATCTTCACGATCAAACAAAGGGGTATAAGTTTAGATGTGAATTACTTCATGTCAGTAATATACCAGGTGAGCGACCCACTTTCAACTACTTTGTGTCTTATTTCACAAATTGTTCACAAGTGAATAATTCAAATTTTTCGAGAATGAATCTCGCTTCATTCTATAGTCAAGTTCATTTTCTTTTATTTTTCCTTACTCACTTTTCTAGAGTTTGATAAATAGATAAAAGCCCGGCAAATCGCGAAATTTGCCGGGCTTTTATCTATTTATACGAATAAGGGGATGGGAGAAATTTCACGAATCAACAAAGGGGTATAAGTTGGATGTGATAACTTCTATATCTGTACTATATCAGATTTCATCTAAACAGTGCAAGTAGATTGTGTTTCATTTCACATTATTGTCATATTCTCCGAATAACCTCTTTCTTCAAAACATATTATTTAAAGAAAGTGTACCGACATCTTTCCATTCCATTTAGCGGAGGTGCTAGTTTTGAGAAGTACGATTTTACTTATCCTCCTGATCAGCTCCTTATTCATCCAACTACTTGGAATCATGCAGCTCATTCCTTTGTATGTCACTTCCCCCATCTTGTTTTTTGTTTTTTTCATTATTCTTCATAGCTTCAATCAGAGAAATCGATTTAAAGGTCTATAGCAACATACATAAAAGAGCCAACCGACTTTTTCTGTAGGCGGTTGGCTCTTTTGCCATTTATTTTGTTAAAAGCTGTTCCAATTCATTTAACTTTTCTTCGAATACGTTTAACGCTTCTTGTACAGGTTCAGCCTTCGTCATGTCGACGCCCGCCTTTTTTAATACCTCAATCGGATAATCTGAACTTCCTGATTTCAAGAATTCCAAATATCGTTTGACAGCTGGTTCTCCTTCTGTGAGAATCTGTTTACTTAGAGCAGTAGCTGCACTAATTCCTGTCGCATATTGATAAACATAGTAATTATAGTAGAAGTGTGGAATACGTGCCCATTCAAGACCGATTTCCTCATCAATTACTACATTCTCTCCAAAATATTTCTTGTTAAGTTCATAATATTCCTTCGTCAACATATCAGCGGTTAACGCTTCCCCATTCTGTGCCTTTTTATGGATGGTATGTTCGAACTCGGCAAACATCGTTTGACGGAACAGTGTACCACGGAAGCCTTCTAAGTAATGATTCAATAAATAAATACGTTTCTTTTCATCATCTATCGTATTCAGCAAGTAATCGTTCAACAGGTTTTCGTTACAAGTAGAAGCAACCTCCGCTACAAAAATCGAATAATTCCCATAAGGATACGGTTGGTGTTTACGAGTATAGTAGCTATGGACCGAATGACCAAATTCATGAACAAGGGTGAATAGGTTATTCACGTTATTCTGCCAATTCATTAAAATATACGGATTGGTTCCATATGTTCCAGAGGAATAGGCCCCGCTTCTTTTCCCTACATTCTCTTGTACATCCACCCAGCGATTCTCAAACCCTTCCTTTAAGACATTTATATAGTCTTCTCCAAGTGGGGCAAGTCCTTTAAGTACATATTCCTTCGCCTCATCATACGTCACTTCCATCTTCACTTCTTTTACGAGCGGAGCGAATAAATCATACATATGAAGCTCGTCTAACTCGAGAACCTTTTTGCGTAAGTCGAGATAACGATGTAACAATGGCAAATTGTCATTGACCGTTTGAATGAGGTTATCGTATACACTTTCTGGAATATTATTATTGCTTAATGCCGCCTGGCGCGCGGATTCATATTTACGTACTGTTGCGTTGAAGTTATGATTCTTCACTTCACCTGATAAGGTAGAAGCAAATGTATTACGGAACTCTCCATACTTGCTGTATATGCCTTTAAATGCGTCTTGACGGACACGGCGGTCTTCGCTCTCAAGGAAACGAATATACCTTCCGTGAGTGATTTCCACTTCATTGCCCTCTTCATCTTTAATAACGGGGAACTTCAAATCCGCATTATTCAACATGCTGAAGATATTGCCGGAATTATCGAGTACTTCGGAGGCCTGAGCCAGTAATGACTCCTGTTCTGCATTTAAAATATGCGGTCTCTGTAGGTTGATTTCCTCCAAAGAATGTTTATATAACTTTAGTTCTTCTTTTTCCTCCAAAAATTCCTGGACTTTGTTTTCATCAATGCTTAACAGTTCTGGAACGATATATGAGAAGGCTGCGGCAGCCTGAGCATACAGAGCCTTCGCCCTGTCTTCCATTCCTTGATAAAAGGGATTCGTTGTATCCTGGTCGTTGCGCATATGTGAATACGCATACACTTTACCCATCTTTTCAAATACTTCATCTTGGAATTGCAGTGCCGCAAATAGCTTTTCAGCGCTTTCACCCAATGTTCCTTTATATGCTTCCGCTTTCAACAGCTGTTCTTTTACATCTTTGAAGGCTGCTTCCCAATCTTCCTCCGTCGCATATATATCCTCAAGTCTCCATGTATCTTCAGCCGGAATCTCACTTCTTGAAGGTAATGTGTTCACTTTAGTTTCCTGTGTCATAATAAATTCCTCTCCATTCTAATAAAACTTACCCTTATCTTTACCAGGGCATGTACAACTTATTTACTTCCTGAACCATTTGCATTTCCCATGCAAAACGATACTTCTCTTACTCCATACTATTCTGCGTTCACCATCATAATCCTGCTACAACCCAGTCAAAAGGAATAGAGTGGTTATAACCCATTATAATGGATATATGCCTTTTCTATCATAATCTTGCTCTGTTGATAGAAAATTCTTTCTAAAGCCTCACTTTGATCACTTGTAATCGGCACAGTAAACGGAGTGGTAACCGTAAAGATTCCTTCTTTCCACTCTTTTAAATATCCCAGCTTTTCTAATAACTGAACATATTTTCTTACAGGGTTTCCCATATCTTTCTCCTTGATAAGTGGTAAAGGGCGCTGCTTGATATTCCCCAGCTTGATTCGCTTTTTAAAATGACCGAGCACTTCATTCATTTCAATTTTTTCCCCGATTTTTTTCTTTTGAAACACATCCATGTATAGCCAAGCTTGCCATTCGATTGCCGGTGTCTCGATTAGGTGCATGCCTTGAATTGGAACACCGATTTCTATGGGAATCGTTGCAGGAGAAAGGTGATGGGTATAGAGGTCATAAAAGAATGGATCACTCCTTTTTGCTGTTCTTACCCGGTGGAGGCACCAGCTTTTCCGTTTCTTTCTCCAAGCCATCAAAAAAGGAAAGGCATCACAATATCGAGGTGTCATTTGATTGGGGGATAGAAGGTTTAAAGGTGCTGTGGTCAGTTCTGCCAAAACGCTTCTTTTTGAGAAAGGGGTCATGTTTTTCAATGCGGATAGTTGATGAGATTCAGGACAATACATCCACAGAAATGGATGCTGATAGGTACCACTGACAAATAGCCACTGAAAGGTAGATAGGCTGAATTCATATTTACTCTTTCGTTTCAATTGCTTGGCGCCCATGATCCAAATGGGTATGATTTTCACACTTTGATAGGCTCTAGTCCTTTCATGGAAGTCAGCCTCGGAAATGACGGAGCACTGGAATTCTATCGCGTAGCGCTGATCATCGATTGTCAGCAATATATCCGTCCTTCTCTTGATTGCGGGAATATAGGCTTCTAACTTCGCATGAAACTTATGTGATACCAACCATTGATACAGGTTTCTTTTTCCCATTAAATGATAAGTGGATTCAGGTTCCGATGAAGCATGGCACGAAGTATTATTCTTGTGGGCAAAATGAGGGATTTTTATCATTCCGGCTTTGATCATCACTTCTGTTTTACAGCAAGGACAGAAATAACCTTTTGATGCCTTCATTGCCAGGAGCTGGTTTCCCGTCAGTTTTTCAGGAAGGGTGATCCATGTCCCATCCTCTTTCATTGCGCTAAGCATATTTCTCCTCCCCTCCTACTATATCCATTCTCCCTTGGCCTGGAAAATTCCTTTAAAATAAAAAAAATGCCGTGATGGCATAAATGAATCATCATAGAAGCGGTGACAATAGTCTGCAAGTGGATTCCAATACTTTCAGACCTAAGTTGCGATTGGAAAATACTTTCAACTGTATCTCCTGTGATACCTTTAGATCCTTCAAATAATCATCTACTAGAGTCTGTGTACTCTCTGTACGGTAAAGGAAGGCATTGACTTCAAAATTCAAATGAAAGCTCCTCATATCGATATTAGCGCTGCCAATTGAAGCCAATTCGTTATCCACTATGACAATCTTGCTATGCATGAAGCCCTCATTATATTGAAATATCCTGACCCCTGCTTCCAAGAGCTCAGAAAAGTACGTCCTTGAAGCATGGAATACAATCCACTTATCTGGGTTCCTCGGGACCAGTATTCGCACATCCAATCCACTCAGGCCCGCCACCTTCAATGCCTGAAAAATATCCTCATCAGGGACGAAATAGGGAGATGCAATCCAGATGGACTTTTCCGCCGAATTTATCATGGTGAAAAAAAGGTTCTTAATAACCGTCCATTCACAATCAGGACCACCGGCTATCATTTGTACGCCACCAAGGTCCTGCAAAACTGGCTGACTTGTACCAATATAGGCATCCGACAAATAGCTTTGGTTTGTACTATAGTACCAATCCTGTGAAAAGATGAGCTGTAGCGTTCGGACCGCTTCACCTTCTACCAAAAGGTGAGTATCACGCCAAGACCCGTAATTCGCATTAAGCCCCAAATATTCATCGCCAATATTAAGGCCACCGATAAAACCAATGGTCCCATCGACAATAATCATTTTTCGATGATTCCGAAAATTGAATGTACTATTTATGAAAGGAAGATGGATGGGTCCAAAGGGAACAATCTCTACGCCTGAATCCCTCAATTCATCAATATAAGGGCGGGCCAGGGACCAACATCCCACCGCATCATATAAAAAGCGTACCCGCACCCCTTCTTTTGCCTTTTGGATCAAGATATCCTTCAAAGTGCCACCACTGTCATCATCCCGTACAATATAATATTCCAAATGAATATGGTGTTTAGCTTTCCTCAGTTGCTTCAGGATACTAGCATACGTCTCTTTTCCATTTGTTAGTATTCGGGTTTTCGATGCAAACGAAATGGAACTGTTTCCAAGCTTTTCAGCGAGGGAAAATAACCTTCGATGACGCAACTTCACTCCCCGTTTTTCCCAGGTATCTACTTCCGTGCCGCGTTTAAGGAACTCATGCTTATCCAAAAAATACTTCCTACGAAACTTTCTCTCTTTTCGAAAATTCCCGCCAAACAACAAATAAAAGATGAACCCGATAACAGGAAAAGCCCCAAATGCAATGATCCATGTGATCGTTTGAATGGGATGACGATTTTCGATGAAAATATTAAATCCAATGATTACCAACGAAAGGGCCAACAACAGACTTAGATACCCCCTAACCCCCACTTCTTCCAGTAGGAGATACCATGGGCTACCTAACATGAGTACAAGTACTAGTAAACTTAAACCAACCTTCCCGTTCATTTATGACTACCTCCAATTACAAAACGCAGGTGCACGTAAAAGCTTCTGTTGAGGTGCATGACTTATCAAGGGTAAAAAAAACCGATTTCTAAGAAATCGGCCTAAAAATATTATGCGAAATATTTATCTACTGTGGAGAGTACATCATTTTCTATGACTACTTTTCCGTATTCTTCAAGCATGTGTACCGTTATTGGGGATTCCTCGCTGTATTCCAACAATAGACTTAAGACATTATCAATTTCTTCCTCGTCAATTTCAGCTTCGGAAAATTCAATATATAGATAATATTTATTTTGATAAGCATAAAGCTTCGTTGTCCAGGTATCCAAACCAGAACGCTTGCTTAAAGAAATGACATCTTCAAAATCCTCGAATATTGTAATGAATTCAATCATCCCATCTTCAAATGTCATGGTGCTCTCTTCATCTTTACCTTCAAAGTGTTGATCAAGAAGCGTATCTACTTTGTCTGTTACACTTAACTCTTTTAACTTATCATCCGATAGAGGCAACTCAAGTTTCTGACCATCTTTGGCAAGTTGGGCTTTTGTGACCAAGACTTCCAAGCCTTTTTCCAATGCTTGAACTTGAATCCATAACGGACCTTCAATCATGAATTCCTCTTCCTGATGCACTTCATCCATCATTTCCCAAAAAAGTTCTTCACTTCTCTCACGGCTATACCAAATTTCTTCCCGGTCGAAGCCTCTTTCCTCGATATCTATATAGGATATATAAAATTTTACTGTATCATCATTAATACGTTCGATTTCCATGATTCCCCTCTCCCTTCCTTTCTCATTTTGAAGGGATAATAACCCCCAAGCGAAAATTGCTCTTAAAAGCTCTTTACCCAAAAGTTCATACTATAAATCATGCTACGTTAAAACAGACTATTTTACCTCATTTTATGACAAAACCTTGAAGAAGGGAAATAAAAAACATCAATATCATAAAAACAATTGTTTGCCTAATATTCCATTCATTTTATAAAAAAAATCGTTCATATGCAACTTTCACGAAGACAGTGCCTTATTTCATTCATATTCTATATTGTATACAGTTAATGGTTAATTACATGCTTTATTTATCCAATCCCGCCCTGACCATTGTCATAAAAGCCTTGTGGCCTGAGAAAAAGATATATGTATAAACAAAAAGCTCTGCACTATTCTCAGCAGAGCTTGGAAAACACTTATTCATTAATTTACCATACGTTGTGCTTCTAATAATTGGAACGTACGTACTTTCCGTGGTAAGAAACGACGAATCTCATCTTCGTTATACCCAACTTGAAGGCGCTTCTCATCAAGAATAATCGGACGTCTTAGCAAACCAGGGTTTTCTTTAATCAATTTATATAACTCTTGTAGAGGCAAGCTCTCTAAGTTAACATTTAACTTTTGAAACGTTTTTGATCTGGTTGAGATGATTTCATCCGTACCATCTTCCGTCATACGTAGAATTTCTTTGATTTCCTCTATTGAAAGAGGTTCAGAGAAAATATTTCTTTCTGTATAACCAATCTCATGTTCCTCTAACCATGCTTTTGCTTTTCTGCATGACGTACAACTTGGGGATGTATATAATGTTACCATGTTTACCCACACTCCCTAAATATAGAATCGGTGATCTATGAGGGGAAATCTATTATCATTCACAACTACGATTCTAATTTGAAATAATTTTAAATAAGCATTTCTTTTAATTAATTATACACTAATTCATTTAAAATGAATACCCTTTTTCAAAATTGAAACTATCCTTTATAACTTCCTATTTCATCTGTACTATAGGCACTTCGTTTTTTTATGTAATACATTACAACGCTATTTTCTAATTGAAAATACGCACCTATTATTCTCATTTAAGTAGCAAATTGCCCCTCATTTTCCCTTTATTCTTTTCATTTGCTCATTACTTTTTATTTACCCCCTTTTTTTAGCTATAAACTAGTGATTATCATTTATAATTTCTTTAAGTATCCTTTAATTCCTTCTTCCTTCTTAAAAACCCTCCTTTTGACTGCTTAAATCAATTAAATTAAATGCATGCTCCATACAAATGATCATTTACAGGGACGGAAAATAAATATGCATTCCGCACCACGAGATAAAAGAGCCGACGAATTTAGTCGGCTCCTGTGTCATTTCATATCTTTTTAAACCCTATCACTTCCCACTTCTGTTTCTATATTCAATACTTCGTCTACTGATTGATACGATTTTCCATATAGATGCTTATCTTTATGCGTGTGAATTTCAGAGTAAATCTTTTTCATATAATTGAATACATCTTCTTCTTTAACAGCATCATGTGCCGGCCAATAAAGGATTTCCATCGGCGTATCTTCTTCAGTAGCCAACGATTTTCTATTATAGGCGATAGAAGAAGCATGTAAAAAGCCTTCTCTTTGATAAAATCTTAATCGTTTTGACGTGTCCACGTCATTTTCCTGCACTGGCTCGACTTCAAGGAAAATGGTCTTTTGTTTTTCTTGCAATTGATGAATCAATTTCTTTCCAAGGCCTTGACCCCGGGCATTTTTGCCGACGAATAAATAATCGACGAAAATAAATTCCTTACCTTCCACATATAGTAGAACATGGTCAGGCCCTTCATCCTTTTTATAGATGTCTTGTTTATCCTTCAATAAAATTTCTATATGTTCTTTTGACTTCATTTCTTCAATTGGAAAATATTGATTTAGTTTATCATACCAATTCACGATTTCATCTCCTCTTCAAATTTTATCTTTCCACGCTTTTGCTTATCGTTTACAATAGACTGTAAATAAATTGAAATTCTCAAGGGGGTATCCATGCTTACTTACCTTATAGACTTAATTTTAGTTGCTGTCTGCGTAATTGGGATCACAGCCATAAATGGTGTCCTGACGAATGCCATTGGGGAAAAGTGGTTTGGTGGTAAAAATCATTCCCACATTTTCAATCAATCAAAACGAATTCAGTCGGGATGGAATCAAGTCGGCGGGAAGAAACATAAGCGATGATTCTTCGGGAGTCCAGATGACCGATTGTGTACATATCGGTCATCTGATGGTTTATGGGGTGTAGTCTACCCCTTTTGTATAGCGGTTTGCAGCATTCCATAATAGATATTCATC
Organism: Peribacillus sp. NPDC097264; assembly: GCF_050277925.1. Classification (NCBI taxonomy): domain Bacteria; kingdom Bacillati; phylum Bacillota; class Bacilli; order Caryophanales; family Bacillaceae; genus Peribacillus; species Peribacillus sp. NPDC097264. The sequence continues at coordinate 170,723 of NZ_JBNNSR010000009.1, forward strand.
AATTCCGTTATCATTTAACGCTTTAATTTGGGCTTCCACTTGTTCCTTACCATACTTTTGATAATTCCCCTCACCCAAGTATGAAGCAGTGAAGTCCTGAATCCACGGTCTAGAGGTAGGCGGCGTTTCTAGTTCCTTCAATTTCTTGTTCTCCAATTTTGCATATTCCCGAACAAGTTCATACGGTTTTAAATCCGGCTTTTCGATCCCGAAATAGGATGTCCAGTGACTTGGATAAATCATCGAAGAGATGACATCTACATTTTCAGAGATCTTGGAGAAATTTTGCCCAATACCAGGAGCTTCAGGTAATGTAGCGGCATAGCCGAAAATATCGACTGATACTTCCACACCATATGGCTCTAATTGTTTTTTTGCGTAGGCCACAAAGTCGGTTACGGCCTGTACCCGTTTTTCAGTATGGGTCTTATTGCCTTTTTCATACTCTCCCATATCATATTTTAAGTCATCCTCTTTATTCTCGAACCCTTCAGGAAAACGGACATAGTCGAATTGAATTTCTTTGAATCCCATCTTCGCAGCTTCTATGGCAATCCCCACGTTATAATCCCATACCTCTTTCAGGAATGGATTCACGAAAGATTCACCACGTCCATTCTTCCAGACCTTATCGCCATCTTTAAACGACCATTGTGGTTTTTCCTTTGCAAGAAGGGTATCCTTGAAAACGACGACACGGGCAATCGGATAAATCTTTTTATCCTCAAGTTTTTTTAACATGTCCACCGGTTTCCTTATGTAATCCTTTCCAATATTCGAATAAGGGGAATCCTTGTCTTCCGGTTTATAGGTAACATTCCCTCTGTCATCCTTAATATCAATGACCATTGCATTCAAATCGGTTTCGTCCACATATTGTATGAGTTCATTTAACTTATTTCCACCAGCTACATGCCCTGTAACATAAAGCCCTCGTACTGCATCAGGATAATCAAACTTCAATCCAGAATCATATACGAATCTAGGGGCCAACTTTGGTAGTTCTTTCTGCTCAAGCGCCACAGTTCTTGCTTGTTCCAAATCCTCAGCATGGACCGGTTGCTGAACCAAAAACAAACACATTCCTGCCACTATACATTTACTTAACGATTTCACATCTTCACCTCATTCGCCCTTCAAATCTACAACAGACTCTTTTGTTTAATACCACAACAGCAAAACTTTATTCCTATAAAATAAACTTTTTTTAAAAAAATGGTGTGTAACAATCTCCTATATCATTATCCTACCCTAAAATCGATTCCCCATTGATGGTTAAAAATCAATAAGTTACGAATCCTTCTTTTTTTACCCCATCGTATATATTAGTTGTAATAAGGGCATGCTGTTTGGATTACATTTCTTAAGAATAAATGCTAAAATACAGGTATAGTGGAAAATTCGTATCTCTAGGTAGACATTCCCTGGCGAGTACTGCCTTGCAAGACATAAATGAGCTCTCTTACACTTGCTGTACAGGAAGTGGATTACTTCCCTATTTATCCTTACAATAATGAAGAGCGAATATCCAATTAGTTAATTAAACGTATTTAGAGGAGTGACTAGCAGTTGAAAAGGATTTTCTCTGGCATTCAGCCATCTGGTTCTGTTACATTAGGAAATTATATCGGAGCAATGAAGCAATTTGTTAACTTACAGGATGAATATGACTGTTTCTTTTGTATCGTTGACCAACATGCAATTACAGTTCCGCAGGATCGACTTAAATTAAGAAAAAACATTAAAACACTCGCTGCCTTATATTTGGCAATCGGCATTGACCCTGAAAAGAATACGATCTTCATTCAATCAGAGGTTCCCGCGCATGCCCAGGCAGGCTGGATTTTGCAAAGCATCGCTTATATTGGCGAACTTGAGAGAATGACCCAATTTAAAGATAAATCAGCCGGCAAGGAAGGCGTTTCTTCTGCACTTCTTACCTACCCGCCACTGATGGCTGCAGATATTCTCCTGTACAATACAGATGTTGTTCCTGTTGGGGAAGATCAAAGACAACACTTGGAATTAACGCGAGATTTAGCTGAGCGATTCAATAATAGGTACAACGATATCTTTAAAATACCAGAAATCAGCCTTCCAAAGGCAGGAGCGCGAATAATGTCGCTTCAAGAACCGACTAAGAAAATGAGTAAATCCGACCCTAATAAAAAAGCTACGATTGCTCTACTTGACGATCCTAAACAAATCGAGAAAAACATTAAGAGTGCAGTAACTGATTCTGAAGGCATCGTTCGTTATGATAAAGAAAATAAAGCGGGCGTATCGAACTTAATGTCCATCTACTCCATCTTCAGTGGAAAAACATACGCTGAAATTGAAGAGATGTATGCAGGAAAAGGATATGGCGACTTTAAAGGTGATTTAGCTCAAGTGGTACTAGGAGAGATTCTACCCATTCAAGAGCGTTACTATAGCTTGATCGATTCCCCTGAACTTGATGAAATTTTAGATCGTGGGGCAGAGAAGGCAAATATCGAAGCCAATAAGATGATTAGAAAAATGTACAACGGCATGGGACTTGGAAGAAAAAGATAATGGAAAAAGACGATCCGCAACGGATCGTCTTTTTTTGTGAACCTATAATATGGATGGACTATCGCCGGCTTCTACTTGCCAAAGTTTTTCGAAAAAGGGTTGCCCTTTCACTAAATTTTCACATAGCTGAAGGTGTTTTTCAGACCAACCTGTTTTCATTTCCTCATATAACTCAAGCCACGCTATCTGAAAGTCCATATCCTGAATGCTCTCATATTTCTCAGGAGCCCATTCAGTATACCAGTATCGAATTTCAGCCGTATTCTTTGCTGTGAATAACTGATCCATGGCCATGAAAAGGAGCTGTTTCAATTGCCTTTCTTTTCTTGTCAATCCATTCATAAATAAGGGCGATGGAGACAGAATATGATATTCTTTCTCGCTTTCAGGATTTTCCGTAAAAGTATAATCCATCACTTCGTGATTTTCGATCATGTCATAAACAATTTGTTCCTGACGAGGAATAATTCTGCTTTTCCGGATGGGAATATGGTAGCCTATTGTATCCACAGCAAGTATTCCATGTCCATCGGTCACGACAAAACAGTAGTCAAGCTGAATGCGTTCATGATTTTTCCTTGCATATGCTTTTTGGTAGACATCGTTCAGTAATGCCTTCGGTAATTCAGATAGGTCATTTTCTATGTAGTGAAACAAAGTTGTTGAAACTTTCATCAGAGGAACTTGATCTAGCAGTTCAATGCCATCATCCTTCCTCCATTCATGAAAATGACAAATATTATAACCATTTTCCTCTCCTTCAAACCAGTTAACCCATACATCATGAAGATATAACATTATCCATCCCTCACTTAAACAAATTTCTGTTTGTCAATCAGTATAGGCAGGAACCATACAATTTATTCCTATTTCAGAAAACAGATTTTGAAATAAAACACGTATAAATTAACTCTTTTCTGTTATGAATTCTTCAGATTGGATAGCAAAGGATTTTTTGACGGAGAAATTTTTGAATTGTTTCACTAAATGAAAACCACTGCAATACCCCAACATCTCCGGATACCCTTTTTTCCCCAGAAGAAGGGCATCATGTAGCGGATCCGTGCGTTTCTTGTTCAGGTTTTCTACTAGATAGCTGTCCCAAAAATGCTGGAGCTTTTCTTCTGAATATAATTGTGTCCATTTTGCCAGGTATTTCGTTCCTAAATACTTACCGACTGTCCTCTCGGCGAGTCCTTCCATGATCATTGTATCGAGTAGGGTATAGTTTTCTTCCGCCTTTTTTAAATGGTGCAAACGGCAGACGTGATGGTATTCGTGAATCAGCACTGCTTCCATCTCTTTTTCGGTTATATCGATATCGTAAAAAAGAAATAATTTATCTTTAAAGGCCAATCCTGATTTACTCTCATTCGGTTGCTTCCTTCCAGAGGCTACGAGAGGAAAGATATAAATGGGGATATCGGGTCCCCCCCATAATTTCTTATAAGTTGTAAATAAACTTTGTGTTTTGACCCATACATTTTTTTGTTTCAGTTCATCGAAGGTTTTTTTCGTTTTTGGATTGGGCAGGTACATTCCATGGTTTTGTAAATGGCGGTAGATCATGTCTTCTTTAACCTGTTCATAGAATTCCCCTTTCAACTTTTCCATCATCTTAACCGGATGGTCAAAATCCTTTTCCATCCACTCATTAGTTGAAATAACTCCCATCCGTTTCGCCCCCACTACTTCATCCTCTTTTATTGTATGTTCCAAAAATGCTTAGTGATACATCATTCCCATTACTTATTCCCAACATAAAAAGAGCAAATCCCAAGATTTGCTCTTCCTCTTCATTACTCTTGATTATTGATATTTCTTGAATAGGATAGTGGCGTTATGACCGCCAAATCCTAATGAATTACTGATAGCTGCCTTAATTTCACATTCCCTTGCTTGATTTGGCACATAGTCCAAGTCACACTCAGGATCCGGTGTTTCTATATTGATGGTAGGGGGCAAGATACTATCCCTGATTGCTTGAATCGTAAAGATGGCCTCTATACCACCTGCTGCACCCAGCATATGGCCTGTCATTGATTTGGTAGAGCTTAATGCTAGTTTAGAAGCATGCTCCCCAAATACTTCTTTGACCGCCATCGTTTCATATTTATCATTGTAAGGTGTGCTTGTACCATGGGCATTAACATATTGGATGTCTTCCGGTGTTAACCCTGCATCTTCAATCGCAATTTTCATTGCCCTTGCCCCACCTTCTCCACCAGGCGCTGGAGCCGTAATATGAAAAGCATCTCCGGTCGTTCCGTATCCAGCTATTTCAGCATAAATATACGCTCCGCGGTTTAACGCATGTTCTAACTCCTCAAGAATGATCACACCTGCTCCTTCCCCGATGACAAATCCATCACGGTTAGCATCAAATGGGCGGCTCGCCGTATTAGGATCTGGATTGGTGGATAGAGCTGTGTTCGCACAGAATCCTGCAACTGCCATTTTTGTAATCGGCGCTTCTGCACCACCAGTAATCATGGCATCGGCATCTCCACGCTGAATGGCCTTAAATGCATCACCGATGGAATTCGTTCCCGTTGCACAAGCCGTCACGGTGCAAGAGTTGATCCCTTTAGCGCCCAGTAAAATGGATACCTGGCCCGCTGCCATATCTGGTATCATCATGGGTACGAAAAATGGACTAACCCGCTTATAGCCCCTGTTCAAGAAATTTTCGTGCTGGGTTTCAAGTGTCTCAAGCCCACCGATTCCAGAACCGATCCAGACTCCTACCCGCGTTGCATTTTCATCCGTTATTTCTAATTTACTGTCATTTAAAGCCATGACTGAAGCGGCAATCGCATAATGCGTAAAACGATCCATTTTGCGTGCTTCTTTACGATTAATATATGTTTCGATATCAAAGTCCTTTATTTCTGCAGCCACTTTAGCAGGAAAATCATCAGCATTAAGACGAGTTAATGGTCCAATCCCTGATTTCCCCTCAATTATATTCTTCCATCCAGTTTCTGCATCATTTCCAACTGGAGAAATAGCTCCAATCCCTGTTACAACAACACGACGATTCGTCATTACAATGGCTCCTTCCTTTACTCAAATATTTCTTTTATTTTCATTTTCCCCATCTAAGGGCAATAGCTCCCCACGTGAGTCCTCCACCAAAACCAACCATGACGAGCAAGTCATCTTCTTTGATTCTACCTGCTTCCATTTCTTCCACAAGAGCAATTGGTATGGATGCTGATGAAGTATTCCCATATTTATGAACGGTCTTTGTCATTTTTTCAACGGGTAGGCCCAAACGTTCTCTTGAAGCCTCCATAATTCGAATATTGGCTTGATGTGGGATTAGTAAATCCACATCCTCTTTGGTCAATCCTGCTTTATCCAATACATTCAGGCTGGATTCTCCCATTTGACGGACAGCAAATTTAAATACTTCTCGTCCATTCATCGTGATGAATTCCCCATCTTGGAATAGATGCTTAGCACCAGATCCATCTGCACCTAATTCAAAAGAAAGAATTCCCCTGCCTTCTGATACAGGTCCCACGACAGCAGCCCCAGCTCCATCCCCAAAAAGGACAGCGGTATTGCGATCATCCCAGTTAGTGATCTTGGATAGTTTCTCAACCCCAACAATCAATACATGCTTGTAAGCACCTGTCTTAATAAATTGCTGCGCCGTAATCATAGCATACATGAAGCCAGCACATGCTGCACTAACATCCATTGCAGCTGCCCTCGTAGCACCCAACATTTCCTGGATCATACAAGCTATGGAAGGAAAAGGCCGATCGGGTGTAACGGTTGCGACAAGGATTAAATCTATATCCTCAGCTGAAATGCCTGCATTATCTAAAGCAGCTTTTGCTGCGCCATAAGCCATATCGGAAGTTTCTGTTTCATCATTGGCTATTCTTCTTTGTTCGATACCTGTCCGAGTACGAATCCACTCGTCCGACGTATCCATGACTTTCTCTAAGTCCGCATTTGTGACAATTTTCTCGGGTAAGTAACGACCAAGCCCTAATATACCAGCATTCATTTCAGCCAACCCCTTATATTTTAATGAGTTATTATTATCATCTATTATTACCTGGTACTAATTTTATAGAAAAATACGCTTTCTTGCAAGAGCTATCAGTTTGAAAGTCTAATTAATCTGCATCTTAAGTCGGACAAGGGCCTAATCCAAGGACGCAAGCGTGCATACATTATAGTAAAAGAAGGGAGGAATCACAATGGATATTTTTAATCGCAACAATCGAAGGAACCAGGACGATCCCTTTTCCAAAATGATGTTTGGCACGCGTAACAACGAGCCCGAAGAAGAACCTGAGAAAGAAGAGACCCAGATTGATTATATGCAGTTGATGGCAAGCGTAGAGACATTAGTGGGTTTGTACGATCAATTTAAGCCTACCATCCAGAAAGTGAACCCCATCATTTCAAAGATGCTGAAAAAAGAAGAATAAACAGAAGGCTGCCCGATTATCCGGACAGCCTTCTCTTACTTAACGTTGGGCATCTTGTTTGCCAAGGTCATAAGCTTCTTGCATCACTTTCTTAAATAAATCCATGAATGGCTCTGCCATGTCCATTGAAAATGGAATCCCGCTTGCCTCTAACTTTGCTTTTGCTTCCGGGAAGTACTTCATAGCAATCCCCATAAATTCAAGGGTTTTATCTGAACTCATTTTTTTGCCTCCTTACCATACTTGGTCATTTTGAATGCTCTATTAGTATCCTTTGATGACACTTGGAACATGATTCTACAAATGGGTATCCCATAAACCAAAAATCAGGTTCATTCTTATCATAATTCCCCAAAGTCCATTCGTAAAGCCGAAACTTGCCTGAATGAATATTCTTCATGCTATATGCCATCTTGAAAGTACAGAACAATTCCCAGTTACTAAGGTATGAGTTCCCCCTTCACTTTATGACTTTCTTGATTAATTCCACACATTGGGCACTCCTGGATAATGTTTAGTCCTTCTTATCGCGCATCCTCCACTTTGTAAGGAGGTTTAACCGTTTATTTTGCTCGATTTGCAAGGTGATGCCTTCCTCTGGACTCGTTTTATTAGGCACTTCATATACGGTTCCTTTCGTTGCCTTGATTGGAGATTGTGGGGGAAGTGAGTCGATCACCTCTTGTTTAAAAATGAGCTTGGCGCATGTATTCCAGTGGTCGTCAATGCTGCTTTTGAGGTGAAGGCATCTATCAGTGGAAGAAAGGAGCTGTTCAAGACCCTCGATGAAATCGGCTATAAAAAGCGCATCCTCCCTGTATTCTGAAGCGAGTGTAGCTTGGATAGTGGATTGCTCTAGTTGGCTGATACCCGCTTCAAATCCCATGGTTGCTGGTTGCCAAGGACCATATATCGTCGGTAAATATACTGTTTTGACTGAATCGAAGCCTTCACAAGCGTTTAATACAGTCTGAAATCCTTCCGTATCAGCATCGATTGGAAGGAGCACCACAATTTTCAGGCTATTGCCATGACCGTTTTTCTTGCATTTTTCAAGAAAAGAAACAATATCATTTATATGAAGACCCTTTAAAGCCGTTTTACCTCTTCTACTATCATAAAAAGATAATAGAATGGTGAATGGCTCGGAAACATCCAATAACCGAAGTTTATTAAATGGCAGATAAGTAAAGTTAGCGTTACGCCCTATTTCGAGCTCCTTTTCTTCTATAATATATCGATTGGTCTTTGTATCCTCCCAATCAATTCCGATTACCTCTTCCCCCTGCCCCAACAAATATTGTGTCACATGAAAACCTACAAATTGATAAGCCCCAACAACAATATATGTCCCCATAAATACAGCCTCCCCTTATGCAATGGCTCGCTTATCCGTCACCGCAAGTTTTTTCGGATGCTGTATCGTATGCAAAGTACCGCGAAAATATATCCATTCTCATAAAGACTCTTCATTTTCATGAAAAAACTTCTGGATTTGATAAGGGATTTTATACCGTTTTTCTGCTAGCAAATAGGTTAAATGCAAATGGTCTTTCCTGGTTCTCTGAATCCTCCGATAAAATGAGGCTTGTTCTTTTCGAAAACTGCCGAAAACAAGGATCACCTTCACCGGTATATGCTCCGTGAATGCCTGCACATTGGAATCCAAAATTTCTTTCTCCATATCAGCTGGATCCACCTCATATGCTGCGGCTATTTCCGATAGCCACTTTTTATAAAAGAACTTATTATCCTTTTCTTTTTCCATTTGAACCTTCAAAGATAAAATCGGGTCAATGAGGACAACCGAACGGATTTGGCTTCCCATCTCTTTCATTAGTCTCAATGCCAGCAGGGCTCCTGTCCCCTCTGCAAGAACATGGATTTTCCGATTGACTATTTCATTTTTCATAAAGAGGATATATAACTTCAACGAAAGATCAAGAGCTTTGGGGCTCCCCCAGTTCGCCCCGTAAAAATTCGAGGAAAAAAGGGTGTAACCGGTTTGTTTCAAATATTCTAATATACGTAACCTACCCGGATGCTGAAGCCAAAAGCTACTGTCCTTATCTACAAAAGAACTTCGGTCCCCAATTACCATGACGGAAAATCCACTGGGTTGTTCTGGATAATAGACGATATTCCATTGGTCTTCGATTTGAAAAGTTCTCTGTTCCATCTAAACTAACTCCTTTTAGGAATATTACTATTAGTTAATTTATGTCGAGATATCAAAAGGGTAAGGGGGGACGCCTATCTTCGAGTCTTAAATTACTTTTCTCCATTAATTTTCAGGAATCATGCCTGCTGGATTCGTGACTGATATCGCCCGTCGTTCAAAAGACATGAAAGGGCAACGATGAATTATTTATCAGTTATTATGAAAAAGCCGTTTTAACTGTATATTAATTATGGTAAGATAAAAAAGACTGTAGTGGAATGAGGTGAAATTCGATGCGTTATGCTTGGACAATTCTTTGGACATTCGTATTAGTGCATATGCTTGTATATGTTGTTTCTTCCATGATCGGAGTTTCATACGATGCTACACAGGGAACAATTTTAGGACTTATTACGGCTGTTCTAGTTTGTATCATCCCTGCTGTTATGCCTGAAGGGCCATCAAAAGACTCACATCAACATTAAGAAGCAAAAGAGGACATCCTTTTAGGATGTCCTCTTTCATATACCGTTTTCAGCTATTTTCTAAACTAACTACTTACATTTACCTCAAAACCAATCCCTCTTGGTCATAATCTATCGTCATACTTCCATGATCACCAATCGTCCCCGATATAATTTTACGGGCAATCATCGTTTCTAGATGCTTTTGGATAAAACGTTTCAATGGCCTTGCTCCGTATACTGGGTCATACCCTTGTTCAGCAATAAATTCCTTAGCGGCATCCGTCACACCAAGCGTGATATCTTGTTCAGTCAACCTTACTTGCAACTGTTGAATCATCTTTTCAACAATACCGACAATCTCTAGTTTTGTGAGTGGCTTGAACAGAACGATATCATCCACACGATTTAGAAATTCAGGACGGAAATGTCCTCTTAACTCCGTGAAGACCTGCTCTTTTATTCCTTCTTCAATGGCTCCATCTTCTCGATTGGACTGAAGCAAGAAATGTGAACCGATATTGGAAGTCATAATGATCACCGTGTTTTTACAGTTGATCGTTCTACCTTGAGAGTCCGTGATCCTGCCATCGTCTAGCATTTGCAATAAAATATTGAAGACTTCCGGGTGAGCCTTTTCGATTTCATCAAGTAACACAACCGAGTACGGATTTCGCCTAATCGCTTCCGTCAACTGACCGCCTTCCTCAAACCCTACATATCCGGGAGGCGCCCCGACCAAACGGGAAACAGAATGTTTCTCCATGTACTCAGACATATCAATCCGTATCATATGTTCATCACTATCGAATAGCGTCTCTGCCAACGCTTTGACCAATTCTGTTTTACCGACCCCTGTCGGTCCAAGGAAAATAAAGGAACCTATTGGTCTGTTTGGATCCTTGATCCCGGCTCTAGCCCGTAAAACAGCATCCGATACAAGTTCCACCGCTTCCCCTTGACCGATTACCCGTTCATGAAGAATATCCGAAAGACGAAGCAATTTATCCCTTTCGCTTTCCACTAACTTACTTACCGGAATACCCGTCCATCTAGCAACGATTGAGGCAATTTCTTCCTCGGTCACTTCTTGGCGGAGCAAACGGGATTCCTGCTTCCCATTTTCCACCTCTTCTTCCATGGCCTCCAATTCCTTTTGAAGCTGTGGAATCTTCCCATGTCGAAGTTCAGCTGCACGGTTCAGGTCATAGTCATTTTCCGCCTGTTCCAGCTCATGCTTTAACTTTTCAAGTTCTTCCCTTTGATCCTGGACTTTTTGAAGGGACGATTTCTCCATTTGCCATTTGGCCTTCATACTGGTAGCCTGATCCTGCAATTCCGAAAGTTCTTTTTGGAGTACCTCCAATCTTGCTTTGCTTTGAGCATCCTCTTCATTTTTAAGGGCGGCTTCCTCTATCTCCAACGTCATGACTTTCCGCGTAATCGAATCAAGTTCCGCTGGCATCGAGTCGATTTCCATCCGGATCATTGCACAAGCCTCATCCACAAGGTCTATTGCTTTATCCGGTAAGAAGCGTTCCGTGATATAGCGATTTGATAGAACAGCTGCTGCCACAATGGATCGATCATGTATTCTGACCCCATGATGGACCTCGAACCTTTCCTTCAGACCACGCAAAATGGAAATGGTATCTTCTACGTCTGGCTCTGGAACAAGCACTTGCTGGAAACGCCGTTCAAGAGCGGGATCCTTCTCAATATACTTACGATATTCGTCAAGTGTGGTTGCACCAATGCAATGCAATTCACCACGCGCTAACATTGGCTTCAGCATATTTCCGGCATCCATTGCCCCTTCCGTTTTACCAGCACCGACAATGGTATGCAATTCATCGATGAATAATAGGATGTTCCCATCGCTCTTTTTCACTTCATTCAGAACCGCTTTCAGTCGTTCCTCAAATTCACCGCGAAACTTAGCCCCGGCAACCAACGCACTCATATCAAGCGAAAACACCGTTTTATCTTTAAGCCCTTCCGGTACATCTTTTCGGACAATTCGTTGGGCCAGGCCTTCGACAATGGCCGTTTTACCAACACCAGGTTCCCCAATCAATACGGGGTTATTTTTTGTCTTACGTGACAAAATACGGATGACATTCCGGATCTCCGTATCACGGCCAATGACAGGATCCACATTCCCCGCCTTCACTTCAGCAACAAGATCTCTTCCATATTTTTTCAAAACTTCATATGTGTTTTCCGGATTTTGACTAGTCACTCTCTGATTCCCCCTTAACGTTTGGATAATTTGCTTCGCTTTCCCATAGTCGATCCCATAGTCCGCAAATAGCTTTCTTATGTTCGGTTTATCTTCTTTTAACAAAGCAAGCAAAATATGCTCAACTGATAGATACTCATCCTCCCAGCTCTTCATTTCCTTTTCAGCTGCCGACAGCACATTCTGAAGGGAATTCGACATATAAACTTGAGAGGTGCTTCCGCTCACTTGAGGCAACTTATTTATTTCTTTATTCAGCTCCGTATCGAAATGACTGAGCGATTGATTCGTTTCCGACAAAATTCTAATGAGTAGGCTTTCATCCTGTGTCATCAGGGCTTTTAATAGATGAAGCTCGGTAAGTTCCGGGTTTTCCCTATCCTTGGCCAGCTCCTGCCCACTTATAAATGCCTGCTGGGTTCTTTCCGTCATCATATTAAAATCCATCTTAAAACCTCCCATTCATTGTTTCCAAAAGAATGCTTATGATGTTTGACCAACTTTGACCTTTATATTTTAATTATACTGCTTATTATTCCCTTGTAAAGAAAAGTTATATGGGACAGTGATAATTTCTGCTATTAACCCTTTACAACCCACCCTACCAGAGGGTTTATACAATCTGTTTACTCTAAAAGTTAAAAGTACAAAGCAAAAAACCTCTCTTCAATCAAGAAGAAAGGCCAAATCATCCCGAAGAGCCTTTAAGTAAATATTTGCGGAAGAGTTTTTTAGAAATCTCGAATATTTTCGGATATACTCAAGAATAATGTTCCAATAATAACGACCACCCGTGATAATGGGTGGTTTTCTCTGCGGCTGAAAGCCTTTATTACTGACCAGGCCCTAAAGGGCCCCCTGATTCGCCAATTGTACTACTTTTACTGGCCAGACCTTAAAAGGCCTCCCACTCACTTCCTTTTCTTTTTCTGTATCTCTTCACCTGTGAACGGATCTGCGACTATATCATCTTGTATCTGGTTCCGTATGTATTCTTCTATTACCTTTTTGTTTCGTCCAACTGTATCTACATAATATCCCGTCCACCAAAACTTTCGGTTTCATACCTGGATTTCAAATTGGCATGACGGTCAAATATATTCAAACTACTTTTCCCTTTTAAATAACCCACAAATGAAGATACACTTATTTTTGGGAATGCTCACGAGCATATGTACATGGTCTTTACATGCCGTTGCTTCAATGATTTCCACGCCTTTCCTTTCACATAGCGTGCGCAATATTTGACCAATATCCTTTTTTATCTTTCTTGTAAATCACTTGTCTTCTGTACTTCGGTGCAAATACGATATGATACTTACAATTCCAGGTAGTGTGTGCTAAACTATTAGTGTCTTATGACATAAAACTCCTCCGTGATGCTGATATTTTGGTTGGCGAACCAAAAATGTTTTAGCACCATGGGAGAGTTTTTTTAATAGCACGCTGAAAGCTTTTTAGAACCCTAGGCCTAGCCTAGGGTTTTCTTTTCTACAAAAAAGCAGGAAAGGGAATGATCATCCTTTTCCTGCTTTTCCATTTCATTATGGCTTTCTTTGATAGGTCCATAGCCGGTTATGATTCGAAGTCTCAGGAAAGGTGTCCCCTGCTTCGAGCTTGACCATTTTCGGATTGACTACCATACTTCCTGTTTCACCGATTTCTACGTATGCCCCATTATTAGGTGCTTTTTGCCCTGGCTTAAATTGACGATTTTGCCCCATGTATTTCACCCCTTTACATGCTTTCCCTATTATTATTGCCACCTTTTTTTCTTTCATTACCGAAAATTTCAAAAGGGAAAAGAGGATGGTGGACAAAATATAAAAGCGCCTGCTATAGAGCAGACGCTTAAATTTATTATGATAGTAAATCTACGAGAACCGCCTTTTGGGCATGTAGACGGTTCCCCGCTTGATGGAATACGACCGAATTCGGCCCATCGATGACTTCTGCAGTCACCTCTTCTTCTCTATGAGCAGGTAAGCAATGCATGAATAGATAATCATTCTTTGCATGTTTAACAAGTTCACCGTTGATTTGATAGCCCTTAAACGCTTCTAAACGGATGCTATTCTCAATTTCTTGCCCCATGGAGGTCCATACATCCGAATATACGATATCTGCGTCCTTAATGGCTTCAACCGCTGAGGTCGTAACAGTTACTTCACAATTGTTTTCAGCTGCTACTTCCTTCGCGTAGGCAACGATTTCTTCGTCAGGCTTATACCCCTCCGGACATCCAATCGAGAAATTCATGCCCATTTTAGCGCAACCGACCATCAATGAGTTGGCTACATTATTCCCATCGCCAATGTAACTCATTTTTAATCCTTTCAATTTCCCTTTCAATTCTAGGATGGTCAGGAAGTCCGCCATCACTTGGCTAGGATGTGCAAGGTCAGTCAACCCATTAATAACGGGAATGGTTGCATGATCAGCCAATTCCATGATTTTTTCATGCCCGAAAGTACGAATCATGATACCATCAAGGTACTCGGAAAGGACTTTTGCCGTATCGGAAATGGGTTCTCCACGTCCGATTTGCAAGTCATTACTGCTCAAAAATAATGCATGGCCACCTAGCTGTAGCATTCCCACTTCAAAAGAGACCCGGGTACGAGTCGATGATTTTTCAAAAATCATCCCTAATGTCTTACCAGCTAAAGGTTTATATTCCTCGCCCGCTTGTAATTTGGCTTTTATATTTTGCGCCAACTCCAATAAAGCTGCAATTTCCTTTGATGTTGTTTCCTTCATCGTCAAGAAGTCTTTTCCACCCAAAATTTTCGAGTGCGACTGTGCCATCAGTGCATTCATACATGTGACACCCCTTTCGAATAAGTTGCAAGCCATTCCTGCAATGAGGTAACGCTTGGATCCGCATGCTTCAGTGATTGTAAATACGCTTTAAATGTTTCCTCTTCCGAAAAGGCCAATAGTCTGTATTTGGCGGCTAATAACCGTAACTGCTTATCTTCATCCGTTGCTCCGTAAGCCAAGACGACGGCTGCATTGCCTGCCTTTAGCCATTGGTCAAAGTCCGAATGGGTGATTTCCAAGTCGGCATCATGGATTAGCTTAAGTAGTCCTTCGCTTAATTGGGCTGATTCGGCTTGATACACACCTGTCGTATGTTTAGCCTTTTGAGCGTGAAATACTTTCGTTAACGCTTCTATCATGGTTTCCCCGATTGCGATGCCTTCACCTGTAGACTTCATTTCCGGACCGACTTTTGAATCCAGTCCACTTAAAGCGAAGGTTGAGAATACTGGATATTTGACGACCGAATACGGAATATCTTCCATTAATCCTGTTTTTTCAACCAAATTTGCTAAAGAATATTTCCCAAGCAATATTTTTGTCGCCATTTGCACTAATGGGACGTTCGTGACTTTACTGATGATTGGAATCGTACGGCTGGCACGTGGATTCACTTCCAGTACATATACATCACTGCCATCAATGACGAATTGGATATTCATGAGTCCTTTATATCCAAGCTCTCTCACAAGCTTTTCTGCATAAATGGTCATTTTCCCCTTAATATCATCCGATAAGGACTGTGAAGGCAGTAAAGCCAGGCTATCTCCTGAATGAACCCCTGCTTTTTCAACATGTTCGGCTACGATTGGGATATAAACTTCCTTACCATCCGCAATCAAATCGATTTCTGCTTCCTTACCAGGAATATAAGAATCGATCAATACGGGATACACAAGTTCTGCACCATTTTCGATTCGGTTCAACAAACTTTCCTTTGAACGGATTATTTCCATTCCTTGTCCACCGATGACATAAGACGGACGCAACAGCACAGGGAAGCCGATTGTTTCAGCACTTTCAACGAGCTGTCCCACACTGTCAGCCATTGTTCCTGGGACATGCGGAATGTCCAGCTTTTGTAACAGTTGATAAAAACGATCGCGATCTTCTAACTGATCAAGCATGTCAAATGAAGTACCAAGCAAATTGATTCCGTAGTCTTCCAATCCTTTTGCCAGATTGATAGCCGTCTGACCGCCAAACTGGACAATGACATCCTCAATATTTTCCGCTTCAATGACGTTCAAGACATATTCCAAAGTTAAAGGCTCGAAATACAAACGGTCTGCTATCGCAAAATCCGTACTGACCGTTTCGGGGTTATTATTGATCATGACCGTTTCCACATTTTCACCTTGAAGGGCATAAACGCCATGAACGGAACAATAATCGAATTCGATGCCTTGACCGATTCGGATTGGCCCGCTGCCAATCATCAGAACTTTTTTCTTATCTGTTTTTAGCTGTTCATTTTCTCCAAAGTAAGTCGAATAATGATAGTTCGTATGTGAGTCGAATTCGGCTGCACAAGTATCCACCGTCTTGTAAACGGCAGTTATACCCAGTGTTTTACGAAGTGCCCTCACGTCGAATTCACTTATATTCCATACGGAGGCAAGGTAGCGATCTGAAAAGCCCTTCTCCTTGTAAAGCTGCATCTCTTCCTTGTTGACCAATTCAGCAGTCTTGGAAGAGATATCCTTTTCTTCCTCGATCAGCGAAGCGAAAGAGTGAAGGAAATAGTAATCTATGGCGGTTGCTTCATGGATTTCCTCCATCGTCACACCTTTACGAAGCATTTCAAAAATGACAAAGATTCTTTCATCCGATTTCTCGGCAAGCTTTTCCCAAAGCTCGGATACTGACTTATCCTTTAATGACAGGAGCTGAAGCCCGTTTGTCTTTAATTCCAATGAATCAATAGCCTTTTGTACTCCGCCTTCGAAATTGCGATGCAGGGCCATTACTTCTCCTGTCGCTTTCATCTGTGTGCCCAATTTACGGTGTGCCGTCTTGAATTTATCGAATGGCCAACGCGGGAACTTAACTGCTACATAATCCAACGCCGGTTCAAAGCTTGAATACGTGCTCTTCGTTACTGGGTTGATGATTTCCGATAAATGATAGCCGACAGCCAGTTTTGCAGCGATACGGGCAATTGGATACCCAGTCGCTTTGGAAGCCAATGCAGAAGAACGACTGACACGCGGATTCACTTCAATCAAATAATATTGTTTACTGTTAGGGTCAAGTGCAAATTGAATATTGCAGCCCCCGATAATCCCTAAAGCGGAAATGATTTTAATAGAGGCAGAACGTAGCATTTGAAACTCATCATCAGACAATGTCTGTGATGGTGCAACCACGATTGAATCACCTGTGTGAATACCGACTGGATCAATATTTTCCATATTACAGATGGTGATGCATGTATTGTTTCCATCACGCATGACCTCATATTCGACTTCCTTAAAGCCCGCGATGCTTCGTTCAATCAAGCATTGAGTGATCGGGCTTTCCTGAAGACCACCCCGAACAAGTTCTTTGAAAACCTCCATGGATTCTGCGATTCCACCACCGGTTCCGCCTAGTGTGTAGGCTGGTCTGATGATGATGGGAAAGCCAATTTCCTCAGCAAAAGCTACCGCCTCTTCCAAAGTATGGACAATCTTACTGTCCGGCACTGGCTCATCTATTTCAAACATTAGTTGACGGAACAGCTCACGATCTTCTCCCTTTTTGATGGAGTCAATCGGTGTTCCTAGTAATTTGACATTGTATTTTTCAAGAATCCCAGCATCATCTAACTGATAGGCAAGATTCAATCCCGTTTGACCGCCTAAAGTGGCAAGTAAGCCATCTGGCTTTTCTTTCGCAATGATTTTTTCCAGTACATCCACCGTCAACGGTTCGAAATAGACCGCGTCCGCGTTCATTTCGTCCGTCATGATGGTTGCCGGATTGTTATTGACAAGAATGACTTTATAGCCTTCCTCTTTTAAGGCGAGGCAGGCTTGTGTTCCTGCATAGTCAAATTCAGCGGCCTGCCCGATGACGATTGGCCCTGAACCAATTACTAATATGGTCTGTATCGTGTTGTCTTTAGGCATATGCTTTTTCTCTCCCGCTATAATCATTTATCATTTGTAAAAAGTCGTGGAACAACAGTGAACTTTCAACCGGTCCTGGATTTGCTTCAGGATGGTATTGAGTTGTGAAAATTGGAAGGTCTTTATGCATAAGGCCCTCAACGGTATGATCATTTACATTACGGAACCGGACTTGAAGCGATGTTCCTTCTAAACTTGGTTCATCCACTTCATAACTATGGTTTTGTGAACTCATATAAACCCTTTTCGTTTTCAAATCGACCACGGGCTGGTTCGCACCTCGGTGCCCAAACAGCATCTTTTTCGTATTGCCCCCAAAAGCAAGTGCGGTCAATTGATGACCTAGGCAAATGCCCATGGTAGGAAAATTCGAAATGATTTTCTTTATATTATCCAACAGATATTCAAGCTGTTTTGGATCCCCAGGCCCATTTGAAAGCAAAATGCCATCCGGTTTCAATTTCACGATCTGTTCGAATTTCGTATCGAAGGGAACGACTGTAACATGGCACCCCTGCTCGATCAATGAAGTTAAAATGGATTTTTTATAGCCAAAGTCCATCAATACAATATGCTTGCCGCCTTCTCCAAATTCCTCATATTCTTTCGTGGAAACTACAGCGACGTGTGCGGCTATACCATTGAGCTTGGATTCGAAGGTAAAGTTTTCATTCATGGAGATCGCCGCTTGCATGGAACCTTCTTGACGGATATTCTTGACGACAGCCCTTGTATCCACATGACTCAATAGAGGAATATTCCATTTATCCAAATACTCAGCAAGTGAATATTCGGCTTGATAATGTGAATGATTCATAGTGCCTTCATACACAATAACGCCAGCCACATGAGGCTTCTTACTTTCGAAATCGAATGGATTGATTCCGTAATTCCCAATTAAGGGATACGTAAAGATGACGATTTGATCTTTATAGGACGGATCAGTCAATACTTCCTGATATCCGGTCATTCCGGTAAAAAAGACAATCTCTCCAGTAATTGTTTTCTGAGTCGATTTAGTTAACAGATTCCCTTCGAATACAGAACCATTTTCTAAGCATAAATAATTTTTCATGTTTTTCACCTCTTAGGTAGATGATGTATATTTATATACATAGTAGCATAATTATTCATTTCATTCTATAAAAATTCAAATAATTTAGATTATTTGTTTTGTTGCCACTGCACTTTTAATTTTCACGATTGCCTGATCTATTTCTGATTGATTCACCGTAAGCGGTGGAAGCAAGCGAAGTACGTTCGGCCCGGCACTCAATAGAAGTAGACCTGCCTCTTGCATCTCCAATATAAAGCCCTGGACTTCCTGTTTGCATTCAATGCCAATCATCATCCCAAGACCCCGGACTTCTATTACATCGTCAAGATCCTCTAACGCCTTGGTCAATTCACTTTTCAGATACTCAGCTTTTTCCTCTGCTTCTTTTAAGAAATCCGGTTGGAATATTTCAGTTAGAACCGCTTCGGCAGCTGCGACACTCACTGGGTTTCCTCCAAAAGTGGACCCATGGCTTCCAGGACCAAAGAATTCCGCCAATTCCCTTTTACCGATCATTGCCCCGATAGGGAGTCCGTTTCCAAGCCCTTTGGCCGAAGTAAGGATATCTGGCTGGATATCGAAATGAAGGAAAGCGAATGGCTTAGCTGTCCGGCCAATTCCCGTTTGAATTTCATCAACGATAAGAAGGGCTCCATGTTTTTTACATGCGGCAGCAATTGCATCCAAATAAGCTTGCTGAACAACATGAATGCCACCTTCCCCTTGAACGATTTCAATCATGACCGCTGCCGTGTCACCGTCTACTGCGGCGGCTAAAGCGTCGTTATCATTAAATGGAACATATTCAAAAGAGTTTAACATCGGGCCGAAACCTTTCTTGATCTTATCTTGCCCGGTTGCTGCCATTGTTGCGAAAGTACGCCCATGAAATGATTGTAAACAAGTGACGATCTTACTTCTCCCTGTCGCTTTACGGGCAAGTTTAATTGCTGCCTCATTTGCTTCCGCACCGCTGTTGGCAAAGAAAACGTGGTCCAATCCCGATGCTTCTGCCAGCATGCCCGCAACCCTTTCCTGTGCAGAGCTCTGGAACATATTCGATACATGCCAATACTTATTCAACTGCTGGGTAACGGCATTCTTCACTTTTTCGTGACAATGACCAAGATTCAGCACTCCAATTCCTGATGTAAAGTCCAGATACTCTTTCCCATTCTTACTCATTAACTTCGTACCGTTCGCTGTTTCTGGTTCTATGTCCCATCTTGCATACGTTGGAAATAAAGAACTCATTTGAATACCCCTTCTTTCTGTAAAAATTTCGTACCGATGAACTGTCCATCCTCGTAGAAGATCTCTTTTCCACTTACAATCATCACTTCTTCGACGCCCTTATTCAACACGGATAATGCAGTCTTTACCTTTGGAATCATTCCTCCATATATACTGCCATCTGTAATTAAATCTTGCGTCTCCGATTCGGTCAGCTTTTCGATGACTTGATGATTCTTCATTACCCCTTTAACATCTGTTACAAATAAACACATGGCCGCCGAAAGGGCTTTCGCCACTGAACCTGCAGCCATATCGGCATTCACATTCAGTTTATTTCCATCTTCTGTAGAGGAGATAGGCGTCAACACTGGGCAGAAGCCTTTGTCGAAAAACAATTCCAATAGTTCTGTATCGACCTGATGAATTTCACCGACAGCCCCTAGTTTTTCTTTATCAATGAACTCACCGGTCAGGATGCCGCCATCCGATCCATTGAGGCCAACTGCTTTGATTCCGTGTTCTTCCAACTTGTGTACAAGGCAACGATTAGACTTACCTGCCAGCATCAGTTCAACCACTTCCAGCACGTCTGTTGTCGTTTTTCTCAACCCATCTTCGAACACTGGTTCAATTTCGAATTTCTCAAGCATCGAATTGATATCCGGACCGCCTCCATGAACGAAGACGATTTGATACCCACGGCTTTGTAATTCTTTTATACTCGTAAAAAATGATTCGGATAACTCATTAATAATGCTGCCGCCGCATTTGATGACTAAAGTGTCCACCCATTCATCCCCCTTATGATCGATAGCTCCCATTAATTTTCACATAATCATAGGTTAGATCGCAGCCCCATGCCGTACCTGATTCGTTCCCATCTTGTAAATAGACATTAATCGTTATACTCTTATTTTCTAAATAGACTTTCGCCTCTTCTTCGGAAAACTGTACCGGTTCGCCTTCCTTCAGGACTACGATATCACCAAAGGCGATTGTTGTTTGTGTAGGTTGAAAGGCCACTCCGCTTCTTCCCATGGCCGCGATAATGCGACCCCAGTTAGCGTCAGAACCAAACGCTGCGGTTTTCACTAAATTTGAACCCACAATCGTTTTTGCCATCATCTGTGCATCGGTTTTCTCATTCATTCCATGGACATTGACTTCAATTAGCTTCGTAGCCCCTTCTCCATCTTTTGCAATTTGCTTAGCAAGGTTTTCAGATGTCTGTTTCAATAAATTCAAGAAGACGGACCATTCCGGGTGTGCTTTGGATAATGGTTCATTGCCTGCTTCTCCATTTGCCAAAACCAGAACCATATCGTTCGTGGAACTATCACCATCAACCGTGATTTGATTGAAGGTATCGTTGGTTATGCTAGATAACGCCTGCTGTAAATCGGCCGGTTCAATGGCTGCATCCGTCGTAATGAATCCAAGCATCGTAGCCATGTTAGGATGAATCATCCCCGACCCTTTCGCTGCACCGCCCATTTTTACGACCTTGCCGTCAATGACCGCTTCATACCCACAGCTCTTCGTTACGATATCCGTCGTCAAAATAGCGGTACCAAAGTCTTCTGCGGCTCCTGGTGTATCAGCTATCTCGAGTAAATCTATTCCCTTTTTGATCTTTTCCATATCCAAGTACTCACCAATGACTCCCGTTGAAGCAACAGCAAAAGCATGATCTTCCAAGCCAAACTTTTGTGCCGTAAGCTTTCGCATTTCAAGCGCATCCTTTAGCCCTTGCTTTCCAGTGCATGCATTCGCGCAGGCACTATTCACAATGATGCCATGAATTTTGCCGGTGACGGAAATACTGTCTTTCGTCACATCGATTGGGGCCGCCTGAACGACATTCTGTGTATAAACGGCAGCAGCTGAGGCCGTGACGTCCGAAAAAATGACGCCAATATCTTTTTTGGAGTAACGTAAACCTGCATGAACGCCTGACGCTTTAAATCCTTGTGGAATTAAGATGTTTCCTTTTTCAATTTGTTTGATTGTTTCAACTTGCTGTAATGTATTCATTATTTCCCTCCAAGAAATTTTATGGATAAAGCGGGGTGTTCCATAATCCTGTTGTTTCTTCAATCCCCATTAAAAGATTTGCGTTTTGAATGGCCTGCCCAGCAGCGCCTTTCACTAAATTATCAATCACCGAAACAATCGTTGCCCTTCCTGTTCTTTCATCATAAGCAACACCTATATCGCAAAAATTCGAGCCATATACTTGTTTTGTAGAAGGAAAGTGATCTATTGGCTGTATTCGAACAAATGGATGTTTATCATAAATGGTTTCATACAAATCCCTTAATTCGGCCGTTGAAGTTTGCCGGTTTAATTTAACGTACATTGTGGCCATGATCCCTCTCGTCATCGGGACAAGATGGGTATTAAAAGATATCGGCTGTAAATCTTTCGACCAGCGTCCAAGCTGTTGCTCAATTTCCGGTATATGTTGATGCTGGTTCACCTTGTATATTTTGAAATTTTCATTCATTTCACTATAATGCGTTACGACCGAAGGAGACTTCCCTGCCCCGGACACCCCTGATTTAGCATCGATAATGACATCTGAACCTGTAGCCCATCCTTCCGTAAATAAAGGGGCAAGGCCAAGCAATGTAGCGGTGGGGTAACAACCTGGGTTTGCAATAATAGTGGATTGCCTGATTTCCTCGGCATTCCATTCTGCTAGACCGTATATAGCTTTTTCAAGGATGGATTGAGGGGCAGCCTCTTTTTTATACCAACGTTCATATTCTCCTGGAGTTTGAAGCCTGAGGTCCCCTGACAAATCGATTACTTTCAAGTCAAGATCAGAAAATTGCGAAATCAGTTGTGAGGAAACACCTGAAGGCGTAGCGAGAAAAACAATATCAGATTTTTTTGCGATTTTTTCCGGATCAATGGCTTCCAATTTATCTTTCATATGCATTAAATGCGGATTTTCTTCATGGATACTCCGACCAAATTGGGATGAAGTATGTAATGATTCTATTTGTAAATGAGGATGATTAGCCAGGAACCTTATTAGCTCCAATCCACCATATCCTGTAGCTCCGACAATTGAAACGTTCATAAAACCACTCCTATATTCTAGTCCCTGTCATTCTTTGATTCTATTATTATATGATTGAATAAAAATAAAATCAAATGTATTTTTATAAAATTATTAAATTATATACAAAATTCTATCTTTTGCTACTATTCTTTGATATATTTTTTTCCATTCACAGCCCATTTATGAACAACGTCTTAGATTTAACCCTTTCTTGTTGCTAAAATCACCAGTAGTTCATTCATTGCCTTGTTTATTCATTTCACAACCTCCATATCCGTCCCCCGACCACCAGCAATTATATGCCTACAACATGAAAAGGTTGCGGGGATATCGACGGTATCCATCCAATTGTATTGACCCAGGGATCATTTAATATCTTGTTCCATCATATACATGCATAAAACCCGTATAATTTATTCATTAACCAAACGATGCACATACAAAAAAATACGGGATGGCATCTGCCATCCCGTATTTTTAACTTGTCCTTTAAAAATCAACCACCAATAAAGGACATTTCTATTTTTTCTTGTTTTTTCAAAGTGCCCGCTACCCTCTCGTCCGAATAACGGTCATCTCGATGATTCCAAATCGAGATGATGTGGTCTGTTAATTCTTCATCCGACATCTCTGAACGAACCAATGACTTCAAGTCATGGCCTTTCCCATTAAATAAGCAAGTATATATGCTACCGTTTGCAGAGAGACGTGCACGCGTGCAACTTGAACAGAATGATTCCGAAACCGACGTGATGAATCCTACTTCAGTTGTTGTTCCTTTATAACGGAAACGCTTAGCAACTTCCCCAAAGTAATCTTCTTCCACAGGTTCCAATTCGAATTCTTGCTGTAGCATCTCGAGCAGTTCCTTTTTCGTTACCACATTTTTTAGTTGCCAACCATTTGTATGGCCAACATCCATATATTCTATATATCGCAGTTGAATGCCTTCCTGTTTGCAAAAACGAGCCATTGGCAGGATTTGAGATTCATTCGTTTCTTTTTTCACCACCATATTGACCTTGACGCCAAGTCCTGCCTTTTTAGCAGCGGCGATGCCTTCCAGAACCGGTTTTATCCCGATATTTCTGCCATTCATCTTTTTAAACAACTCGTCATCCAGACTGTCTAGGCTGATGTTCACTCGTTGTAAACCTGCTGCCTTTAAATCGGCCGCATGCTTCTTCAGGAACACGCCATTGGTGGTCAACCCTATATCTTCTATTCCTTCAATCAAGACAAGTTCGGAAATAAGCGTGGTAAGATTTCTGCGTAACAGCGGTTCCCCGCCCGTCAACCTTAACTTCTTCACACCTAAGTTTGCGAATATTTTAGAGATCCTTATAATTTCTTCATATGATAAAAGCTCGCTCTTCGGGAGGAACTGGAAATTCTCATGAAAAATTTCAGCCGGCATACAATATTGACAACGGAAGTTGCAACGATCGATGACGGAAATTCTCAAATCTCTTAATGGCCTATCTAAAGAATCTTTTATTTGACTGGTCAATTAACCACTCCTAGCCCTCATGTATTAGAAAAAGCCAAGCCAATAAAAAGCTGGTCCACAAAATGCGGATTCACCGTTTTTTGACTGGCTCTCTATTCATTCTTTTACATGGAATTTATTTTATGCCTAATGCGATTTTTGCATATCTGGACATGCGGTCCTTGGACCATGGTGGACTCCACACAATTTGCACGTCCGTTTCTTTCACTTCCGGAATATCTTCAAGCACCAATTTCACTTGATCGACAATTGTACCAGCTAATGGGCAGCCCATAGCCGTCAAGGTCATCTTCACAGTCGTTAGTCCTGCCTCGTCCATATCCACATCATATACCAAGCCTAGATTGACGATATCTATTCCAAGCTCCGGGTCAATAACCTGTTCCAAAGCTCCCATAATAATGTCTTTTGTATCTTGATCCATCTTAATCACTCCTTTTATAATCAATTATCCCCGTCATTCATACCGGGTGCTGATAGTTAAAACGGTTTACACTATCTACATATTAGAATCATAACAGATTTTTCGCGTTCCATTAAGCTTTTTGTATAGTTGGCAATAAATGTTTCTCAAACCAGTTCGCCGTTTGAAGCACACCTTCTCTGCTTACCTTATGAGATGCTTTCTTGTCGAGAATGAAATTAATTCTATTATCCCCTTCATTATAACTTGATTTAACCTCTTCATAAAAGCGATATGCATATTGATAAGGAACCACATGATCTTTTGCTCCATGCCAAAACAATAGTGGCCGATTAGCGAGCCTGTCGGGATTCAAGCTTAGGTCAAATGGTTTAAGTTGTGCAATCGCTTGTGTGATTTCCTCTTCCGATAGGGGAAAGCTAATCTCCCTTTTTTTCATCTCCCCTATTTGAAGCTCGGCAAACGAAACATATGAAGGGTTCCCCATCAAGCTCACGCCCGCCGATAACCAATCATAAGTCGCTAACGCCCCATTGGTCACAATCCCACCCATTGAGCTGCCGGCTATGCCAATCCTTTTAGGATCGATTAATTTACGGGAAAGTAAATCATCTTTAAGTAGGGGCAACTCTTTGATGCTCTGTAATACCATTTCCCAAAAACGAGGCATCAACTCGGATTCGCTTTCCCCCGTTTCCCTCTCTCCATGGTAGACAACATCGGGAAGAATCACGCGAAAGCCCTTTTCAGCCATTAAATATGCATAATGGAGATTGTGTTCCTTTGCACTCTGAAATCCGTGTATAAAAATGACTAGCGGCAGTTCCTTATTGAAAATGGACCGTTCGCTAACATGTAAAACAGGAATGTGCCCTATTACTTCTTTTTCGATGATCACCAATTCGACCCCTCCGAATCATTCATGTTATAATGCTGATTGCCCCTATATGGAACAACCAAAATTTTATTAAAAAACCTATTTAAGTAAGTCGTATAATCTCGGGATTATTATAACCCTTTCATTTAGTAATATCATACAAGAATGCATAAAGAATGAAAAACATTTACAATTTCAGTACACTAAACTTAACAATATTCGCCTATAATAAAATCAAAAAAGAACAGAAGGTGCCATAGATGAATGACAAGCATTTAATTGTATTGGATCTTGATGGAACATTACTTACTGATAAAAAATCCATTTCCCCCCGCACTAAACAGACCCTTTTAAAACTGAAAGAGGATGGACATGAAGTCATGATTGCGACAGGCCGTCCCTACCGCTCAAGCGAACTCTATTATCGTGAGTTGGGATTGACAACGCCTATCGTCAATTTCAATGGTGCCTTTGTCCACCATCCCTTGCAGACAAGCTGGGGGACGTATCATTCACCTCTCGACATCAAGATTGCAAAAGAGATAGTCGAGGCCTGTGACCAATTTAGCTATCATAACATCATTGCAGAGGTTAGGGATGATTTATATGTCCATTATCATGACGAAAAATTGATGAATATGTTCAATGTAGGGAATCCAAAAATGACTAGCGGGGACCTGCGAAACTACCTAAACGATTCGCCTACCTCTATGCTCATCCATACAGATAGCGAATATGTCGGGCAAATTCGGCAGCATCTATCGGATGTTCATGCTGAATTGGTTGATCACCGACGTTGGTCAGAGCCCTTTCACATCATCGAAATCATAAAAAGTGGATTAAGCAAGGCTGTTGGGCTTCAACGTGTATCCAATTACCTGGACATTCCAAAAGACCGGATCATCGCATTCGGGGATGAGGACAACGACTTGGAAATGCTTGACTACGCAGGAACGGGTGTCGCCATGGGTAATGCCATAGAATTGGTGAAAAACGTAGCCAACACGACAACCTTGACCAATGAGGAAGATGGCATTGCCATTTTCCTTGAGGAAAAATTTAATCTGAAATAACACATTTTTCCCTTCATAAATTCCATTCATTGAGCCACACTAGTAGGGACAACAGCAAACATCGTTGTCAAAAAGCTCAGATTCGGAGGAGATATAATGGGAACAAAATCAAAACGTTTTGTACAGCAAGGCAAAGAAAGTGTTGCCAAACACGCTGAAAAAATCCCTTATCACACTACGTATGCAGAGGCTGAAAAAGACAGATTACGTATTATGTCAGAACAAAGCTATGGTGGCTTCTAATGGGAAACAAATTATTCCAGAACGCTCGGGACTTTGTTGAAGAAGCTCTCCACTCTGAGCCTGGTGGCGACCAGCAAAAAACTGTGGAAATCGCCAAAAATGCTCTTTCTTCGGCTAATGCCAATACGAATAATGCCGAAAAAGAACAGTTGCGTGAACTTCAGGAAAAGTTGGAAAACCATCTAAAGTAAAAAGGAAAAGCCTCCAGGATCCTGGAGGCTTTTCTCGTATTTAATCGTTATTTCTTGTTGTTCCGCCTTTTTTACCGATTTCTTTATAAAAACTTTTATCATGAGAATCGGAGGTGGCTTCTCCGCCTTTGCGTCCAATCTCTTGGTAGAAGTCCTTATCGTGATTGTTCGAAGTGGCATCCCCGCCTTTGCGTCCAGCTTCTTCCCTACTCATCTTTTCATTCTTAGCCATTGTTCATCACTCCTTCAACAAGATTTATTGGCGATACGCTAGTACATTAGCCGTTTGGGATAAGCCTCAAACGTAAAACACCAATATTTATCCATTTGTCAATGAAGTGTAACAGTAATGAAAAATATGGTAAAAATCCTACTGTTCATTCCCTTCGGAACGTACCAACGATTCCCGACGTTTCAATAATGTTGGTGAAGGCATGAGGATCGACTTCTTGAATAATCCTCTCCAAATCATACAATTCATACCGAGTAATGACGATCATCAACATTTCCTTACTTTCATTGGTGAAAGCTCCTTTAGCAGGGAGCCTTGTAATGCCGCGAACCAATTTAGCATGGATGGCTTGCTTCAGTTCCTCGCTTTGCTTCGTTATGATCATGGCTGTCAACTTTTCATGGCGAGTATGTATAGCATCTACCACGCGTGTTGAAGTATAAAGCGTAACGAGGGTATACAAGGCCTTTTCAGGTCCATATACCGCTCCGGCTGTGACGATGATGATTCCATTCAAAAGAAATAAGTAAGTTCCTACAGGCTTGTCCTTCTTGCGTGATAAAAGCATGGCGATAATATCCATACCACCTGTCGATGCCCCGAATTTCAATGTAATCCCTACTCCGACCGCAGCGATCACACCACCAAAGACAGCATTCAACAAAATGTCTGGGGACCATCGTGTTAGCGGGATGATTTCCATAAATAAACTCATTAATATAACACTGAGGAAGCTATAAAAAGTGAAGGACTTCCCAACCTTCCTCCAGGCAAGAATAGTGACTGGAATATTCAATAGAAAGAGTAAGATACCAGTCGATACATTAAATGGTGCAAAGGATCCAATAATACTTGATAATAACTGCGCTACCCCTGTGAATCCACTTGCATAAACATTTGCAGGAATCAGAAAAAAGTTCATTGCAACAGCATTCAGTAATGCACCAATTATGACAATTAGAATTTTCTTTATTTCATTACCATACAACCAAAAAACCTCCAATATATCCTATTTTTAGTGGCCAATTCCCCTTATTTTCTCTTTCTATAGTCGTAGTGATTGAAATTTCACCGTTACATGCTAAACTAAATAGAGTAAAACACACATTTACTAAAATATGTAAAAAGAAAGCGGGTGTATTATGGCTATCACGATTCTTGCGGATAGTGCATGTGACTTGCCATTGTCTTTCTATCAAGAAAACAATGTAACATTGATCCCCCTACAAGTTCATTTGGATGGGCAAAATTATGAAGACATCGTTACCATTAATTCTAAGGAGATTTTTCAAGCCATGCTTGATGGCAAGGCTCCAAAAACTTCACAAGTTTCTCCGGAACATTTCTTGGAAATATTCACGGAGTTTGCCAAAGAAAAAAAACAGGGCATTTATATTGCCTTTTCCTCTGAACTATCCGGAACGTACCAAACAGCCGTTATGATTCATAACCAGGTGAAGGAAGAATACCCTGATTTGGACATAGAGATCATTAACTCGAAATGCGCATCATTAGGCATTGGCATGGTCGTTGAACAAGCTGCCAAGTTAGCTCAGAGTGGAGCTTCTAAAGAAGAAATTTTAACACATATAAATTTTCTCCTCAAGCACATGGAACACCTATTCACGGTAGGTGACCTTGAATACTTGGCGCGTGGTGGACGTATATCCAAAACATCTGCCCTTGTTGGCGGGTTATTAAACATTAAACCGCTACTAAATGTGGAGGATGGAAAACTCGTTCCTCTTGAGAAGATTCGCGGCAAAAAGAAATTAGTGAAAAGAGCGATGGAATTAATGCATGAGCGTGGCATAAATCTATCTACTCAAACAATTGGTATTGTTCACGGCAATGACGAAGAATCCGCATTGGAATGGAAAGAAGTGATTCAACATGAATTTGGTACGACAAATTTCATGATCCATTCAATCGGTTCAGTAATCGGGGCACATACCGGTCCTGGTACTGTAGGTATCTTCTTCTTAAACGATACCCCTGTGAAATCATAAATATGCATACTCCCTCTTATAATTGTGAACAATACATATTGATCATGATTATGAAGGGAGTTTTTATTATGTCACACACTAAAGATAACAATAAAAGACCCGAAGATAACCAAGCGAGAAACGCCGAAAAAAACATTGCCTACCAGGAAAATCTTAAAGCGGGAAAACATTCCTACTCCAAAAAAACAGATCATAAATAACGGGGGACATCCCCCGTTTTTTCCTGTATCCCCTTGACAAAGTCCACTTGCTTAACAGAATGAATGGTTGTCTTCCTTACCTATCTTCTCTATAATAAAAGAAATAAAACCTGCTGGAGGTAAGTAATGGCAAAGGAAAATTCATTCGATATAGTATCCAAAGTAGATTTTTCGGAAGTGACAAATGCTGTAACCATGGCAATGAAAGAAATACAAACGCGCTATGATTTCAAGGGCAGCTTAAGTACGATTTCCATCGATAAGGAAGACCTCGTTTTGGTTTCTGATGACGAGTATAAACTTGATCAATTAAAAGATGTTTTAATCAGTAAACTTATAAAGCGTGGAGTTCCCGTCAAAAACCTCGATTACGGGAAAATAGAAGGGGCTTCCGGCGGTACTGTCCGTCAACGCGCTAAACTCATTCAAGGTATCGATAAAGAACAAGCAAAGAAAATCAACACCATCATTAAAAACAGTGGGTTAAAAGTCAAAAGTCAAATTCAGGACGACCAAATTCGCGTTACCGGAAAAAACAGGGATGACCTGCAAGGCATCATCTCTGCCATCCGTGGTGCTGAATTATCAATTGATGTACAATTCCTAAATTACCGCTAAACTAGTAGGGGCTGTCCCAAAAGTCAGGAATATGACTTTTAGGGCAACCCCTTTTTTTTATAAATTTATGCACAAAAAAATCGCCCTTTTTAGTAAAATGAAGTTACCAGACAACATTTAGAAAGGACGATTTTTTATGAGCAATCCAAAGATTACTACAGAAAATTATAACATGGAACAAACTTTACTACCACTCTGCATACATGAGGAAACTGTCGTTCCCCAAAAACGAAATGTCACACCTACTTTTATTCCCTATGATAATCAACAAACAACTGTGATTTTTGATATTCAGGATCTGATTCCAGCTTACCACGTCGCGCGTGTAATCGATCAAATGATTGAATCAGTAGAAGATAAAGTCTTTTTCGAGCACTATAATGGTGGCGGACGTAGCTCTTACCATCCCAAAATGATGACGAAAGT